>CANHGK010000002.1 GCA_947460235.1 Paenibacillaceae bacterium | reverse complement strand
GTAACCCTCGAACAAATTGCTCCGCTAATTTTTTTTCTTGTTCAAACAAATGATTCGGATGAATGTCCGATTCCTGAATGGAATCATCCAAATATTCATAACGGATCATGCATCATCACCTCACCAAACAATTTTTCACTCGCCGCCGCGTGTACGGTCATCGTCCATTTCGTATGCAGATGTGGTACGAATGAAATCGCGCCACCCGCAGCCTTCACAAGTGCAAGACCCGCCGCAACATCCCAAAAACGGATATGTTCTTCCCAGTACGCGTCCGCGCTCCCGCTTGCAACGAGCGCCAGCGAAAGTGACGCCGAACCAATCATCCGTACTTTTTGGAATTCAAAAATTTCTTTAAAGTAATTGTTCATCTGATCCACTTGAAAATGATGTGCTGCTGGGAACCCGGTACAAATGACCGCTTTTGTGCGCGATTGCACGGAAGATACCTTCAACTCTTGACCATTCTTCGTCGCGCCAGCTCCCACGCGTCCCGCATACATCGTCCGATGGTACACATCATACACGACACCAAAAACAGGATCATTGCCGTGCCATAACCCAATCGATACCGCAAAGAATGGAATACCCCTACTATAGTTCACGGTTCCGTCGAGTGGATCTACGACCCAGTAAAAGTCTCGTTCCATCGCTCGTTGTTCTACCTCTGAACATCCGAGTTCTTCCCCTAGTATTGCCCACGAAAACCGCGATTGAAGCATCGCACGAATATGCTGTTCCGACCACAAATCTTGTTTTACTTTTACGTCTTTTGCCGTATTGGAGAGTTCGTCTTCCGGCTGGTACAGATGCGCCGATAACAACTCGCCGATTTCTTTTGCGACATGCTGTGCATAATCAAATGCATCTATGACCTGTCCATCCAAGACTACACCCCCAACTGTTTTAATAATAATTCTACTGCTTTCATTTCCATATCCAATCGGCATTGCCTTGTGTATGTCGCAATATGCGGTGTGAGCAATGCCTGCTCATAATTAATCAACTTGCCTGTGTACGGTTCTTTCCAAAACGCATCCATCCAAATTCGCGATACTTTTCCGTGATCGAGTGCCGATAACAAGGCCTGCTCATCGATTAACTCCCCGCGCGATGGATTCAAAATCAGCACACCATCTTGCATCAATCCGAACGCATATTCATCTAGGATCGCTTGATCGCCTGAGGCATGGAGTGAAATAACTTCTACCTGTTTCAACCCTTCCTCCAGCCCAACGAATCGCACATTCATCTCAATCACATCAGCCACATTTAGATATGGGTCATAGACAAACAACTCCGCACCAAATGCCAACATCAATTCGGCCACACGACGACCAATTCGCCCAAAACCAATCATCAAAACCTTTGTGCCGCGTAATCCACGAAGCACTCGTTTATTCCAAACACCTTTTTTCACGTCCGCGTCGTAAAGCTTCGGATTGCGTAAAAAATCAAGAAGCACGGTCAACGTCAATTCAGCGACCGCTTCCGTCGGACCTTCTGGCGTATTCGCGACGGAAATCCCGAGACGCTCTGCTGCATGCACGTCCACATTTGTCATGCCAATGCCCACGCGTGTCAACGCGCGCAATCGAGGAGCGGCTGAAAGCACCTTAGAATTAAGCGGCTCCAACCCCGCAAGCAAGCCATCCGCATGCTGTAAGTGTTCAATAATTTCCGATTCCGTTAAACGCCGACCAAACGGATTCGCAATCACTTCAATTCCTGCATCTTTTAGCATTTGCAACGGCCGCGAATCGTCCGCCGAAAAACTAGAAGGTCCGATTGCTACTTTAAGAGTCATCGTTATCATTCCTGTCTTATTTAAAATCCAATTGAGCCATATTCAATTTCGCAATGAATTGGCTCAATATCCAGATCAATATTCAATAGGTCATACACCCTCAAGGAAAGGGATTTTTGTTAGCTTCTCCAATCGATCCATCCAACAATGCAATACAATATTATGGCTACATTCTACGATCCCATAAGAAAGTGCCGGAACATACAAATTAATTTTACCGAACGGACGACTCTGATTGTCCGGTTTGAATCCAGACAATGTCACGATATTCATACCGATATCTTCAGCTGCATGCAATGCTTTGATAATATTCGGCGAATTACCAGAACTACTTACAGTAACAAGCAAATCCCCTTTGCTTGCATAGCGATATAACTGCATCGAAAAAACATTTTCGTATCCATTATCGTTGCCAATCGCAGTCAGCAACGCTTGGTCATTCAAACTCATGGCGCGAATCATCCCATTTTTTGAAATGTCCGCAGCAAAATGACTTGCCATCGTCGCACTAGCTCCATTTCCGATCAAAAACACAAATCGACCGGCCTCTTTCACTTCCGATGTCAGGTCTACCCATGCATTCATCGCATCTTCTTCTGACAACGCTTGAAAGTTACCATCCGTAAAGGTCGCTTTTTTTAGTGATTGTGCAACTTCGTTTACATAGTTCAAATACGTTAGTTCCATACTGCATCACTTCTTTCCCAAAATTGTACCGGTCGTTCCGTCATCTTGCGTGCCGTTAGCATGCCCTCGGCAATCGCCCAATCTTCCATCGTATCCAAATCACATGATTCGTCTTTCGGGATTGTAAATAAACCGATATTCCCCGCATATGTTCCGCATTTGTTCTGGAAATGATAGGCGAGAAACGTTTCGCGTTTCCATGCAGTCATGGCCCATACGATTTTCTGTACAGGTTCAAGCAACTGACTGTTCACTTTACGATTCACATCGAAATTGATCGGTTCACCGCGAAAGAAACTTTCCGCCTTTTCATCGATAACCGTAAAAATGGTATCGTAGTCACTAGCATTTACAAACTCCACAAATCGCTCAAGTGTGTCTTGGGTGAGTAGCGGTGAGGTCGAATTGATCATCACGACATACTCGCATTCGTGCTTTTCCAAAAACTCAGCGGTAAACTGTTGATTCGTCGCTTGATCGGAACTTAGTTCTATCGGTCGCTGATGAAAATATACACCTTGCGCGGTTGCGAATGCACCAATTTCTTCACTTTCGCTATTGACCCATACGCCATCAAACCGTTTCGAATGCTTCGTCAGCTCAATAACATATTGAATCAATGGCTTGTCTAATAAATACCTGAGGTTTTTTTTCGGGATCCGCTTACTGCCAAGTCTAGCCGGAATCATCGCAACCAGTTTTTTAGTCATTGGGCCCTGCACCTCCAAGTAATGGTTTGAAAAATTGTGCATATCGTTCCGATGGACGTTGCTCGTTCACTTCAAAATATTGATAGGCAACTCGTTCCATCGCATTTTGCATCCCTCGATACCCCGCGTCCGATTGCAACAATTCCAACATCTTCATGATCTCTAGTTCCTCGGAATAATACGTACCGAGTGAGGAATCGATAAATTGATGCGATTGCCGATCGTCATAAACAAAAGGTACAATTTGATGCAAAATCGCCTCATAAAACACAGTTGAATTCGAGAGAATACAAAAATCGGAGCGTTTTAATACACTTAGCGACGTTTCCTCCGTATGAACAATCTCGATGCAACCTTCTAAATCCATATGTTTATATGCACTCCATTTCGTAAATGGATGCAATTTGAGAATAAACTTCATACCAAATCGTTTCGTAATTTCCACCGCATGCCGCACCATCGCTTGATTGATCGCGATTTCATTAAATATTGGGGAGACAAAAATGACGGTGAATATTTTTTTCTCGGCAAATTGATTTCGCATAAACAAACGTCGAAACTCATCTCGCGTGTGATCATATTTCGGATTACCAAGCACATGCATGACGTTACGAGAAATCCCGTTGATCTCCAAATGTTCCTCGAAACCTTTCCCCCAAATCAAAAACTCGTGCGCTGCATGATTAAAATAATATACGAGCGACATCGAACTAACTTGCTCCGGGGCCGCAGTGTTAGGAAAATAACCATGTTGCAGGGTGTAAGTACGTATGCCTTTTAAGTTGCAAATTTGCGTTAAAATATTCTCTTCTGCCATTACATCATTAATCGAAATGTAACAAACAAAGGAACGATTCTCCATCAACGTATAAAAATAATCGACAACACTGCGGAAATACGCAAACCACCTACAAAACCATGCAGCATCTTCTTCGCTCACTAAACAATTCAACTTCCCTAAACATTCACGAACCGTTCGATTCCAACTTGTCGTGTCTTCTTCCGAACGCGGGTCCGGCTGAAACATCAATTCGTTTAACTCGCTCGTTTCCGGATAGGTATCATAAACATCGCTTATTAAGAATGTCGTCATTTCCTGCAAATATTTGAAGTGGCTATTGAAAAGTTCACGAATATCTTCACGTTTTGTCAGCAAATTCGTCGCAAAAATTGGTCCATTTCCCTCCAAGCGAAACTTCAATTGCTTTGGTGGTTCCGGTAAAAAACGGTGCACTTCCAGTTGGTATCGATAATCCATATATCCGCAAAACCGTGTAGCAAACACATGCACCAAATCGATATCTCGATACGTAACATTCGAAAAGGACCGCATATAGGACTCATACATCGCATGAATATCCACTTTTGTATGCGTCGGATTTATTGCACTCAGTCTACGCAATTCACTACTTCGCTCGTTCAAAAATTCTTGAATCCATTCATACGGAAAAACAAATTCCGTTGGGACGCCAAATTCCTTCAACTGCACTTGGATTGCTTCCGAAAACTGACTAAAGATAAAAACATATGTATCTTTTTTCTCGTCCCCATCGTTCTGATTCACAATCAAAGCTTCTGGAGACTTTACTTCGCAACCTTCAAACGTGGTTCCCCATTTGTTTTGATTATTATCAACAAAAAAAGAAATCGACAAGTTCATTGATCGATCAAATTCTGCTTTTGCGCTAACAAATGCAGAACCGGTACCCCAAACCACTACTTCATACTCTTTTTCAGTATTGCATTTCAAATCAGATAGCCTTTGTTTCATCATTTCATAATGTTGCGTCTGATAAAACGTCTTCAGCTCAATCCCAGAGATGATATGTTCAGTAGGCACTCCCGCTCGAATAATCGCGTCATACGTTGATCGCCAATCACCTGAAATGAACAGATATCCCGTAAACAATCGTTGATCAACCTGATTTTGCAGATCATGCTCAATTTGCTTCACTTCTGTAACAACGCGTGCCGGCACACCGAGGATTTCTTGCACCATCGGAAGATATTCATTTGCGATTTTTTCCTGTCCAATAACCTCAATATGTTTTAATGCTTGCAATCGTTGGATATTCATTTAAGCGCTCCCAACACGTTTCTCAAAACAAATTTATTTTTGGATCTGTAAAATGATTAATCCAGATGCACCCGGTCCGATGGTTCCATACGATTCATAATCATCTTGAATGACAGATGGAATCCACCCATCACCGGTCAAACGTAGCAGATGAATTTGATTATTCAAATGACCGAATCGCTCTTGAAATGCCTCGATATGTTCAGCATGAATGACTTGTGCTGTTCGTACACCGACGATTGGGGGCATAATCACAAACTCTTTTTGACCATATGGACAACTCACGATCAACGTACCGCCTGGAGAAGTTAATTCATACAAGGAATGAATTGCATTCAAAAACTCCTCGATACACCGATTCCAGTCCCAACCCAAATCAAAGGAATCAAATCCATACCTCGAATTGTCCATCCCAAAATGCTCAATCGTAGATAAACAGGTCACCAAATCAAATGTCTTTCCAAGTGAAGCATCTTGCAAAGGCATCACATAATAATCCGCATCTTGGCGAATCAATGTTTCCTTCGCCGGATTCAAAAACGATAATTTACTTGCCGACGAAATGGAGGGATTAATATTCCGATTGTTCAACACACATCCAACATCCAATATTTCTTGCGGTTGATGATCTCGAAACCATTGCATCAAAAAAGGATACTCCGCGTATCGTTCGCCGTGACTGCTAGCAAATGGAGATTTCACGACTTCATCCCATGATGCGTTACTAGCGATTCGCTCACGGCATTTTGACAATTCAACATAAAGTTGATCCAAATCGTCAACGTATGGGTTCATTGGGTTTTGTCTTCGCGGAAAAAAACCATCCATAATGAGTGGCATCACATTCACAAAATCGAGCATGGGACGTTGTCCATATTCAATTAGTTGAGATTCAATTTCAACAAAGAATGAACTTGCGATCAATAGATAAAAAGGTTCTTTCATTTCCTTGATCATTTCAGGGTTATAAACCATCTGTCCGAGTACGTTCGTCTTTTGATTACGTACATTATTATCTAAAAATCCCGCAACCGGAATTCCGCAAATCCCCAAAAACTTCGCTAATTCCATCCCCGCTTTGCCTGTACCAAATATATAGATGAGACCCTTTAATTTCAAAAATGAAACAAATTGGTTCAACCCTTGTAATTTCATCAGTTCACCCCTGTACTTCAGCCTCATTTACGATTTCATGAATCCACAATTGTTTTTCGAACGGATTCCCAACACGTTTTGATCTAATGCTCACCCGATCATGCAACGCTTCTTTAGTGGAAAGTACGTTCGTACTGTTAAAAACGATCAATCGCCCTTCGCAGGTTAATTTCTCGGCCAAATCGTGGATATCGAATGGTTCGTCGATTGCTCGATATGTAATCAAATCAAATCGCTCTTCGGAGTGTCCTTGAAGATCTGCTGAATCAAATAATTTCACATGATCTCCCAAATACACGTTTAAAACTGGATCAAAAAAATAGCCACCCATATCCAAAATGCTTGTCGGTACATGTAGCGAGATTGCATTAGCCAAATAAATCATTGCAATAAACGTCTCATCCATTGCACGGTATTCTGGTTTATGAATTTCTTCCTCCCACGGTATTCCTTTTTCGAGTTCGGAAAGTGCTTGCTTTACCAACTTCCGATAAGATCTAGATGTCGTACTCGTTCCTTTGTTATCCGGTTCAGGAATATTAGACAACGTGAGCGCATCCACAAAATGCACCCCTTCATGATAACCGAATTGCTCCAGTTGGTCGGCAATGTCATGAAAATAAATACTTGCAACAAGTATCAAACGATCGGATTGAAACGGTGAAAGAACATTCGCAGGATGGATCTGCACATTTTGCAATAATTGACCGTGTTTCGATGGATGATTATCGATAAACCCGTTCACACGGATTCCAATACACGTCAAAAAATCACACAACGCTTTGCCGCCCCGACCCGTCCCAAAAATATAAACATTCGAAGACTTTTTAATGTGTACAATCAATTGTAATAGTGCTGCGTAATCCATTTTGAATTCCTCCACCGCGTTTCCAAGCCAATTGATACGCCCCAGCCCAAGGACCAAGGACAATGTTTTTTTCAATTTGTGATTTATTTTCAATGCGACGTATCGCACCATAAACATCTTCCACCGTAATCAATTCAATACATTCCCTGACGTCTAGTTTGCAGCGCCAATCACAATCGAAACATTTCATTGGTCGGTATACCAAATATTGATCATGAATCGTTTCAGGCCAAGGAAAGAATCTACCGAAGGTCCCGCCGCCTTGAATCACTAATAACGTTTGCGAATACATTCCAGCCAAATGTGTCAAGCCCGTATCATTACCAACGACAATCGATTGGTTGCTAAGTTCATCGACCGATTGTTCGAACGTCAATTTTCCTGCAAAAGCGCGCACGCCGCCAATGTTTTTTTTCATTTCCTCCGCAAACGGCCGATCTTCCGGTCCACCGAAAAGCGACACCGTCCAATTGTCCGCGATGATTTGAAGGATTAGTCGCTTCCAGTTTTCCATCGGCCATCTCGAAGATGCCCCTGATAAAATCATCCCAATTGATTTTTCGTTTCGTTGGATCTGATTAGGGTCGACCGAAAATCCTAACGACGGCTTTAAGGACAAATCAAATTCAAACACGTTTTGTAACACGTCACGATAATATTCAAGTTCATGCAACGTTCGCTCGTTTCCTTGAATATGTGTCCAACCCATCGATTCCTCTTCCGCTACAGCCGTGCTTACATTCGATGGGTATTGCCAAAAACAAAATTTCTCCTTGGCATGCACATAGTTCATGATCACGAACGTACTTTGCCGAATAAATCGGCGCAGTACAATCGCTTTATCATATTTTATCTTCAAAAGACGTTGCAGGACCTGTTTGTCCGCGTCTCCGATATTCAAAAAAGAAATCTGATCTCTTGAAACATACGATACCGAATGTAGTCCCGGAATTTGTGTTGCAATTTCCTTACTCGCTTCACACGTGACCAAATCAACTTCATATCCTGGTTGCGCTGCAATCGAGGCAATGATCCCCGAAGTCAAAATCAAATCGCCGATGCCATCGTTTTTGATGATCAGGATTTTCATCGAATCACCTCACGCTTGCACATTGGTTTTGATTTTATTCACAATGCCGGTCGTCGAATACTCTTTTTTTAACTCAATCAATTCCACTCGTCCACCATAACTCATCACGACATCTGCACCAATTACTTGATGCAGTTGATAATCTTGCCCTTTCACGAGCACGTCGGGACGAATCCGTTCAATGGTTTTGAGCGGTGTATCCTCATCAAAAATAACGACCGCATCAACAAAACTTAACGACGCTAACATCATCGCTCGATCCGTTTGCGAAACGATTGGACGACTATCTCCCTTTAATCGTTTCACGGAGGCATCCGAATTCATACCCACGATCAGGAAATCTCCCATTTTTTTGGATTGACGTAGCATATGGAGATGTCCACTATGTAATAAATCGAAACATCCATTCGTAAAGGTCAGCCTAACCCCGTTGTTTCTCAAATCCGCCGCACGCACCGCTGATTCTTGCTGTGACCATATTTTCTCATGCACTTCACCATGAGAATCAAAATAAGCTTGCGCTAATTCTTGATAGGTAATTGCAACAGTGCCTTGTTTGCCAATGACAATACCTGCTGCAAGATTGATCATTACAAGCGCATCTTCCCAGTTCAAATCTGATAATATACATATTGCTAATGTCGCCACGACCGTATCGCCTGCACCAGATACATCAAAAACTGTTTTTGCTAATGTCTTTTGATGACGAACGTCTACATCTGAAAGTAACGTCACACCATCTTTGCCTCGCGTAATGAGCACATGCGGAATGTCCGTTTGTCCTTGTATCCATTGTGCCGCACGAATGACTTCCGCCTCATCCCGCAAAGGAAATCCAACAATTTGTTCTGTTTCTTTTACATTTGGCGTTACACAAAATGCACCACGGAAACCAGAATAATCAACCGCTTTTGAATCCACAAAAACAGGTTTATCATATTGGTTCATTAAATCAATACATCGTTTGACGATTGCTCTTGTACATACGCCTTTTTGATAATCAGATATAATCAATGCATCCAACGAAGCAGCAGCAGCTTGGACACGTTCGAATAGACGATTTTCCAGATCTGCAGGAATTTGCGCAGCGTCCTCATGATCAATGCGTACAATTTGTTGATGATTAGCAATGACGCGCGTCTTTTCCGTCGTGATGCGGTTCGCTTCAAAAAGAATGCCCTGCGTTGTCAGCCCCCTATTTTTCATAACAGACTGTAAACGTTCTCCGGCATCGTCTGTCCCAGCAACGGAAAAAAGAACTGGGGTCGCCCCAAGTCCCAGTAAATTATTCGCAACATTGGATGCGCCGCCGAGTACCAAATTCGTTTGTTGATGCGACACGACAAGTACAGGGGCCTCCGGAGACACTCGATTCGTCTCACCAATTATGTATTGATCGAGAATGATATCACCGAGGACACCGATCGTTAACGATGGTTTCAGTCTCATGAGCAATCCCCTTCTTTCACCATCGCGAGTTCTACACCCGCACAAATCAAATGTTCAATAAACAAATGCATTTCTTGAATCGATGCAGTCCGTTTTGCCGGGATTTGAATTGCAATCTGTGCAAGTTCGCTCATTCGCGAATCATGTCCACCGGTCAACGCAACGAGGGAACTCCCTTTTTGAATCGCCGCTTCAAATCCGCGAACGACATTTACACTATTCCCAGATGTAGAAATACCAAATACGACATCCCCAGGATTCGCCAGTGCTTCAATTTGCCGAGAAAATACGTGATCATACCCATAATCATTTCCGATCGCAGTCAAAATGGACGTATCTGTCGTCAGCGCAATCGCCGGCCAAGCCGCTCGTTCCCGTTCAAACCGACCGACAAATTCCGCCGCCATATGCTGACAATCCGCCGCACTCCCGCCATTTCCCATCAACAATAATTTGTTTCCGCTCTTGAACGCTTGGCAGATCAAATCAATGATTTGAGAAATTTGCGGACTGCAGTTGATTCTCGTTTGTTCGATGAGTTCAGCCCGTTGTTGAAATTGCTGTGTGATAAAGTCCATCTCTCTGTTCACATCCAGTCAAAGTTAATCTCTGTCCACGATTTTACTTTCTTGATTGATTCGAGCAATTTAAGTGCCTCTTCAATTTCCACTTGCGAATCCTGATCCGATTCAAACAAATAGAGTTGCTGTACGCCACAAGCTGCTGCAGGAATTAAATCTCGCACGCGGTCACCAATGGCAATGGAATTCGTAACATCGATGTTCCAATCAAGGATTGCTTGGTCGAAGAGTGCTCGTCCCGGTTTACGACAGTCGCACCTAAGCTGTAATGCTTTAACCACACCTTGCTCATGATGCGGACAAACATAAAATTGATGAATCCGAACTTGTACTGCTTCTTCCAATTGTTCCTGCATTTCACGATGGATGAGCTCGAGTTCATCCATTTGAATCAAACCTCTGGCTACGCCGGACTGATTCGTAACCACAACCAAAACATAACCTGCATCAACTGCTTGCCGCAGTGCGCGTTGGCACCCCTCCAACCAAGTAATTTGGCTGGCATCACTTAGATAATTACGATCCACTATGATCGTTCCATCCCGATCCAAAAAAACTGCCTTTTGCTTACTCATAACTTGCGAATCACCAATTCAAAACTATAAATTTCAACCGGAAATGCTTCGTGAATAAATTCAATCCCGTCAAGCTCACTCAATTTATCTTTCAAAAACGCCAATCCAAAATGCTCATGGATATGATGTTGATTCGGTTGTTTACCTTGCGAAACACAATAGTTACGGTACGTCTGCTCGTCCGGTAAAAATAACACCAAATGTCCACCTGGTTTCACCACGCGTAACCATTCCCGCGCAACCGACAACGTATCTTCAAAATCTTCAAGAACATGCGATGAATACACAAAGTCCAACACACCATCACGAAACCATCGCAAATTCGTCGCATCCCCACTCAAGTGCTGTGGATGATTCAAATAACTTGCATATTTTTTCGGTAAATCCATACAAATCGCCGATTCATGAATCGGATCGCCGCCATACCCGACATCCATCCCATCACCGGTACAAAATACAGCCAAACGCTCACGTACTTTGGATGTCTCTGATTTCTTTTCTGGCTCAAAATAGGCTGACAAAATCATTTTCTCGAATGATTTTGTCCATTCCAATCCATTCACAAAGTGTGTATATTCTGCCATACCCATCTCCGAAAGTTGTTTCGAAATTTCGGTATAGTAACTACTAGCGACAACGATAAATAAATCATTTACGGACTGCTTTGCAATCCAATCCGGATGATACACTGATTTCCCTTGAAATACGGAACCACTTTTCGATCGATCATTATCAAGAAAAGCACTCGCTTCTAATTCAAAATGGTTTTTCATAAATGAAATTACGTTTGAAGAAGCCGCACCCGTTCCAAATATCACGATGTTTGCTGCTTTGATTTGCGAAAATGTTTTTGTAACTTTCACGTGATCTCCTCCAATGTAATGTATCGTTGAATTCGCTCAGGATGCGCTGATTACAGCATGAATTAGCGTTCCGAGTTGCGGACTTTCGAATCGCACATGATCACCTGGCTGAATCCGAAACGGGGTTGCTGGTGTACCACTCAAAATGATATCGCCTTTTTCTAGGGTCAATACCTGTGAACAATACGCTACAATTTCTTCGAAATTGAATGTCATCTCTTCGCTCATTGCATCTTGTTGAACGACATCATTGAGGTACCCCATGATGCGAATCGATTGTCCAGGATGATACGCAACTACCTCACTGCATGGTGTGAACGTATCATATATTTTCCCCATCCCAAATGCATGTGACTCGGTCGCGGTAATATCACCGCACAATAATAAACCATCTATCGCTGGTACTGCGGTAACTTCTGCCAAAGTCTCTTTGCGGACCATTCTACAAATTCGAATACCAATTTCAACTTCAGCATTTACTTTTTCAAGATCTGCTGGGATTTCAATTGGCATCCCGTTTTGAATCACAGTCGTGCATGGTTTCACAAAAACAAGCAGACGCCCTGGCTCTTCTTTTCCGAGATGTTGCAAAAATGATCGATAATGCGGTCCAACGCCTACGATTTTCGTCATCGCTTTTCCTCAATCTATTCGTAATAGTTTTGTGTCACATATCCAGCTTGTTGCAAATACAAGTCTCGCTCTGCGGCTTGCACATCCGCTTGGATCATCGAGGTCACCAATTCCTTGAATGTCACTTTCGGTGCCCAATCTAGTTTCTGCTTGGCCTTGGATGGATCACCAAGTAAAAATTCCACTTCGGCCGGCCGGAAAAATTTCGGATCCACTTCGACAAACACGTTCCCCGTCGCGGTGTCAATTCCTTTTTCCTCGACGCCGCTCCCTTGCCACTGAATTGAAATTCCAATCGCATCACAAGCATATTCAATAAATTCTCGCACCGTATGCGCTTCGCCGGTTGCAATGACGAAATCTTCTGCTTCCTCCTGTTGCAACATCAGCCACATGGCTTCAACATAATCTTTTGCATGTCCCCAGTCGCGTTTTGCATCCAAGTTGCCGATAAATAATTGATCTTGTAATCCGAGTTTTATACGCGCCAACGCACGTGTGATTTTGCGTGTCACGAACGTTTCACCGCGAATCGGTGATTCATGATTGAACAAAATTCCGTTGCATGCATAAAGATTGTATGCTTCTCGGTAGTTGACTGTAATCCAATATGCATACAATTTGGCTGCCCCATAGGGGCTACGCGGATAAAAAGGTGTTGTTTCTTTCTGCGGTATTTCTTGTACTTTACCATAAATTTCGCTCGTGGATGCCTGATAAAATTTCGTTTTCTCTTGCAAATTCAAAATGCGAATCGCTTCAAGGATACGCAGAGTGCCGATCGCATCCGCATTCGCCGTATACTCTGGCGTCTCAAAAGATACCATCACATGACTTTGTGCAGCCAAATTATAAATCTCATCCGGTTGAATTTGCTGAATAATCCGCAACAAGTTTCCAGAGTCTGTTAAATCGCCGTAATGTAAAAAAAATCGTGGATGCTCTTCTGTTTTTCCTTTATATAAATGATCAATCCGAATCGTATTAAACGTAGATGAACGTCGTCTTAAGCCGTGCACTTCATATCCTTTTTCCAACAACAGTTCAGCAAGGTATGCACCATCCTGACCAGTGATTCCGGTAATGAACGCTTTTTTCGTCATGTATGCTCCCCGATCCAAGAAAAATAGATCTTCCTTTTTTCAATATTTCACATAGAATTAAATCTTGTTAAATTATATATTACTTCATACCTATATGTCGGCATTTTGATGAATTTCGTAAACGGGGGAATCTAACATGAAAATACCGGTGTATCAACCATTACTATCTGGCAACGAAAAAGAATATGTACTTGACTGTCTTGAATCGTCATGGATATCGTCAAAAGGGAAATACGTCGGCCAATTCGAACAAGCATTTGCCACATACATCGGTTCGAATTATGCTTCTTCCGTTTCCAACGGCACGGTTGCACTTCATTTAGCACTGGTTGCACTTGGAATTGGTCCTGGCGATGAAGTCATTGTCCCCGCATTTACTTATATCGCATCGGCAAATGCGATTTTATATACCGGCGCGACGGTGGTATTGGCAGATTCGTTAGCCGATACATGGCAGATCGATCCGGATGATTTGAATGCCAAAATCACTCCACGTACAAAGGCAATCATGGTCGTACACCTATATGGTCACGCGTGTGATATGGACCGAATTTGCAACATCGCACATACCAACAATCTTTTTCTCATCGAAGATTGTGCGGAAGCACTCGGCACAAAATATAAAAACCGCCATGTTGGCACTTTTGGACAGCTCTCTACGTTTAGCTTTTTTGGCAACAAAACCATCACTACCGGTGAAGGTGGCATGGTGGTAACGAACGATCCTGTTCTCTATGAAAAATGCCAACGCTATAAATCCCAGGGCGTCTCCGCCACGAAAGAATATTGGCACGATGTCATTGGCTATAATTATCGAATGACAAACATTTGTGCGGCGATTGGACTTGCACAGCTCGAACAAATCGAAACTTTTTTGAATGCAAAGCGACAAATTGCCTTATATTATGCTCAACAATTAACTGGTTTCCCATTAATCACTCATCGCGAATCTCCTGACGTTGAACACTCCTATTGGATGTGTTCGATTTTACTCGATGATCCTGCGGAGCGCGACCCGTTACGAAATCATCTCGCTTTGCATGGAATTGAAACTCGGCCTGTCTTCTATCCACTACACGAGCTACCGATGTATGCTGGCTCAAACGAGCAACATCCAGTTGCAGAAAATCTATCAAAACGCGGCATCAATTTGCCAAGTTGGCCTGGATTAACTAATGAAAATTTAAATTTTGTCGTTAATAGTATTAGAGGTTTTTTTGAGCAAAAAACGTGTTGACGAATCGTTCGACCATGGCCCTGAATCATTCGTCAGATCAAAAAGGAGCATTACCTTATGAAGCTGATTTTATTATCCGGCGGTTCTGGGCAACGACTATGGCCATTATCTAACGACGCGCGTTCCAAACAATTTCTAAAACTACTTCCCTCAGCAGAAATCGGTCTCGATGGCGAACCCGTGCTGGAATCGATGGTTCAGCGCGTCTTTCGGCAACTCAAAGAAGTCGGGCTTGCCAATGATATGTTCATCGCAACAAATAAGGCGCAAATCGATATGATTCAAAGTCAGCTAGGTAACGAGATTCAAACATTAATCGAACCGTTTCGTCGTGACACGTTTCCGGCAATTGCATTGGCTGTCACTGCTTTATTGGACGTGCATCATGTTTCGGAAAACGAAACAATTGTTGTCATCCCAGTTGACCCCTATGTCGAATCCGACTTTTTCAGTAAATTACGAGAACTACAACCAGCGTTAGACAAAACGCAAGCAGAACTTGCCCTCATAGGGATCGAACCAACATTTCCCTCGGAAAAATACGGATACATCGTGCCCGAACAAACCGACGCATCCATCAATGGCATTCCAAAAGTGAAACAATTTACCGAAAAACCGACGGAAGAATATGCCGAACAATTACTCAAAATGAATGCGTATTGGAACGGCGGCGTGTTCTCTTTCCGAGCTGGTTATATTCGTGAAAAGTTAAAAGAACGCGCACTGCCAAGCACCTATAAAGAGATTTATTCAAATTATCATAAAATGCCAAAAATCAGCTTTGACTATGAAATCGTCGAAAAAGCCGACACGGTCGTATTCCTTCCCTATGTTGGCGAATGGAAAGACCTCGGTACGTGGAACACGTTGACCGACCAAATGGCCGTTCAACAAGTTGGTAATGTATGGGGTTGTCTCGATTCTATTAATACTCACATTATTAACGAACTAGATATCCCGATTGCGGTACTCGAAGTTCCCAACATCGTCGTTGCGGCAAGTCCAGACGGTATTCTCATTACCGACAAAAATGCAAGTCCTCGCGTCAAAGAACTGATGAAAGGTCATGAGCACCGTCCGATGTTCGAAGAACGTCGCTGGGGCTTTTACCGCGTACTTGACTTCATTAAAATCGACGACCAAACTGAAGTGCTTACCAAGCGCATCGGCGTCCACGCAGGAAAAAACTTAAGTTACCAGAAACATTTTAAGCGAAGTGAAGTATGGACCATCATTAGCGGGACGGGTGAATTTTTGCATAACGAGGTCGTGATGACTGTAGGTCCCGGTACCGTTCTTCAAATTGCATGCGGTGACCGACATGGCATCAAAGCATTAACCAATTTACAACTAATCGAAGTGCAAACCGGATCAGAATTGGTCGAAGAAGACGTCGTTCGTCTCTGTATGAATTGGGAAGATGCACTCAAATATCACCACACAGAAGATTTTGTCATCAACGAAGCAAATTGATAAAAAGGTATCCATTACATGATTTCATGTAACAGATACCTTTTTATTTTGGTTAAGAAATGAGAATTTCCGTTTTCAATTTTTTACGCAATACGATGTCACAATATCCTTTATATTCAATTGATCCTTTTTCGAAATACGCACAAATCCCTTCTAAATCAGCCGTAACCAGTTGATCAGGACTACTTTTTTCAATTGTACCCAAAATATCAAATTGTTCCAATACATGTCTTATAAATACATTCGTCGTTCCATTTTCTGAAATATGATTTGGCGAAAATGCCAGGGACACCATTGCTTCCGGCTGAATCATTTCAAGAATCGATTCCAAAATTTCAACATCTGTGCCCTGCGTTTTTATTTTCACAAAATCAAACTTCAATTGTTTCTTTTGAAAAAAATCTAAATGGTATAAATTGAATTTCGGAACCAAGAAACTCGTCGCTTCCATTCGCCCAAGATCTTTTTCATGTGGTACAACTGACCGATGATCTCCGAAATTACTTGCACTTAAAAACATTCGAATCGTGTCCACCTCTTTTCCGATGGCACAATGAAACAAATGGACATTTCGAACATCATTAAGGATCATGTTTAATCTCAAGATAAAGAAATTCGTAGGGTCTGGCTCCACACTATAAATTGTTGCGGTCAATTCTTGAAGCGCATTTGGAATGGTAACGAGCCCAATATTAGCTCCAGCATCCAAAAGGTTAGCATGTGGCGTAATATGTCGTTGTAAATTATCAATTTCCAAATTCAACATCGGACAAAAACGCATATTACCTCGGACCATCTCTCCGAGCACTAGATCTTGACGATGCGTACCCATGCGCATGTGTAATCCATTTTTAGTGCAAAATTCACTTATCATAAAATCATCAAATGTAATCCGAATAAAATCCCGATACGCATGCATCGTCTCTGGAAAATGAAACAAATCCATTGCCCATGTTTTGATATCTAAATAAGAAACGAAATCGGTGGATTCCTCCATCTTTTCATCTGCAACGATAAAATACGGATCAACAAAATCACTTCGAATTTCGCAAATGCGATTTTCTAGTTCCGAAGCTGAAATTTGGTCTGTAACTTTTACTCTCAGCCAAGAAAGTGTCTGCTTTACTTTTTGGGCGCAATCTCCAGTTCCCACAATGAAGACGTCTCGATGATTTCGCCGAAACGGAAACGATGCAACATCCATGAACAACCCTCCTCTTGACCCCTTTTAAAACAACGCATGAAATTGCCGTTGTAACGTTTTCCCCATTGGATCGATCCCTGCGATCCCCGCTAATCGATTATGCGCGCTGCGCACTTTATCTGGTGCGGCAAGGGCTCGAACAATCGCACTGCTCATCGAAGTAATATCATCAGGTTCACCATATTCAAATGCGTCGCCACCATATTCCCGAATGACAGGCAAATCCGAGCAAGCAACTGGCGTCAAACAATATGCGGCCTCAAGTGGTGGATAACCAAATCCCTCGAACTTAGATGTGAATAACAACGCAGACGCGCGTTTCAAGATCTCAAATTTCGTTCGTGAATCAATGGAATAATGAATGTCCAATCCGATCCCGTTTTTTTGTAGTTTATCTCTCCAGATTTCAAGTTGCTGCGCTTTACCGGATTCATTTCCGATGATCATACACACGCGATACCCTGCTAATTCTGGGATATTGAGCGACTCAATTAAATCAAACCCTTTGTGTTGATCATATCGGCTTAGGAAAACAATTTCATTCGTTTTATGTGCCGGCGTTGGCACTTCATCAGCTAATAAGGTATTAATACTCGGATAAAAGAAATCAAAGACACAACCTGCAGGAACAGTTAGATAATGTTCCTTTGCGAATTGATTTCCTGTCATTGAAATGGATGCAATATAAGATGAATATTCACTCGCGAGATCCCAACCTGCCCATTCCTTTGGATCACGTTTGACCGGACTTAGCGAGTTATACCAATTTGGCGATTCAAAATTAAGTAATACGATCTTCGCACGACATTCAATGGCATGGCGAACAAACTCACCCATCAAATCGATTTCCTTTAGATGAGGAATAATCACAACGATATCGACGGAACGATCCGCTTGATTTGATAAATTATTCAAATTTACTTTTTGTAACTTGAGATCAGAATAAGCGGTTAATTCGCCGAACATATCGGGATGTTCATCGG
The DNA here is from genome assembly GCA_947460235.1 of Paenibacillaceae bacterium. Taxonomy (GTDB): domain Bacteria; phylum Bacillota; class Bacilli; order Paenibacillales; family CANHGK01; genus CANHGK01. The sequence continues at coordinate 196,952 of CANHGK010000002.1, read as the reverse complement.
TCAAAAAATCAACATCTTCACCACATCTGCGCAGGGAAACTGCCATCATTAATGCCAAAAGTCGCCCACCAGAAATTCCTGCCTTTGGCATTTTGGAAAGAAATCTAATTTTCATCGGCTTTTTTCACCTCAATCAAAATCACCAATTCCAAAAATGAATGATACCTTACGGCGCACTGATTTCGTTCAAACAATTGATCCAACGTGATTTTCGGTTCTGATTCCATCCAAATTGAATGATACTCTAAACTTATTAATAGGAATCCGCCGGGCGCCAGCAAATCTAAGATGATTTGCATGTCCATGATGGGATTAAAACACGTAATTAGCGAAAACGTTCTTCCTGGCATCGTAATTGCAACTAGCGGAGCAATATGCAGGTTCACAACTCGATCGATTTGAATGGACGTTGGACTTTCCAATGCAAACCAGACCGATTTGAACGCTTTCAACAACCCTGTTGTCAATTTGTGGTTCAACGAACCGCCGACGTCTATGAATTCCACGTCGGTTTTTTTTCCATGTAACCAACCACTCAAATAAGTAAATTCAATCACGCGTCGATCGATCAACCTACGCTTACGATCATCGTGATGTGCATACAATTGGACCACATCACCAGCATTTTCCCCATCGTTGACCCGTTCAATGAGGGTTTGCATCAACAATTCCTTACGTACAATGTCTACATCACTTGGTCCAGGTGCAATCGGAATTGGCGGTTGCAATTGCGGCTTCACAAATACGACCGCTTTGTGATTCAAAATAAAATCACTAAAATGCACAGATGGTTCAAATCCCATGCCGGTCAATTGTTCATGAATTTCTCGATAATACACACTTGCAATTAAAATATAAATTTGAGATTGGGACATTTCGAGCAATTTCATCGGATTCTCGATCGTTTTCCCTTCAAAATGTGTCCCCCATTTTTCAGAGTTATTATCTACAAAAAAGATCGGTTCAACGCCAATCCGCGTTAACAACTGATCAAGATACTTTCCGCCTTCACCGGTTCCAAACACGATAATTTCGCGTGATTCACTTATCGTTTTGGTTCGATCAAGCTTTTCTAAAAAATGATGCAACACCGTTCTTCACGCTCCAGCCCGTTTTTTCACAACCGCCATCGTGATTTGCAAACCTTCCACGATCGATTCGATCACAGGCAAAAAACGTACTTCCAATGATTTATTTTTCATTAAATAATCCACCAGAGCCCGCGCTCCTCGTGTATCATCATTCAAATAATAATCATCGAACACGACCACTCCGTCCGGAGCAAGCATTTGTTCCGCATAAAACCAATCATTATGAATGGTTTCGACACTATGTCCACCATCAATAAAGATCAAATCAAACTGTTCTTTTTTGGCCACATACGCAGGTAACGAAATTGTCGTATCGCCCTTAATCATTTCTACAGTCACGTGTTTGAATCGTTCCAACCGTTTTAATACCGCATCCATCTGCTCAAATACGCAATTTCCCATTTTTTCTTGTTCGAACTTTTCATCGGTCATCTCTTCAAACAAATCAAATCCGACATATTTGCGAATTGATGGCACTTGCTCCAAAAACTTTTCTGCACGATCCCCACGCCAAACGCCAATTTCGATGACCCGCTCCGGTTGCACCTCTTTTAACACGTTTAGCAAGTGCTCATAACGAGAAAGATGTTTTTTTATAGATGGTTCCGCTTGAAATACATGCCAAAAATGACGATTTTCAATCAGACTCATTGCATCTAATTGTGATTTCATCTCGCGGTAATACATGCTCGCCGTATAGACAGCGATTTGATCTTGGTTTTCGCGCAACAATTGCGATGGTGCATAGATCGGAACACCAAACAATTCCATGCCTTGCTGATCCGTTTGATTATCAATAAAATAATCCACTTGAATTTGTAGACCTTCCAATAATTTAAATACTGTTTTCCCAGCTAAACCAGTTCCAAATACCAAAACTTTTTTATCGCGGTTTTGATTTGCCAATTGAATAAATTGATTTAAAGTAGTTAATGAAAACATCAACTTAACCGCCTTTTTCTGCCGATTTGAATTTTTCCACGACATGCAAAACCTTTGCTACGACCGCGTCCATGTCGTAATATTTGTATTCTGCTAATCTGCCGATTAACGTAACTTGATCCCAATCTGCAATCGATCGTGCGTATTGTTTGTAAAGGTCATGATTCTCTGGTTTTGGCACAGGATAATATGGTACTGAAAATCGTTCATCCGCGGCATCGTACGCACCGGGATATTCTTTCGTAATTGTGCTATGAGGATGGACTTGTCCCGTCAAATGCTTAAATTCTGTGATTCGCGTATAGTCATGTGCATTTGGGTAATTTACCGTCCCCGTCGACTGTACCCATTCACGATCCTCCGACTCGAATACAAAATCTAACGAGCGGTACGGCAATGCCCCAAACCGGTACCCTAATAACTCATCGATTTTGCCCGTATATATGACGCGCCCATCAAAGCGTTCCCCATCAAAAAAGATTTGCCGCGCCTCCACATCAATGCGCAAGCGCTCAAACGCATCACCATATTGAACTTCAATTCGCGAATGTTCAAGCATCCGTTCAAATAATTTTGTGTATCCATCAACAGGCATCGCCTGATAGCGATCCTGAAAATAACGATCATCATAAGAAATATGTACAGGCACTCGTCCGGTCACATACGGGTCCAATTCTTCCGGACGCATGCCCCATTGTTTTAATGTATATCCAAGAAAGACATGACGATAAATATATTCTGCTAACTCAGCGAGCAAAGGATGATCGGTTTCTTGCAACTTCAGAATTGGAACTTTCGTTTCCATTCCGAATCGCTCGATCAACAGTTGCTTTACTTGTGTCGCCTTATCTTCATCAAACAATCGTTCAATACTCGTCAAATTAAACGGAATTGGAACGAGTTGCCCTTCAATTTCACCTAACACACGGTGCTCATATGGACGCCAATTCGTGAATTGAGAGAGATAATCCCATACTTCTGCCAATTTGGTATGAAAAATATGCGGACCATATTGATGAATCAAAATTCCTTGCTGATCATAGCGATCATACGCATTTCCGCCAACGTGTCCACGCTTCTCAAGCACCAATACACGTTTCCCTTGCACGTGCGCCAAGCGTTCCGCAGCGACCGCCCCCGCGAATCCGGCACCAACAACAATGACATCATACGACATTGATCGTCCCTCCCTTCACTTGTGCTTCCTTGAAATAAACGGCATCGCAACGAGCAGAACAACTAACCCCACGACAGTTACAAGTCCACCAAACACCGCACTAACCGTATGTATCATTTGCTCTGCAATCATCGAAAACCGATTAAATCGCTTCCAATCCCCCGATATGCTAATGGTTTGCCGATCTTTCGAAGGAATCGAGAGCGCCAGTTTCTTGACGTTTTCAAAACCAGATCCACTTTCATTCCCTAACGGCACAAGGATGAGATCCCATGAAATCCCTTTGAGTGCTACATCATGAATTTTTCCGCTAAAATTCCCGCTTCGTTCATACGTCCAAACCCGATCAATACTTGGATGTTTTGCGGTCAAATCGGCGCTATGTTGATGGGTAAGCACATGAATTTGAGCGTGTGCATCGTTTTGTTTAATCTTTGCAATGATCAAATCCAGCAACTGTAGACTGACACAGCGTATCAATAAGATGTTCATACGGTCACACCCAATTTATCGATAAAATGTAAAAAACACCGGGTATGGTACTCGCAGTTGCATGGCAACACGATCTGACACCGGTTTTCGTTTACTAAAAATATCTTTCATTCCGCGAAATGCCTGCATCGCAGCCTGTAAATATACATCTGTTTTTTGCTCGATGGTATACACTCCGCAATAAAACAATAACAATCCCGTCACGCGTAACATATGTGTTAATGGCAAATGCGTCCACGCAATCCAAAAGGCGTTACGAACATAAAAAAATGGTGCTCGTTTCGACGTCCGGTTCGTAAGCGATTGGCGGTGATACGCAACAATTTCTTTAAAAAATTGAATTTCATAACCTTGATCCCAAATGCGATAGGCAGCATCCAATTCATTGTTATACAAGAAGAAATTTTCCGCATATAATCCATGCACAGGTAACACGCTACGCCTAACCCCACATCCCGCACCATTAAAAGACATCAAATAGGGCTGCTCGATCGGCTTCATTGGCCCCCCCATCCAGTTGTCTGGTGATGGTACAGGCACACTTGCTTTAGAATCTTCATGACGCACATCGAATGCCACCACACCAAGCTGCGGATTCACCTGGAACACATCAACCATGCGGCGAATGGCTTGCGAATGAGGATAGGAATCATCATCGATAATGACTAAATATTCACCAGACGAATGCGCAATTCCGCGATTATATGCCGCAACACCTATATTTTTCGGGAGGGACAGCAAGTGAATTCGTAGCGACTCCCCTGCAGCATTCTTCCATTCTTTACTTCGTTCAGTGACTGCTTCTACCGTCCCGTCCGTGGAAGCATTATCGACGACGACAACTTCCAGATTCGGATATTCGATGTTAGCGATTTCTGCTAAACTTTCAAGTACATCTTGCATCCGGTTATACGATAACATGATAATACTGACCAATGGATCGATCATATGATTTGCTCGCTTTTTAACCATTCACGAATGGTGCTTTGATCAATGAGCTCGTCCAGCAATAATCCTTCATATACTTCGGAATCAACTTTGCCATCTGGAACTTTACGATCCCCAAAATACGAGGGAATACAGAACATATTCCCGCAATCTATGGCAATCCCCGCCTCATAATCGGTCATTAATTCTTCTTCCATTTTCTCTCCAGGACGAAGACCGACCACCCGCTTCTCGAAACCGACATTCAACAGGCCTCGCTCCGCAAGCAACCCTTCAATGGCATCAATTAAATCTTGCAGACGAATTTTGGGCATTTTCAACACAAAAATTTCTCCGCCCTGTGAAACGCGTAACGTCTCCAGAATCAATTGAACCGCCTGTTTCGGCGTCATCATATACCGAACCATTTCGGGATCTGTCACCGTGATTGCTTCTCCGCGTTGAATTTGCTCCACAAACAACGGGATAACCGAACCTCTCGAACCCATGACATTCCCGAAGCGCACCGAGCTAAAAATCGTTTTGTGTTTGCCCTTATGAAAATGAGCAGAGGTAATTAGACGTTCTGCGGTCAATTTGGTCGCACCATAAATATTTGTTGGCGCAATCGCCTTGTCCGTACTCGTAAATACGACGTGTTTCACATTTTGTTGAATGGCCACATCAATGATGTTTTGTGTGCCCAGCACATTCGTTTTTACCGCTTCAAACGGGTTATATTCGCATGAGGAGACGTGTTTCATCGCCGCAAGGTGGAATACGATGTCGATGTCTTCCATCGCTTTATACAGTCGCTCCTTGTCGCGAACGTCCCCAATTAGGAAGCGAACATGTTCATGGTCTTTCATCCGATGTTGCATTTGGAATTGCTTATATTCATCTCGGCTAAAAATACGGATTACGGAAGGCGCAAACTTCAAAAGTTCTTCAACCAGTGCCGAACCAATCGTTCCGGTTCCACCCGTAATCAATATTTTTTTGTTTTTTAAGTTCATGCCAATCCCTCATTTCCTGCAGCCACGGGATTTTTCTGCAACTCTTTAAATAGCGGTTCACATATCCTAACCGCTTCTTTGAGTGCAATAAACCAATTCCCGAAATTTCGTTTCAATAAGGTTAATTCTTCAATGTTTTTATGTTTATTTTCCAAAAGCACAAATCCACGCGCGATTTGTGTTAAATAATTTTCCATTACGGTCAATAAGTACACTTTGTAAAAACCATTTGCGATCGTTGCACGGAATTCGGCATCGATTGTATCGATCAACGTTCTCGCTTCGTGCTCATTATTTAGGAAAAGCGCCTGATCCAAAAGAAAAACATGTTGAATAGACGTTTCGACAATGTTACTTAACATGTCCAATTCTTGTATGTTATTTGCGATTTTTCGATCAAGATTTTGTTTACGCATCCGATATGAAGCATCCGATTCGTTCACTAAGGCATGTTCATTCCACTGTTTGTTGACGTTGTTAGGCGTCAACACGTGTTCAATCACTTGATCCATTGTCATAAATTCCGCGCCTTCAATATGCGCACCTTGACGAGTTGTATTGATCACTTTGAGCGGTTTTTGATCCGATAACTGTTCGAGTTGAACTTTTTTAATCCACCCTTCAAAATCACTTTTCATAAAATGAAAGTCGGGCGTTGTATACATTTCACTTCCATCTACAGACTTAATTGCAATTTGGTTTGATTCTAATTTCCATTCCGTTTCTTTTTCTAAATAACCATAGTCAATGCCTGAAGCATACTTCTGTTTGTTTAAATAACCTAAGTTTTGTCCTGCAAGAATGACCGGATTGCATCCCATATCTGTAAAAAGCTCAAACGCACTTACGGCAACCGTTGCATGGTCATGAATCAAGTAATCACTTTGAATATCTTCAAGCAAATGATGCGCGACCAAATCCCGTTCCGATAAAATGTGATACATCGGTGTTGGGCATTTGCGCAACAAATTCGGTCCAACGGTACTAATGTATACAAGCGGCGGTTGATATGTCCCGTTAAAAAAAGCAGGTTCCAAAAGTTCATTACCTTTTTCTTCATTTTTTGTATCCATGACAATAAAACCGTGCACTTTAATATTTTGTTTGCATAGTGTTTTAATTGTTGATCCAACTGCAAAAATGTATGCCATATCCTGCTCATAAATCGTCCGCAAATGTTCGAATTCGTGATTCAAAGATGGTCCTGCAGAGACGATAATGACGGGTTTGTCAGTAAATGCATCCTTAAAACTTCGATAAAATGATGGCGTAGAATTGTTGTATGGAAAGTTTTTGCATGAGTTTTCTAGCCAATCAAATCGATGAACTTGTACCGTTGCAACCGTAGAAAACTTGTTGCGATACATTAATAAAATCTCTTTATAAACGTCCGAAACATCTATACTTAAAAGTTGTTGATATGCTGGCAATATACACACGGTCAGATGTGTAGGCGAAAGCACTGGATTCATTGCAAATTGTTTGATAAATACGTCCATCCCATTCGGCGAATCCGAAGTTTTGGTAGAAAACAACCAGATCCGTTCGATATCCAACCACCCGAAATCGCGATCATTTAAACAGGCTTGAAATAATTCGTGAATCGGTTCAATCACGGAAAAAGGCGTATTGGGATACATTTGTTGAAAAAATTCAATCTGATAACCCATTCCAACACCTATAAATAACACGTGATCACTTTTTTCGAGATCTGGTAACGAACGAATCACCATCTCCGCTTCATAGACCGGATCTTCATGACTATGAATGTATCGCCAATCATTAATATTTGCATCCTTAAATTTTGCTGTCGCTTTTCCAGTTGGCGTTCTGCTCAATGTAATATTAGCCTGTGAATGAATTTGCTTAAATAGTGAAGGCAATTCCGAATTCATTCGTTTATATAATTCTGTCATTTTCCGAAGATTTGCCTTCAAAAACAAGCCGCTCACCCCTTTACCTATTAATTTAAAAACGGTTGAATCATTCGAAATCGCAGGATGTCAGCAATCATGATTTGGTCCCGTTTCTGAATTCCGCTCATCAATATATTTAATTGCAATATCCATTTATCTACGATCACCGGATCCAAGAATTGCAATACTTCCTTCGTAAGATTGTCGATAAAATCAACAAACCGTTCCAATACTGACCAACAATCCTGATCGTAGCCATATAATTTAATGGCAACAAAACTTGCAATATCTTTTAATACATAAATCATTTCGACGACACTTATGCCGATATGTACATCTCCCGCAACCGGATTGGAAAGTGTAAGCAATACATCTTCATCAGCCAATTCGATCTTAAACGATTGTTCTAATAAATCTATCCTAAAAAAACTACCGTCAAAACGAGGATCTTCTATAATAACTGTTCTTTTTTTCAGTTGCTCTGCAATTTGATTCCACATTTGAAGTCGCTGATGAGGTGCAACATCAATTGGTATATCTCTTTCGAGTTGCCCTGACTTAATAAACACGCGTTCGTCACCTGCTGTTTTTTATGTTTTTTATACAACGAATATAACATACTAATTCGGGTGCTACTATAAAAAAACATCTTTCGTATTGGTGACGAATAAGAGGAGTTGTCTCATCACCAATAGGAAAGATGCTATTTATTTCTTCCGGTCAAAAAAGATTCCATCGGATAAATAATCTTGTTGTTCCAATGATTTTTGATACCGATCAAATTGTACTTGTTGTTGCTGTATCGCTTTTTTAACTCGAGACATTCCCTCAAGTACCATCGGATCCATGAATGCAATCTTTTTAGCTAATTGTTTTTCTTCATCAGACAAACCAGAGGTCCAATCGAATGTTTTGAGCACTTCGATTAACTTTTCACGTCGTTCAACCATTGCAAGTACTTCTTCATCATTTAATTCAGTAGGCGACTGAAGGATTTGAACGAGACCCGATGTGATCTGAAAAAGTTCGCTCAGAACGGCAGTTACAATTTGCTGATAACGATCAACCATGGTATTGATCATTTTTTGGAACGAGTCTTACCGGACTTTGCCTGGACGCCTGATACCATGTTTCACGAAGTTCTACAAGATAACTGAGAACTTCTTCGGCAGGTGCAACATCTTTGTGGATGTTCGCTTGGACCAGTTGCCGATAAAAATAGTCATACAACGGCACCAATTGTTTGGCAATTGGCGCATTTTTATCAATGGTAATGATAAATTCTTGAATAATATTTTGAGTTTTTTGGTAATGTTTATTTGCATTCGCGAAGTCATGTTTATTGGTGGAATCAATCGCAATTTTCAGGAAGCGAATTGCCCCATCATACAACATCAATAAAAGTTGGGCTGGACTGGCTGTCTTAATATTGTTCTCAAAATATTTATCCGAATTGTACCCCAACATAATCAAACCTCCCTTAAAAAACACTAAATTGTAATTACATTTTACTCACTTGCGATTGGAAGTAGCTTGCTTGATTGTTATATTTCTGCATTGCTTTTTCCATTGCACCAAATTTTTTATAATATGCGCTTTCTTTATCTGCCATTTTTGATGACAATGTGCTGATTTGTGTTTTATATCGGGTAATTTCATCACTCATCATTGACTTGTCAACAATTGCACCAGATGTACCTGCCTTTTGAGATACTAAAGAAATTGCAGTTGTCATCTGATCGTATACTCTTCGTGCAATACCGTCCCCGGTTGATGATGTTGCTGATCCAGAGTACTTTGTGAACATCGTTGTAATTGCATCCGGACTTGCTGCAATTGCTTCTTTTAGTTTTGTTTCATCCAATGACAATCTCCCATTGTCTGCGAATGTCAGCGATTTTACTCCAATCAGTGATAATTGATTAACAGCCGTCGAGGAGATACCTGTGACAGAACCACTCATTGCTCTTCTCAAATCGACCTGAATTTTGGAGATGATCGAATCATTTCTCAATAATCCGCTTTTCGCTTTTTCTTCCCATTTCGTAATTTGGGTTTCAGACATCGCTGCTTTTTGATCATCAGATAACGGTTGGTACTCTTTATAACGATCTTCCGATGTCTTAGAAATTAATGCATCGTTTAAGTCGTTAAACTTTGTCACAAAATTTTTAATGTTATTAAAAATTGCATCTGAGTCATATACTACAGACATTTGCGTTGCCGCATCCGAGGATTGATTTGCTTTTTTTAAAGATACGTTTAATCCATTGACCACAAAATTATTTGACGTGTATTCAACATTTACTCCGTTATAAGCTACCTTTGCATTCGTGCCACTTGTGCGAAGTGCACTCGTAAACGTCGGGGATGCATCGAGCCCTAGTTCGGTAAGGATACTTGCGTTATCCGCAGTAATTCCAATTGTCGTAAGTGAGTTGCTTTTTGAAATCACTAATTGATTGTCTTTATCAAGATGTGCAGAAATTCCGTTTTTTTGAAAATCCGCATCCGAATTTATACTAGAAATCACATCTGAAACTTTCGTTGTACCTGATGCGATTGATATTGTTTTGGTTGATGTGCCATCGATCGACACCGATAATGTCCCCGCTTGTGACAACGTGGTCGTTTCCCCAGAAGCAAAACTTTGACTTCCTCGACTCAATTGTCCCTGTGAACTAAATCCAAGCCCTGCCCAAAGTGAGTTTAATTGCGTCCGATCAGACGCGGCAGCATCAAATTGTATACTTGATTTAGCACCAGTCCCGGTAGACGTTAATTGTATTCGGTCTAATGTAGTATCGTATGAGACTTTTATCCCCGTCGTGGTACTCTTAGCATTGATCGCCGAGATCAAATCACTAACTTTCCCCGATGGTTTTACTGTAATACTCTCGGTACCCTTTTCTCCGACCAGTTGCAATGTGAAATCCGAACTTAAACCACTTACAACACTTGAGAGGGTCTTAGAAGTATCCCCTTTAAGGCCGAGCGTTGCGCTTGACATTTGGTTCGCAGTACTTGCCAATTGGTTCACTTTCAGGCTGTAGTTTCCTTCATTGGCCAACCCTGTCGCACTCGCTGAAAAATAGGTTTCATCAGTTACTGCTACTTTTTTTACTTGCGTTGATGCTTCTAATTTCATTGAATACATCGAGTTTTTGAATTCCAAAAACTTTGAATTTAGTGATCGATAATCCTCACGTTGCCACTCCGCAATTTGCTTTTTCTTTGTGAGATTGTCAACCGGCACACGTTCCGCAGTCATTAATTTTTTTACCGTGGTATCAATATCCATTCCGGAGGCCAAACCAGTAATTCGTTCGACTGGCATTTCACATCACTCCTTTCATTTCAACTAGTGATACCACTTTGAACGATTATTTCAACAATTGTAGAATTGCTTGCGGTTGTTGGTTAGCTTGAGCAAGCATTGCTTGAGCAGCTTGCGATAAAATATTATTCTTCGTGAACTCCATCATTTCCTTCGCCATATCGACATCACGTACTCGAGATTCGGCAGCCGTTAAATTTTCTGAAGAGTTATTCAAATTGCTGATTACATGTTCTAGACGGTTTTGGAATGAACCCAGTTTCGAACGTTCCGAGGATACCGTTTTGATTGCATCATCCATAACATCGACGGCTGCAGTTGCTTTAGCTGCAGAAGATAGATCCAATCCGCCTTGAGCTACTGAGGTTGTAGCCTCTGAATATACTCCGGAAACTTTGTACGTTGCAGATAATCCAGAACCTGCAGTAACGGACCCACCACTAAATCCCGAAACAGAAACTTTCAATGCAGTTGCTCTCATATCATTGATCGTAATTGTAAATGTTTGTCCGCCGTTCGCACCAATTTGCATTGTCAAACCTGCACTTCCACTAACCGATGAATCCAACAATTTTTTAGTATTAAACTCGGTTGAGTTGGATACACGATTAATTTCAGAAGTTAATTGGTTAACCTCTTTTTGGATTTCACCACGGTCAGAATCTGTATTGGTATCATTACCAGCTTGAACTGCGAGTTCGCGCATCCGTTGCAACAAGCTGTGAATTTCACTCAATCCGCCCTCTGCAGTTTGAATTAAAGAAATCCCATCTTGCGCATTTCGTGCTGATTGATCAAGACCGCGGATTTGCGCGCGCATTTTTTCGGAAATCGCTAAGCCTGCTGCATCATCAGATGCACGGTTGATCCGGAGACCGGATGACAATTTTTCAAGATTAGCACCTGTTGTATCGTTATTCCGTTGCAATTGGTTTAGTGTGTTTATTGAAGCTAAGTTGTGGTTGATTCTCATTGTTAATTCCTCCCGAATATCATTTGCTTATTATTATTATCGAGTGGAATGACATAATTATTTAGTTGTTTTTTCATAAAAAACAAATATATTTTAAGAGAAATGACCTCAATAATGAATATGTTTAGCGATTAATTCCTAGTTTCTTTGAAAAATTAAAAAGAAAAAAGAGCCCCCAGAAACCCAGGAGCTCTTCATTGTCGAAGAAATTAACGTAGCAATTGCAATACACCTTGCGGTTGTTGGTTGGCTTGAGCCATCATTGCTTGTGCAGCTTGTGCAAGAATGTTGTTTTTAGTGAAATCGATCATTTCTTTTGCCATGTCGACGTCACGTACACGTGATTCAGCAGCTGTTAAGTTTTCTGATGCAGTTCCCAAGTTCGTGATCGTGTGTTCAAGACGGTTTTGGTATGAACCGAGTTTTGAACGTTCTGCAGAAACCAAACGAATTGCGTTATCTACGATATCGACAGCAGCGGATGCTTTACCTGCATCTGATAAATCAAGTGCACCGTTAAAGCTTGTTGTATTATTCGTACCGTTCGTAACACCAGACGTTTTGTAGGCACCACCAGAGACACCACCTGCAGCACTTGCTACAGTGTTCAACGAAGTTCCACCACCACTACCAGCAACTCCCAATGCAGCCGCATCCATTGTGTTGATTTGAACAGTAAATGTTTGACCACCGTTCGCACCAATTTGCATTGTTTTTGCGGAAGTACCACTTGCTGAACCATCTAACAATTTTTGAGTATTGAACTCTGTAGTGTTAGCGATTCGGTTAATCTCCGATGTTAATTGATTCGTTTCTTTTTGGATCTCATTACGGTCATTGGTCGTGTTTGTATCATTACCCGCTTGTACAGCAAGTTCACGCATACGTTGAAGAATGTTTTGAGTTTCATTCAACGAACCCTCAGCGGTTTGAATCATTGAGATAGCGTCTTGCGAGTTACGCGAAGCTTGATCTAAACCACGGATTTGACCGCGCATTTTCTCGGAAATTGACAGACCAGCTGCATCATCGCCTGCGCGATTAATCCGCAAACCTGAAGACAATTTCTCAAGAGATTTCGATTGAGCATGTTGGTTGTTCACCATTTGAGCATGAGTGTTAAGTGATGCGATGTTGTGATTGATACGCATAAGTATCTTCCTCCTTGAATTCGGGTATCCCACATCCTTGTGGGGCGAATCGCAACTCCGACCGGCCGTTCGAAGTTACAATTACCTACTAATTATATCGGCAGCGTTTTATAGAAAGTTTATAGCTAATTTAAAGTTTTTTAAAAAATTTAAAAAGAAATAGTCCCCGGTATACCGGGGACCTTCAATGATTCAAGCGAGCTTATTTCAGCAATTGAAGTACGCCTTGAGGTTGTTGGTTTGCTTGGGCTAACATGGCTTGCGCAGCTTGAGAAAGAATATTATTCTTCGTGAAGTCGACCATTTCTTTTGCCATATCCACATCACGAATACGGGATTCCGCTGCTTGCAAGTTTTCCGATGCAGTACCAAGGTTGTTAATGGTGTGTTCCAACCGATTTTGATATGAACCTAGTTTAGAACGTTCAGCAGATACCGTTTTGATCGCGTTGTCGATAATATCAACCGCTGCGGATGCTGCGCTTGCGCTTGTTAAACTAAGTCCGCCATTGAAGCTCGTCGTGTTATTCGTTCCGTTCGTAACACCACTCGTGTTATATACGGCACTCGCAGCTGCAGCAGATACTCCTGTAAATGTACCAGCCACTACAGAACTACCCCCACTACCTGCAACACCTAACGCAACAGCATCCATCGTATTAATTTGGATCGTAAATGTTTGTCCACCATTTGCCCCGATTTGCATCGTTTTGCCACCACTTACCGTACCATTCAACAACTTCTGAGTATTAAACTCCGAAGTATTAGCGATTCTGTTGACCTCAGATGTAAGCTGATTTACCTCTTTCTGAATTTCGTTACGGTCATTTGTCGTGTTCGTATCATTACCTGCCTGTACCGACAGTTCGCGCATCCGTTGTAAAAGGCTTTGGGTTTCATTCAATGCACCCTCAGCAGTTTGAATCATCGAGATGGCATCTTGCGAGTTACGGGAAGCTTGATCTAAGCCACGAATTTGACCCCGCATCTTCTCAGAAATTGAAAGTCCAGCTGCATCATCTCCCGCGCGATTGATACGCAAACCAGATGACAATTTCTCAAGAGATTTGGATTGCATGTTTTGGTTATTCACCATTTGAGCATGCGTGTTGATTGAAGCGATGTTGTGATTAATGCGCATAACATTTTCCTCCTTGGATTAGACATCCCACATCCATGTGTGATGTTTTATGATTATCTAAAGTTTTAATCGGCTATTTGAACCAATGATTTAATAGTAAATTGCATATTTATAGAGATATTTAAAATCAAACAGCCACCTCCGGACAAATACCGGAAGTAGCTGTGATGTGTTTGCCTTTTAACAAAAGTTATCTTAATAGTTGCAAAATTCCTTGTGGCTGCTGATTCGCTTGGGCTAACATCGCTTGCGCAGCTTGCGTTAAAATATTGTTCTTGGTGAATCCGATCATTTCCTTCGCCATATCTACGTCACGCACACGAGATTCTGCTGCCGTTAAATTCTCCGATTCTGTACCTACGTTAGTAATCGTATGCTCTAATCGATTTTGAAACGCCCCTAATTTTGCTCTCTCCGAAGAGACCAATTGAAGTGCGTGATCAATGACATCCACTGCCGCTGTTGCTTTACTCGAAGTAGATAAATTAAGCGCACCATTCGTAGACGTTGTGGTACCTGTTCCATTTGTTACACCACTAGTAGCATACATTGCATTTTGAGTAACGGTCGATGTTCCATAATTTGCAGAAGCAACCGAGCCGCCTTTTCCAGAACCACTTCCGGCTACCCCTAAGGCTACTGCATCCATTGTTGAAATGGAAATTGTCATCGTTTGACCACCATTAGCACCGATTTGCATCGTGAGTGGTGTCCCACTCGAATCTCCATTAAGCAATTTTACCGTGTTGAATTCAGTTGTGTTTGCAATACGATTAATTTCTGATGTCAACTGATTCACTTCTTTTTGAATCTCACTTCGGTCGGCGCTAGTATTCGTATCATTGCCCGACTGCACAGCTAGTTCCCGCATTCGTTGCAAAATACTTTGCGTCTCATTCAATGCACCTTCACCTGTTTGAATGAGGGATATCGCATCCTGAGAATTACGCGCAGCTTGATCCAGCCCACGGATTTGACCACGCATTTTTTCGGAGATTGATAACCCTGCGGCGTCATCGCCTGCACGATTAATTCGCAACCCCGATGATAATTTCTCGAGCGATTTTGCCTGCATGTTCTGGTTATTCACCATTTGTTCATGCGTGTTCAGTGATGCGATGTTGTGATTAATTCGCATGTGAATCATCCTCCTTGAATTTGGCACTCCACGTCCTTGTGGATGGTATTATATAATTCCGATCGGCCGCCCGGAATCATAATGGCCTCGTTCTTCAGATCGTAAATTTACAAAAAATCATGTTTTGTACACAATTTTCTGATTATTTATTGTTCAACAAAAAAACGAGACTTCCTCTTTTGTTTAACCAAAGAAGATGACTCGTTTTAGATATCTTTTAAACTTTTGTCACATTTTCATCGTCTGTTTTTTTCTTGCGAACACGCTTTGAGACTTTTAATTGATCATCTACGTCCAATATCACTTGCGTCACAGCAGCGCTGCGATTAGACTCTTGGATCGCTTCAAAAAGTTCTTTACGATAAACCGGAACGGTTCGTGGGGCTTTTATGCCAATTCTAGCAGTATCGCCGATAATCTCAATTACTGTTATTTCGATGTTGTCATGAATGACAATCGATTCCCCAATTTTCCTAGTGAGAACCAACATATACGTAAAGTCCCCTTTGCTCGTTATTCATCGCCGCTAAGCAATTTTTGTTTGATGGAGTAGTTTGAATTGTATAAAATAACTTGTTTGCTTTGTTTCGTGACCGTATTAATTACAATCGGCGCAACTAAATTAATCGTAGCGTGTTCAATCGATGAACCTGCTGGCACCGTAATAATTGACCATATTTTCAATTGCTCAGCACGATCCAACTTTAAATCAGCGGACACATTCTCATTCAAATCAAATTCATATTCCGGATAAAACATAAACGGGTCTGCAATAATGAAACACAACTCAGGGTTTTGCAAACTATGCAAGTACCAAAAAACCGCTTCTGGATTCGTTCTGAATATCACGAATTGATGCATATCTTCAAAACCAGGTAAACCCTCCGAAAAACGGAAAATTTCTTCATCTGACACTTCAATTTCACCAAATCTTGTTGTATGCACTGTAGCCAACATAGATGCTCCTCTCCAGATCAAATAAAACAACTATTACGAATTACCCTAACAGATTGGTTGAATTTGACACTGAAATATTTAATGAATTTTTTTGTCGCACATAAAGATCGACGGCACCCCGATGATATTCAATCTGAGGTTTATGTGGCTTCACTTGAACGGTTAACGAACCATTTTGGTAATCAACTTTTCCAGGCTTAAACAACCCATTCAATTTGACTCCATCTTTTTCTATTGTTGATACTGTATAATCTACGGAATTAACCAATTTGGAATTTTTATCGGCAAGTTCACCTGTAGGGTCATCTTTTGATATCATCGCTTCAATCATACGATTTCCATCTTCTGATCTCCTCAAAATTCCCTGCATCATAATTGAATTCATCTGAGAATAAATATTTTCATTCCATTGCGGATTTGAACCAACACCTAGCATGCCCCACCCAGGTTCTTGATCAATTTCTACCATTCCCTTAGCATTTTCTATACGAACTTGCGTGTTCGTAGTTTGCATTGAAATTTCTGCTTGAGGTTGATTAATTTGATAATGACCATTTTGAGTTTGAATACCAATCATTGCATATTGCTGAGACATTACTAATTTTGGCATTTCCATGTCGCATCACCCTCATCTTAAGAAATCCATTAGGGTCGGTTTGATCAATTTTGATCCCGCCGATAGCGACGCTTGATACACATTCTCATCCATTTTCATTTGAGTGATGACTTCACCCATATCAGCATCTTCGGTTTTGGCCAACAACGAGACAACGTTTGATGATGCGTCCTTTAGACGTTGATCAGTTAAGTCCACTCGATTAATTTTGGCACCGACACTGGAACGGATATCTTGAAGGCGATTATGCGTCGTTTCAATTAATTTTAGCATATTCGCCGATCCTTTAGTGTCATTATTTTTTAAACATTGTACTACTCGATCGACAACTGCAAATAAATTTGGGTTTGTCGAATCAACTCCATTTAAGTTAGCAGGTCCAAATACGTCATTTCCATTAATACTAATCGGCACAAACACGCCTTGATTGACTTCATAGGAAATCTCAGCCTTATGGGTTGTTGATTTCTCTGGGTTTGTCTCGTCAAATGGTTTCATGTTTGTGAGTTGTCCGTTAAAAATATATTTACCCCGAAAAACAGTATTACCGATATTTGTCAATTGGTTCTTAAGCTGTTCAACCTCTTGCGCTGACGCTTTCATTGCATCCAATGAATTCGTACCGGTAGAAGCTTGAATCGTTAACTCATTAATCCGAGACAATACTTGGTTCGTCTGATCTAAAATGGTATCCGTATAATCCAACCATGATTTCGCATTATCCACATTTCGTTGATATTGTTCAATTTCACTGGATTGACTACGATATCGCATTGCAAAACTTAGTCCAATCGGATCATCCGAAGGACGATTAATTCGCCGACCTGTCGTCATTTTCATGTTCAGATCATCCATACGTTGATAATTTCGCTGCAAATTAATCATAAATTGTGAATTCAACATGTTTTGTGTGATACGATTGGCCATTTAACCAACCCCCTTAACACCGAAAAATACGAAACACCTATACTTTAATTATCGGCCAACCATTCCCATATTATTAATAACTTTATCTAACATTTGATCAAATGCATTTAATGTACGTGCGGCGGCTTCATATGCATGTTGATATTTAATCATATTCGCCATTTCTTCATCTAGTGAAACACCACTTACAGAGGATCTTCGATTGTCTACTTGTTGAACAAGTACGTTTTGATTATCAGCTTGTCGGGTAGCTTCTTGCGACTGAACGCCAAATTGACCGACAACGGAACGATAAAACTCCTCGATTGTTCCATCGGATAAAATACTTTTCCGAGAATTTTCCGGATCGAAGTTGAAAGATATCGAACGCATATTAGACATCAAAATCGACAAATCACCATTTCCTTGAATTACTTTTTCACCTGTTCCATCATCGATCGTTCTTGATGAAGATGAAATATTCCTAACATCATCAACGATTAATGAATTCACCTGAATGCTTGTCGCAGTTAATTCAGTGAAACCCGGCTTAGTTTCGAACAAAGGAATACCAGATACCAGCGGTTGTTTCAATCCAAAACCTAATTCATGCAGCCCGTTTAAACCATTTACTTTAACAACAAGTGGATTCGCTAATGTTCGTTCCGTAACAGTTCCTTTATAGGTTACTCCATTAAGTACAGTACCCTCTGGAATTACCGTGCCCGACCGAAGCGTTACATTTGCTTCTCCATTAGCGAGTGTGTTCACCATTGCATTTAACTGGGTACGATAATTTTCAACAATATTGTCTCGTGAATAAAAGAGCCCTTTTACTTCGCCAGACGAAATTTCCCCATTCTTGTACATTTGAGTTAGCGAATCCATCGTGAATTTTGCACTGACCTCACTGCCTTTAACTAAATCTAGATTACCAATTTTAATATTAAACCCGGACTGATCTTCTTTAACCGTTACGTTTAAGTCTTTGGATAGATCATCCATAATTATGTCACGTTGATCGCGAAGATCGTTCGCATCATTTCCCAAACCTTCCAGTCGATAAATCTCCGAATTCAAACTTGCAATTTGACTCGTAAACGTATTAATTTCAGTTACTTTTACACCGAGACCATTCGTTAAGTCAGATGTCAAATCATTCAATTGTTTTCCTGTATAATTAAAAGATTCTGCCAAGCTCAGAGAGCGCTCGCGCACTACTTCACGCGCGGTCAAGTTGTCTGGTTCTTTACTAAGTTCTTGCCAGCCATTCCAGAAATTTTCCATTACACTACTTAATCCATTATCGGATGGTTCATTAATAACCGTTTCAATTTTATCTAATGTATCTTTTCGGACATTCCATTCACCAAAAAATTTATTCTCGTTACGAAACTGGTCGTCAAGAAATTGTTCGCGAATCCGTTTAATGTGGTCAAACTGTACACCAGTACCCATCTGACCCGGTTGCCCACTTCGGACCATCGTTATTGCTTCCATAGGACGATTGGTCACCATGTTAACTTGCTGACGGGAGAACCCTTTAGTGTTCGCATTTGCGATATTATGACCAGTCGTATTCAGTGCAGCCTGCTGTGTAAAAATACTCGACTTTGCAATCTCTAATCCGAAAAATGTTGAACCCATAAAGATTCCCCCTCCTTAAAACCTACGATCCATTACTGCTTTGCGTTGTATATCATATGCTGAAGGTGCCGGTCTTCGATACGTCGCTTCTTGTGCTGGTTCCCCTAAAAACAAATCAAATCCACAGGATATAAACTGCAATGACTGTTGGATCAACAATTGATTCAACGCATTAATATCCTTCAATTTCTTAACAACCTGATTCAAACGTTCAACTTCTTGAAGTAATTTCGCTTTGTCGTTTCGATCGTTTACTAGCTTAGCTAGCTCTGAAACCGCCATTTTCCCACGCATTTGGATGCCTTTTTCAAAAAGAAAGCGCGTAATAGCATCAATTCGTCGGTTATCCTCTTCCTCGACGAGACGCATACAACGCGCTTCCTGGATCAGCATTTTTGATAACTCATCAACTTTATTCTGAATGATGAGTTGTTTTTTTATTGTTGACAGTTCAAAAAGCTTCTCATGAATCAAGATCATCCGATTAATACAATTGATTAAATCATGAATCGGCATTATCCATCACCTGTCTTGTCAAATTGCAAATTCGTTCAAGCAAACATTAACTTATAGGAAAGGCAAGATTTTCTCAGCCAATTGTTGAGCATCTACCTGATAAGTTCCGTTCATGACTGCCTTTTTTAATTCAGCCAAACGCTCATCCGTCGCACCAACGCCTTGTGATTGAGCGTTCATTAAAGCTTGTGCTTCGCTTGAAATTTGTACTTCGTCACGGCTCGAACTACGTCTTACTTCGTTGTTTTCTGTTTTATATGGGTTCGTTTTTTTCGTTGGCTGAATGCCTCCAGCACGATTCACATCATCGATCCGCATAATGACCACCTCGTTTCATTTGGAACACGCTGTCCGTACTCTGTATTAAATATATCGGTACGTGCGTGAATTAGTTTAGAGTGAATTTCAAATTTATTAATAAAATCGAATAAAAAAGTTTTGACATTTTTGGGGTTGAATAAACTCAGTTTAACCGATTTGCTTTTGTTTGAAAACGTAAAAATGTTTAATGTTCACGCCCTAGCAAGCGTTAATCCATATACATGACTGCCCAAACGCGTTTTTAGCACACCAGCACATGCCTCGAGTGTCGTTCCTGTTGTATATACATCGTCGACAATGATGATTCGAAGCGGACGATCCAATGTTAACATTCGTGCAACCTGATTGTTTTCCTGCTGCTCAGATACCATTTTCGCCCAAACCTCTTCATCAAATGCAAAAACTTGATGTGAAACCTTTAAGCGACCGATTCTCGTTTGTTGACTCTGCTTCGGAGCATGTTTCTCTCTTCGCAAAAGAGACATGACCGGGAGCCCGGTTACTTCACTTAATTCTTCTGCAAGTTGCTCTGCCTGATTGAATCCGCGTTCATGAGCACGGGGGCCACTGATCGGCACAAATGTAATCATGTCAAACGTTTCGGTGTATCGATCTTCTTGAACTGCCAATTGGTTCTGGAGTAATTCAAAACCATGTTTCAAAATATCTTTTAAGAGGTTTCGCAATCGTTCATGTCCGCGATATTTGTATTGAGCAATTACAAATTTCAAGAATGAATCATAACGTGCAGCGCTACGATGAAACGCTAATGCGGGTGGATTACGATGATCCGCTAACAAACGATCACAATCATGGCAAAAATCCGCGCGCCCACAATGGGCACAAACAACTCGCTTAATATAAGGAACTTTGTCCGCACATACAAAACAGCACGTGCCGTCCTCGGTAGGCTTACGCCTGCGTCGACAAAGTACACATTCGGGATACAAGGGCCGAAACAACGACAATAAATTAGCCAAATCAAATTGATACCGATGTCTGCGCATATGTATTCGATCACCTCTCTATGATAATTTACCGTATTTTTTAGGCGCTTGTCACGCTATTCATCGCTTTCAATTGCCTGATGGCGCCGCGCTGCGCATCTGTAAATGTTTCACTTACGAACCAAACCGAGGCTTGCTGTGCATCTTCTACCGATCGTCCCGCACGTCCAGCCATTTGCACGAGCGAAGCTTCATCAAACAATCGATGATCGGCATGCCATATGACGACATCTGCCATCGGCAACGTGATTCCTCTTTCTAAGATCGATGTCGTCACTAAGATCCGAATCGAACGATCGCGAAAGCGTTGAATTTTTTCTGATCGCTTCGGATCGGCTGCAAATGTCCCATCAATTTTATCAATTTGTCCGAGTGCATCGCGAAGAATTTGCATAACGTGAGTAACCATCTTTACTTCTGGAACAAAAAAGAACACACATGCTCCTCTTGCAATACTTTTTGATAGGATATCCAAAACATGTTGAGAGACTGACTTGTTCGAATTCGCTAACCGCTTGGGTATTGGCATTAGGAATCCGTGGAAACGCGAGGTTACTTGAAATATCGCTTTTTGTTTTTTGATGAGCTCTTTTGGCGGAGTAGCGGTTAACCAGACGATTAGCCCCTTTTCAACCAGAGACCTTCGCACGAGTCGTTGTAATGTCTCGTTATCTTTATATGGAAACGCATCGCATTCATCGACAATGACGACATCAAATGCCTCTCGAAAACGAATGAGTTGATGTGTTGTTGCCAGTGTGATTGGCGCACCAGCCCACGGATCTTGGCACCCACCATATAGTTCTACAATTTTGTCGCTCCCAAAGGCTTTTCGCAGTCGGGGCCCCAATTCAATCACAACATCTTTGCGCGGCGTTGCAATCAGTAACGATTTTGCTTCACAGAGCATGCGGTGAATTAACGGAAAGAGCATCTCTGTTTTTCCGGCTCCTGTCACTGCCCAAAGCAAGCATTCGCCGCCAGTTTGAATATGGTCAAATATAAAATTTGCACCTGCTTGCTGGTTCGGCGTTAACAGTACATTGGGAAATGGTAGTAGATTGTGTTCATTCGGCATTGGCGGAACATTTTTTTGAGAAATCATGAGTAACGGAGTGCATTGCTTTGTGCGGCCCATCTGTAAGCAATGTTCGCAATATATACAATGAGGAGAATTACATGAAGCGCAAGGAGTTGTTTGAAAATATTGCTGATATTCGTTACCGCAGCGATTGCAGCGATAATCTATTCTTTTCTTTCCGTACCAAGTGCGTCTAACGATTTGGATAACGCCATCTTGTCGGCTTATATAATTATGCTGAAGGAGTTGTTCTGCGAGTAATTTGGGGTCGATGGATTCATTTGCAGAAACACACAAAACGGCCGCTTCCCATTCGGACGGCGCAAATTGTCGGCCGCGCCAAGTTTGTAAGATTGGTAACCAATTATTAAGTGGATTCATAAGCGCTAACTCCAAAGTGAGGGGATTGTGGGGGATAAGCAATTGAAGCGGCTGCCTTTTACGAAGACAAGACAACCGCATCTATTTTTATAATGGATTTACACCAAATACAGAAACTCGATTTCGTCCGGCACGCTTTGCACCGATATACATTGCACGATCAGCGAGACGAATGAGTTCAACAGATGATTTGGCAAAGGTCGGGAACGTTGCCACGCCTACACTCACAGTAATCTTTAGGACATCCGTAGGCTTTTCGGATATACTTCCACTAATCTTAAAATCATTTTGTTCAATTCGTTCACGAATTTGTTCCGCGACAAACCTTGCTTTTTCTGAACCGTGGGCTGGTAAAATCACCGCAAACTCTTCCCCACCATATCGACATACCCAATCCTGTTGTGTGACGATTTCTTTAAGCAGGGCTGCGATTTGTTGTAAAATCTGATTCCCGACGAGATGTCCGTGAACATCATTTACTTGCTTGAAATGGTCGATATCCATCAAAATTAAACTTAAATCTTTCATCGTTGATTCGCTAATTTCAACCTGCTCATTGAGCATTTCTTGAAAGGAGCGCAAATTTGAAAGACCAGTCAAGTCATCTGTCTTGGAGCGACGTTCTCTGGATTGTAATTTCCGTATAAATCGAATGGACGTCGTCACCTGTTGGGCGACGGTAAATAGCAATTCTTCTTCGCTTTTGGCAGGACCGTATTCTCCGCTCATGGTGTAAACAACGAGCGTTCCTAATGGTTGTTCTCCGTGAAGCGAAATCGCTGGTCCCGATGCCGTTGGCTGACGCAGTGGAATGACCATCGCGCGTTCACGTTCATGCGCGTCCACGCTAAACCACTCTTCATCATCTGGCCAACGCTGGATGTATAATTTAGTTGCAGGTTCATTGATCAGTAATTGTATCCATCGCGGTTGATCAACGTCCTCATTTGTTTCTAAATCAACCAATGTTTGGCGCTCGGAATTCCACTCTAACACTTGAAAACGCCGCATCTCCAATACATCAACTAATGCCTTGCGTAGTAACCGCATAAATCGATCGACACGCACCTCGGTGGCCATCGCAGCTAAGGTTTGATATAAACGTTGTAGTCGCCGATTTTCGTGATACGTTTGACTGTACAACTGAAACATCGCAGATACGGCAATGAGCGGCATCACGAACAATCCTAGACCATACCACAGAAACTTTAAATGGGTTTGATAGAGGAGCATTCCAAGTGGTAAAGAAGCGATATTTGCCCCTGCATCCCAAGCAAATTCAAGCGTAACCCACCAGAAGGATTTGCGCATTTTTTGATTTTGCTGAACAAGTAATAAAATTGTATGATTCACAACAAGTACGACCAAGGAAAAAATAAACGCAGTGAAAATGCCCCATTTCGTAATTCCCTGATTCCCCACTGGACCATCCAACCAAGTATAGACAATTCCTGCAGAAATCGTGCTGATTGTAATCATGCTCGCATTAATCATCCAAATCCGCCATAATCGCACTTGTGTAAGTGCCGCTCCAATCGCCATTGAAAATAAACTCAAAATGAGCGCTGACAAAACTCCATATTGAACTAAAACCGCAATCATCACAGACATCGCTAATGTGACCGTTGTTTTTTGGAGGCGAATGCGATAAATATCGATAATGACGTGCATAATTAAATAAAGTACTAGTGCGCCCAAATCTGCTGCATCAAGTAAAGGCCATTGCAAAAATGCTAACATATCGATTCACCGCCGTTCATTGGCATGGGTTTATTTTACCCCCCATTGCCGAATCCTTGCAATCGTTCCAAAATGAATTGATTCTTTTTTTTCTGCCAATCGAATTGATACCCAAAAACATTTACTAAATCTGATGCCGCAATAAACGGCCGTGATGATGTTCCAGAACCTTTCCACACCAACGGCACGGTTTTTACATATTCCTTATTTCCATCTCGAATGACCACGTTACGATCAATCCACCAATCAACCGTATGCGTTGGCCATACCCACCGAATCCGTTTCATCGGCGCGTCGAGGAAAATATTCACACTCGAATCAATGGCTATCGCATTGAAATCTACAAACAACTTGCCATCCCAAAGCCGCACCATGTCCGACACTTTTTTTCCGACGGATAGTGTTTGCTTGAATGCAGCTGTTTCACTAATCGGTGAAAATCCGCTCCATATAATATTACCAATGTTCACACGCACTTGTTTTTGTTTTTTTGGAATCGAACTGATTTCCAATTTTTCCGAAGGACCCTTTTTTAATTCAGAAACTTCTTTTACAGATAATGATTTCGTGATCCATTTATCTTGGTTTTGATATGAATATTGAACCATTGTGGGAATTGTAAAAGACATTCCCTTTGGCGATTTGAGTTTTGGCCATTGCAAATTCCACGTGCCACTCACACCTGATGCATTTGCAGTTAATTGAAGCACCGTTTGTTTCGATGCATCTGGACTTTTGATCGTAGCAGCTTTTATTGTTGTCTTTATTTTCTTCTTAGGTGTCGTCCAACTTCCCGCGAAAAGTTTACGGTCGGCAGATTTTGTCCAATTAATGGCCGAGACGCTTTGTTCCGTTGGATGTGCCCATCTTACGGAAAATCCGTCATAATCAAAATCGCAACTCATCATTTGATTTGAAATTTGATCCACGATCAATTTTCCGGTCTCATCTGACTTCAGCGTTACGCCTTCACAAGACCATTTCGACAACGTGAGCGGAATTTCCCGCTCAACTTGTGTGTCTGTCACCCCAAATAAATGTGGTTCGAATAGATTACCGATCTTTACAGGGACTTGATCATCAATCGTTACTTCTATTCGCATTTGAGTCAAATGATCAAAACCGATCGTATTTAGTACAAGTCCTTTATTTAGTAGGTCAGGTTGATCTGCTCTCCAGGTGATGAACGTTTCCCCAGACTGTTGCGGAGTCCACTCGCTAGACGTTAGTTTCGATAAAAATTGATCACTTTGAATCCAATGTCCATTTTTGGTGGTATCAATTGGATTGAAATAATCGTCATATGCAGGTTGTTGCAATTTCAGCGTTTCACCAATCCATTGAAACGGTGGCATTTCCCGAAGTGTAATTTTCGTACCGTCAGGTGATACATTCAAAAATGAAAGTCCATTTACGACTGCGCGCGGCCGATCATATTCCGGTTCATTTCGTAAAATTGTCGCCGTTTCCCCTAATGGTCGAACAATCAATTGCGTAGAACTCCCACCATCCAAATTAATTGCATCTGTTAACCCTAAATGTGGTAACAACCCCTGCAACCCGTGCATCGACAAGCCTTTTTGATTATCATTTCCTGAAACGACAACCAAATACACCATATCCTTTGTTGCATTCATCCCAACAACGGTTCGGGCACGTGATCCGCCAATCGAAGATACATCGCGCGTAAATGATAGTGCTTGCCCATTTTTGAGGAGTAACGTATGTCCGCTTATTAACGTATCGATTTCTTCTGCAGGTGGTGTATCCGGCGGTTGAAGCGGCACGAGTTGCTCGGTCAATTGAATATTGTCACCTTCATGAATATGTAATTTCAACCATTTCGCTGCTTCCCCCGATGTACGCAGTATAAACCCGTCTTGTGTCGGGATTTGCTGAATGACTGTGCATGCTACTTTTTGAACGGAACCTTTCTCGACCCATGCCTCACAGGGATTGGAGACCCCATCATTTCCCCGTTGTACCGAATTCCAATCCGATGTATACAATTGAATCGTGTCGGTATGCGAATGCGTTTTGGCAGGTTCAGTCCAGTATGGCACTTTATTTTTCCCGCTTACCGGAAATGATTCACCATCCGCCGCAAATATCGTTCCACTATATCCATATTGTCCAATAAACGCATGTTTTGATTTGGTTACTCCAAACGCGTACATGCCGAGAAGTTGTGACGGCGAACTTATCATTTTGCCATCTTGGACCTGTGCTCCAATGGCAGCACCGTCGCCTTTGGGGTTAAAATAATCGCCATTAACTGCTGCAACGGTATTGGACCCAATTATCATTGAATTCACCGTTTGTTTAATTGGCATTTGATTATTTTTACCTAGTAGTAATTTTACTTTTGTGTTCGCATCGTTCAAATTAGCTTCAATCACATGTACCGGTACTGTTTCATTTGGTTTCATGTCATCTGGCCGATAGCGATACATTTTTTCGGTAACACCTGCAGAGAGTGCATTGATACTTATTAATTGCAACGCCGTCTCATCTTCTTCATGTGCAAAGCCATATGTATTAAAAACATTAAACATCAGGGCAGTAATAGCAGTTAGTATGATACGTTTCATCGTCTTTTCCCCCGAAGAATTCTATGCCTTATAAAAAAGCTGTCCACTTTGCAGTTTATTGTTTCCTGCTTATTGGACAGCCTTATGGATCATTCGATTATGCTTTCAAACTTAATGCTTCGCTGCGAAGTGTTTCTGCTTTGTCTGTGCGTTCCCAAGGGAGATCTAAGTCATTGCGGCCGAAGTGACCATATGCTGCCGTTTTGCGATAAAGCGGACGTCGCAAATCCAATGTCTTAATGATACCAGCAGGACGCAAGTCAAAATGTTTACTAACCAAAGCTTCTAGTTGTTGGTCAGAAATTTCGCCAGTCCCAAATGTATTAACGCTGATCGAAACCGGACGCGCAACCCCAATTGCATAGGCAACTTGAACTTCACATTGGTCAGCAAGACCAGCAGCAACGATGTTTTTCGCGACGTAACGAGCTGCATATGCCCCGGAACGGTCTACTTTCGTAGGATCTTTACCGGAGAATGCGCCCCCTCCATGTCGTGCGTAACCGCCGTACGTATCAACAATAATTTTACGACCAGTCAAACCTGCATCTCCTTGCGGACCGCCGATCACGAAACGGCCTGTTGGGTTGATGAAAAAGTTTGTATTTTCGTCGATATAACTTGCTTGAACAACAGGTTTAATCACGAATTCCATTACATCTCGTTTAATTTGTTCGAGTGTAATTTCTTCTGCATGTTGTGTTGAAATGACGATTGTTTCAATTCGTTTCGGTTTGCCGTCAAAATATTCTACAGTTACTTGCGTTTTACCGTCTGGACGTAGATATGCTAGCGAACCATTCTTACGAACTTCTGCCAATCGACGGGACAATTGGTGTGCCATGCTGATCGGTAATGGCATCAATTCAGGTGTTTCATTACAAGCAAATCCAAACATTAATCCTTGATCGCCAGCACCAATTGCATCGATTTCGGCATCACTCATTTGGCCTTCACGCGCTTCAAGCGCTTTGTCGACACCTAATGCGATGTCCGCTGATTGCTCACCAATTGAAGTTAATACTGCACAAGTTTGTCCATCAAAACCGAATTTTGCGCGGTTATAACCGATTTCTTGTACAGTGCGGCGAACGATTGATGGAATATCAACAAAATCACTGCTTGTACTAATTTCCCCTGCCACAAGGACTAACCCCGTAGTAACTGACACTTCACACGCTACACGTGCATTCGGATCTTTCTCCAAGAACGCGTCCAATACTGCATCTGAAATTTGATCACATATTTTATCTGGGTGTCCCTCAGTTACACTCTCAGAAGTAAAAAGTCGTTTGCCTGATCCTACTAATGCCATGATTCAAAAACCTCCTATAAATAGAAATTCCCTTGCCAATGGTACGAAATATTTATTGTCTAGTCAAATTTAGTTTACTGAATTGTCGTGACAGGTGAGGGAATTGTTGTTGCCGTAGGTGCAGGTGTACTAGATATTAAACTATTGCGAATTTCAAACGTGCCTCGAACGAGCATCGGTGTAACTGATTTCTGATTTGAATCAATTTGTAAGCCTCGTCCTGTTCGAGGAAACAACAACAAATGATTATTGGATACAAGAGTATTCGGTGCTTTGTCTGTTCCATCACTTAAATCAGAAATTCCATTCTTGTCAGGACTTACAATGACTGCTTTTCCAGCACGCACAATCACTTCTGCCCCGCCATTAAATACAATAATTTGACCAGGTGGCACTGAAACTAATTGATAGGTTGTGTTTTTCGCAATTTGTTCATTAATAAAATTGAGAACTTGATCCTGAGATTGCTTAGTTATTTCCGTTTGAACGGATTGTGTAACATTCGTCAAAATCATTTGATTTAGTTCCGTGCGGATTTGGTCTGTCTTCGAATTTATTTGCAAAGTCATTTGTTGGTCTACATAACCTTTTGTAATTAACGGATCATCTGCTGATCCTGGTTGTGGTTGATTTGTTTCTCCATAACCAACTTGAACGAGAATGACACAACCAATTACAAAAAACATAATAATTAATTTTCTCATTGTTTTTTCTCTTCCGTTATTGGAAAGGTATAAATCGTTTTAAATAGTTGAACTGCTCCTGCTTGGATTGAAACATCAATCGTCGACCGTGTTTCTGGTAAT
This sequence comes from Paenibacillaceae bacterium, assembly GCA_947460235.1. Lineage (GTDB taxonomy): Bacteria > Bacillota > Bacilli > Paenibacillales > CANHGK01 > CANHGK01. The sequence goes on along the minus strand of CANHGK010000002.1, from coordinate 167,767 downwards.
GCATATTTTACAATCAATTTATCATCTTGCATAGAAGCATCGGTAATCAAACCAATTCCATCGAACTTTACACGATATGTTAAATTGCTTAGTGGGTTGCTAATCGTTAGTTGTTGATCTGAATTGATCGTAACTCGAGTAAATGATTCTGCTGCTAACCTTTTGTTTACCACGTTTAATTGTAAGGTCGTTTGTGCGGATGAATCAGAAACGGATGTTTTGAACGATTTTAAGATAATGTTATCGATTGTTGTTTGATTCACAACATCTATCATCCCGTTTGCCATCAGTCCAGATCGATGAATTACATTAATCCAATAGTTAACTCCAATTTTACCGCCTGACATATCAACTCTAAAGCGTTTCTCGGTTTCATCATAATATGGCTTTTCGGAATACGCTTGGTTTGTAGAAGTATCAATAATTGCAATACCAATATCATTTGAATTCACATGATATTCTCGACTGTATTGATCCTCAAATCGCAATGGGATAATTGAATTCGATGTTTTCATAATTTGAGTTTTTTCTAGACGTATTTTTTGAATATAGGGCATATCAATTTCAAAAGAAACGGGCATCGAAGATGCACTAGGATCTATGTTTACGATTTGATATTTACCAGGATTCAATGTAACTGTCGGCTTTAGTACAACGATATGTGGGTCCTTCGAATCAGGCACTACGATTACAGATACGTCGCTTAACGTCGAATCTGTGAGTTTCACTGGGAAAGGACTCGCATTTGCACGAAACCAATTAGAATGAAGCTTTATTGAATTAGGATCGTAATTAACAATGTCCACACCCGGTGTTGGTAATGCCTCATCACCCACTCCAGGTGCACTTGGAGAAGTTGTATTCGTTACAATCAACGGTGTTGGCAAAGGTGTTGGTTTCGCTATTACTGGTGAAGTATTTAATGCAGTTAAAACTTGTTGTAACCACTGCTTGAATTGCAACGCATTCAATGGTTTTCGATAATCACTAACAGCAGTTGTAATTCCATGTGTTCTAAGTAATTTAATCGATGATTGTGCCGTAGCGGTTGAAATCCAATTTGATTGATCCGTCTGAGAACCCAAGGATTTTAACTTCTCTTTTCCAATAATGGTTACTAGAGCAATTCCGGCAGATTCCATCGACATTGTTTTCGATGGCTCAAAATTTGTGCCTATTAATTTGAGCGCACCTATGTTCACCGACTTTTCGATAGCCGAAAGTACGGATTTATTAACCTTACAATCTGTACATTTAATAGACTTGGTACTCACATTTGATAGTAATGGCGCAACCATCACAGCAAATTCACTTCTTGTGACGAAATGCGCATCTGCCTTCAGTGTAGTCCATATGCTAGGCGCTGAAATTGTTACTGCTTGTACAAAATTGGGAACGCATAGTGTGATCATTGCTGTAATTATGATCGATTTCATCATTGATTGTTTCATTAGAGCGAACACCCCCGACTTCCACTATACGATATGTCATTACATTTAGGAAGAAGGAAAAAAAAGAGACCAGTGGATGAACCACTGGTCTCTCTACTTCTTTTATTGATTGGATTAAGGAGCTACGTTTTTAGCTGGAACTACTACAGTAGTAGTTGCAGTTAAACCGGAGTCAGCAACATAAGCAACTGTTACTGTACCTTCACCAACTGCTGTAATAAAACCACTTTGGTCAATTGTTGCTACAGTTGTATCGCTGATGCTATATGCACCATTTGTTACAATTGTAACGCCATATTGGTCTTTTTTGCTCAATACTGTACCGAGGTCCAAAGTATTCCAAGTTTGGTTAGGGTATGCACCGGTAATTGCAACAGTGTATTTATCAGCTGCAAATCCAACTGTTGTTAATTTTTTGTCTTCTTTGGAAGTTGTTACTGTTGTTGAAGCAACATCTTTACCATTCAACTTAACAGTTACAGTTGTTGAACCAGCGGACAAACCGAATACTGTCAACACTTGTGGATTACCTACAGTTGTTTTAACACCAACAACTGAAGTGTTACCGGATACTACGATAAATTGTTGGTTAGCAGGGATTGCTACTACGGAACCATCAGCTGCTTTACCAGTAACCGTCAAGTCTTTAGCCCAAGGGCTAACTGCATTATTTGTAATGCTAGCATACAAAGTTGGAACTGCTGCAATTGCATAGCTTGAAACTTTATCTGCATCAAGTGTTGTCAAGTTGATTTCATCAACGATGTTACCAACTTTGATGTTAACTTTGGATGTTACTGAATCTTTACCTGTAAATGTTACAGGGTTAGCTTCATTTAGAGGAGTTGAATTTGCTTCAGTAATACCTACGCCAGTTACTGCGTATTTCGCATTAGCGTCTGTATCGAAGAATAATTGCGCTGTTAAACCAAGATCTTTCAAGTTTGATTCATTACCATATTGGTCACGAACGATTACTTTTTCTGCAGCAAGTGTGTACTGACCGTTAACTACATAGTTGGAAACCAAACCATCAACTTTAACCAATGTAGTTGCGATTGAAGCAGCATTGATTTTGATTGTAATTGTTGAAGCATATTTACCATCAATTTTTGGAGTTACAGTGATTGTACCTGCTTTTGTTAAGAACGTTTTGGAGATTTTAACTGCGCCTGTTACAGCGTCAAATGCTAAACCGTTACCGATATTTCCGCCATCAGCATCGCTATAACGAACAAGCGTGTTAGCGAAGTCAACATAATTGTTGTTTTTGCCATTTACGTCAGCAGCTTTGATTTCTGTGCCGAATTGGTCAGCAGCAGTGTAAGTGAATGCTAAGTCTGAATTAGCATAACCTGCAGATGGAGCTACCAAGTTAAAGGATTTCAATGTAGCTGGAGCTTCGGATTTAACATCCAATGTAACAATTTTGTCGTTGTAGATAAACGTCAATTTTGCTGAACCAGCTTTTTTAGTAGTGATTTTCAATGCTTTACCTGAATCTACACTTGTGATATTAGCTGCAGGATCAACTACAGTTGTATCAGTTGAGTATACATTGATTGCTGTTCCAGCAATTGTAACTACGCCACCAGCAACTGAAGTTGCAGCCAATGCGGAACCATCATTTTTCTCTGTAGCAGCAATTGCTACATATGCGTAAGCTGTAGCTGCGTCAAAACGAGTAGCTACTTTATCATCAGATGTATTTTTGTAAACTGGAGCAACAATTGCGAATGAACCAAGTGCTGGAGCAGCTTTCAATTCAACTGTGATTTGAGCGTACAATGAACTTGTTTTGCTGAATACATAAGCTGTATATTTGTCGCCAACTTTTGCTGTAGCAAAATCAAATTTGTTTGGAGCTGTAAGCGTTTGTTTTGCGCCTTTAGCATCGTAGAAAGTAAATGTGTAATCGGATTGAGCTGGTTGGCTACCTAAAGCTGCACCATATTGATCGTTTGTAACGAATTCAATTGCTTGAATTGAACCATCAGCAATAATGGATGTTTTCAATGCAAGTGTAGTTGCTACTTCAGATGCAACTTTTACAGTTGAAGATTGGTCAGCGCCCAAACCTTTAACTGTAACTGTGTAATCTTGATCTTTTGTGAAGAATGAAGCTGCTGTCAATGTAGCTGATTTCAAATCGTCAGCGAAAGCAACTGCCGGTTTGTAGATTACGCTACCTGATTTAACTTCAAATGTTACTTTTGTTTTATCTACAGCGCCACTGAAAGCAACTGCGATAACTTTAGTGCTTTTAACACTTACTGTAGCCGCAATCGGCGCAGCAGATGGAGCAGCTGTAGCTGTTGGAGCAGGTGTAGCTGTTGGTGCTAATGTAGCTGTAGCTGTTGGAGCAGGTGTTTCAGTTGGTGCTGCTGTTGGAGCTGGAGTTGATGTAGCTACTTGTGTAAGTGATTGCCATACTTTGTAAGCCGCTTCTACAAGTGCTCCGCGAGTTGCTTTAGCTGTGTAATCATTTGAAGTCGGTATGTAGCCGCTTGCGATTGCTGCTGCAACATAACCTTTTGCCCATGCAGAAACTTTACCTGCTACTGGAGTATCAAGAGGTGAGAATTGTTTAGCTGTTGCAAGAACTTTTGCTACTTGCTCAATCGTTACGGAACCAGCTGGGTTATATTTACCAGCGTTACCTTGCATAATTCCCAAGGCTGATACTGCGCCAATTGCACCTGCTGCCCAATGTGTAGCTGGTACATCACTGTATGCTGCTGGAGCTGGTGCTAATTTGAACAAGCGGGAAATAACTACTGCGAACTCAGCGCGAGTCATTGCTTGGTCAAAGTTAGCCGTTGACATAACACCATTTGCTTTTAATGCGTCGAATTTCTCTTGTGTTGTCGGCTCTGCCGCGAATGCCATTGCTGGCAAAATGCTTGCTAAGAGCAAGGAACCTGCTAAAATCGTTGAAATTTGCTTTTTCATAGTTCTTTGTTCTCCTCCTTGAGGTAGATTGGTTTTGTTAAGCTCACTTGCTGATTTAGTGCTCTTCCTTATCATGCGTCGATTCACCCCCTTTCAAAGTTTGGAGCGCTACTACAAAATGGCACTGCAACTACTAACTTCAAAAACGGCTCGACTTCAGCCTTCAATTTACCACGAGTCTCATTATAACCATCCATACCGCATTCGACAAGAGGAATGACAATAGGCGATACGTGGACACTGGGTGATTACCCGGTTGTATTTACTTAAACGCACGCTTTTTCAAAAAGTTTCGGTATTGTTTTAAAAGATTTAAAGTTTTTTAAAATAGTTTTGCCCGGCAACAATCACCGGGCAAATTTTAATGACTAGTATGGAATTTTCTTCAGATTAATCAGGATCAAATAGCCTACATGTGCACTTTCTGCACGAGTAAACACGTCATTTGGATCAAAACGATAGGTCGGTTTTTTTGCTACAGTACCGCCAGTATCGTTCAACCGTCCTTGAATAAATCCGGCTTTTGCTACCGCTTCAACCGCAAATTGAGCATACGGATCAATTAAATTTGCGTCAGTAAATAATTTTTGAAGATTCGTTAACGTTTTTGCCGCAACCGTATTTAGTTTCAGATCTGCTGCTTTTGATATCATAATCGCTGCTTCTGACCGCGAAATTGTTTTGTCTGGGAAGAAGCGTCCGCCTCCGCCTCCGCGAATAATCCCTGCTTTAGAAGCCGTTTCAATATACTTGTAATCATACAGATTCGTTAATGGATTGACCCGTTGCACATCCGTAAACGTCGGAGTATCCGAATAGTTCAATGGAATATCGAAAAGTTTGATGAGCATTGTAATAAATTCGCCACGTGTCATCGGATCACTAGAACCAAAGGATGTAAGATCTTTGTTCTTCATATAACCTTTTGAATACAAAGTATCCATATCATTTCTAGCCCACGAATGCCCAATGACATCGTCAAAACTTTTCTCCATATACTTCACTTGATAGAATCCGAAATGTTCAAATGGCGCAGTAATCGTTTTTTTCTTGGTATCTACAATTCCACCGAGGTTTTTCCAACGATATTGTACGATACCGTTCTCATCTTCGTACTTGTCATATCCAAAAATCGATAAATATCTCCAAGAATCACCCCGTAGATTCGGGTCGTACTTAATTGTAATTGTCCCGCGGTCTGTTGGAATCACATAATCAGGAATTTCACGCGCATAAAAGCGCACCCCCTCATATGGATTTCGTCCACTACCGGTTATCGCATTCGCCATATCTTGCTCCGAATCCGACAAAGTACCTGCGTCGACCCAAATCATTTGACTTGCAGGTCTAAAACGACCAGTCTTTTCTTCTAAACGATCTTTCCCTTCAAATGATTGCGTAGGATATTTCACTTTATCCAGTCGCCCATCCACCTGATCTGCAAGCCCAACCAATACTTTTCGTTCTGTTGAAATATACGGATCGACAGCTGCCTGATCATTTTTCATCAATGCAGTACCTTTCGGGAATGAAATTGCAACTTCATTATTAAACGCACTGATTTTGCTATTCATTACCGTCTTAAACATCGCACCTTCCATTACACTACCAACATTCATAAGCACGAACGAATAATTTGTTTTGTTTGAACCCTTCACGATCGTAAACGGAATGACGTTTTTGCCCGTTTTTAAATTTTGCAATTCGTAACTATATCGAATGACGGTTTCGTTATTTTCGTTTAGCGTCTCGTATTTAATTGCAGGCTGCGTTTTATTAAACAAAATTTGATCTGCACCTTCAGATTCAAGATCAACTTGAATAAAGTTACTGTTTATATTCGCTTGTTGTTGCCCCGCCAAATTTCGAGTCATTTTGGGGAAAACGATCGTGTATTCCGGTGGTTGGCGTGTAATGATCAACGTACGGTTCACGTTAACACTGTTCTTATCGACAATCGTAAATTGGAAAATAGTTTTTCCCGTTTTACTAATTGGAATTAAATTAGTAGTGAACTGTCCCGCCGGTGAATTTAAAGTATTAAAGTAATTCGGGTTCCCCGATTTCGGCTCTGATTCGCCAAATAAGTTATTGTATTTCGTATAGCGACGATCGTAAACTTCCGTAGGTGTTCCATCCGGCGAAACCGTCTTTACTGTAAGTCGAATTTCAACCGCGTTTACAAAACTACCGACAAAAGATACTTTCTTTTCCGTCGTGATATACGTATCAGGATCTTTGTCTGGTGTAAATTTGATTAACTGTTCATTCGTCTCAATTGGTTTCAATAAAACAAATTGAGGCGTGTCCGATGTTACTACAAACAATTCATACTTGGCTTCTGTTACAGGAATGCCATTAATATTAACGACAAATCTCAATATGTTATTGCTATTAGGCATTAACTCTTTAATTCGATCATTTCCGATTAACAAGTTGAATTTTCCAGTGCCCAAGCTTTCGAAATCTTCGACCGCCATCCGCGTCCGTACATTGTTTAAATACATATCGATATTCGTTAGTTCATTTTGCGGAACGTTAACAAATCTACCCGATATACAATTGCCAGCAGTTGCACTACCAATGGCACATGTTAATTCCTCTGAAGGCTTTTTCAACACCATACCCGTATAAACATTGCTTAAAATGACATATGGCGTGGAGGTTACCTTAATCGTCGTTTCAAGTTTCCCTGAAATATTTTCCCCCAATTTATTCAGTTCAGTATTTGCATCTGTGGTAGGCACAAAAACAAGTTTCAACACGCCATTAGGTAGCCCCGTCAAATTAAATTTAAAGGCATTATTTGAGCGAATCGCATTCATGTATGGTTTCGTGTTCGCGGTGTACTGATTTAAATAAAGATTTACTTTTTTCGTATTATCATTCGTATAAACTACGAAACTTACTGGTTGTTCATTCACTTCATTTTCGGCGGTTTCGCTAAGTAAAATTTCTGAATTCCCCACAACTTTCTTGATATTATCAACGTAGGGCAAATTCGGATCTTTGTACTTAAAATAGTATTGTGTTGTCGGAACCGCATCAACGCCTTTAATGTTGTAATACTCAAATTCAATCGACTGAACTTGGTCCGTCCCAATATTCAAATCCGTTTCGAAATTGAATACTTTGAAACGCCCTGGCTTAGACCAACTTAAATTTTCTTTTAGTTGATTCAACGGCGAAGTTACTTGGTACTTTTGTGCATTCCCCATTGGTACTTCGTTATAAGTTAACTGTACGTCATACTGACCTTCACTCAACGTCGGAATCGGGAAACTGACACGAGCGTTCTCTTCAATAGCACCGCCGCCGCCAATTGCTAAATTTAACGGCGTTTTTACTGCCTTTGCGGTAACTTGTTGCAAGATAATGGTTGTTTTATTCAAATCTGGTTGCGATGCACTAAAACCGGTTTGTGCTTTAACTGCTTCCAATGCGGCAGCAATTTGTGTTGTAATTTGTTCGGAAGTCATCGCTTTTGTGATCATGATCGAATCCGTAGAAACGGTCGTCCCGTCGAGGTTACCTCCGCTTACCGTTACCACAATCGATTTCGGTTCACTAACGCGACCGCTTACGACAACAGCACATTTCTCTTTCACCCCTTGGACGCCAGTGGTGACCAAGGCTTTGTCAAATTGTGCAGTTTTCGTTGACTCTACTGTTAGGGCTGTTGGACTTTCTGATCCACTAGCTTGCGTAAGTGTAATCGCTCCTGCCCCATCATGAACAACATCATATGCTTGGTTTATCGTTGAATTTTTTTCTAATGCGTTTTTAAGTTGTTCTGCAACATATGCCGGTGTCGTATATAACACATCAAAACTATTCGCATCGGTAGAACCGGTACTTGCCGTAAACACTTGCCCATCAATCGTAATGGTATCATTGTTTATAAAACCATTCGTAAACAATACTTCTGCTTGCCCCGCAATTTGATTAATGTCATCACCAGTAAAGACTTGCGTTGCCTTAACCGTATCTGGAGTAGTCATTTGAACGTCTAATTGGTCTGCGGATATTTGATCAGCTTTTTGTTGAAACGAAAGTAGACCATTTCCATCATTTGTAATATCGTATTTATTTGTAAGGGTCGTATTTTGCATGATCGCCAAATACGCTTGATCTGCTATTAATGCAGCTGTGTTTCCGCTTACATCAAATTTCGTTTTACTCGTCGTTCCGCTTTTTGCTGTGAAGGTTTGGCCGGCAATCTTGATCGTATGACCTGCCAACCAACCCGTTTTCATCGTAATTTTCGTGGCACCTTTAACCGGGGTAATCCCTTTTTGTGCACGCGAAGTTGAGAACGTAATTCCAGAATCATTGTTTGAGAATGAGATATCGATCCCCATATTCGTCGAACCAGTACCCGATTGATTCGTAGGAATAAATTTCACTTTTAATTTACTTGGATCACGACCAATATTACTTCCGTTCAGATACATCATCACTTGTCCATTTTGTAATTCTGATGTCGAATTCGTTTCAGGAGTAATGGTATAGCTTCCTGGGCTAGCAATCGTAAACGGATAGTACGCAAGTACTGGATATGCATTATCGTTAAGATCGTCTTTTGCGTTATCGCCATAGGTCAACCTTAGGATATAGTTCCCTGCTTTTAATGTACTAGGAATAAATATCTTCATTTTTGAACTTTCAAAAACAGGTGTTGCTTTATCCATGTATATGCCGTCTTTTTCACTAAGAATTAACGCATGTAAATTTACATCCTTAGTTAAGCCTTCGCCTTCAACTAGCAATGTTTTTGAACCCAATTCTTTGTCTGAAAGTTGTAGCGGTGAAATATTACGTACTTTCTCAGCATTATAATTCCCCACATATGAAACCGTAGGATCGACGACCGTCACAAAAGATGCAAGGGTGAACGATTTTCCGTTCGGATCTGTCGTAAACAAATCACCGTTCGGATAACGGATTCTCATTGCGTATTTTAAACTATATGTTTTTCCTGCAGTCAATTTGCTTGGATCATCTAATCTTAGAATCATCGTATTCGCATTAATTGCATAGGGAATCAGTTTCGATGATTCGGTTGTCCCGTCATATAAACCTGCATAAGTCAAATCGGATAGTTTTTTGCTGAAATTCGATCCATGTACAATCAAGTATGTCTTTGTGTTAAGATTTTGAACTTCATTTGGCACTGTCAATTCCGGAACCGTTGGCCCAACCGGATCTGGTTTTAACACTTCAAAATAACGTTCCGTCAAAATTTCATTGTTTTTCTTAATCGTATATCGATATAATCCCTCGGTTAACGTTGTACCATCCAGTGAAAACGTGATTTTATCTCCTAGTTTTGTAACCGGTATCGCTAACGGAGTCGTAGACAAGTTAGCCAAATCAGTGACTTCAATTACGATAGGCGATTCTGATATATCTTTATTAAAGGTAATCTCATTTTGAGATGGTAAAGCGCCTTCTTTAAATGATGCCGTGTAGAGATCGTCATCTTCATTATTTAATATTGCTGGAACATCTCCAGTCAAAGGCTTAACGATTTGAATTTGTTCTTCGTACAACAATTGGTCGCCCGCGCGAACAAGCACGCGGTATGGTCCATTTGCAATGGTCAGCCCTTGTGGAATACGATATAGTCCAACTTCTTTTGAATTGCTTAATTTGTAATATTTTTCAGCTGTACCTTTAAACACAGTGTTTTCCTCGAAAGGATCTACTCCGTTCTTATCTTCTAATGACACTTCAACTCGTTGTGCTAGGTCGTCCTTTACAGACATCATATTATAACCAAACACTTGCAGTGAAAAATCACTATATCCTTCAAGTAAACTTAACGGCGACACCGGTTTAAGCACTCCGCTTGTTGCAAGTGATGGTGCTTTTTCTGCATTGGTAAGTTGATACGTACCTTTGACAGCACCATTCAAAATAACGTCCATATATTTGTATTTCAAATTTCCGTTCGCAAGCAAATCGTCTTTCAAATACGACTTTAATGTGACCTTCGAACGCACCATATTTGGAATTGTGGACAATCGTCTTTCCGTCCGATAAAACACATGTACCGGCTCTTTCAAAATACCTACGATTGTTTTCTTAAATGTAATAATCGTACTTGATGGTTTGTTTGTATCCTTCGAAATTAAATAATCGACTGTTGGTGTTAACGGCTTTGTTTTTTCTGCATCTTTATATATTCGAATTGAATTGCGCGAATTATTGATATTTACAGGATCCAACGGATCGAACATTGCATTTTCGTATTTTAAAGTTTTGTAAATATCCGATCCTTTAGAGACATCCATTAATTCATTATTAATTTCTTCTCCAAGCGTCGCATTATAAACAAATGGTTGGCCATTATCATAAATTAAGTTTTTCGTAATTTGATATGTTTTTGCATCATTTTTGGCAATAAAGGTAAGTATGTTTTCTCCGGCTTTCAAAATCATATTCGCGTTGGAGTTCTTTTTCGACGCTGCGTCACCAGTTATTGAAAACATTCCTTGTTGAAAGAACGGTGCGATCGGTTTATCTGTGCCATATTGAAATACTTGGACTTCCTGCGCATTCGGAGCTACACCCGATACAACCAATGCCGAACTTTTGGACGGATCTTCAGGGTATATTTTATCTTGATTAAATGTTGATGTTTTTGTTAACGCACTACTACTTTGGTCCGTGATTTCAACATTTTCAATACTCGTGGCAGGCGTAAAATATACCCATGCTGGAGAAGAAGATACCACTTTGGCATCTCCCAACTTGACTACGACCATATTTAAGCCTTCGCTTAAATTAACCTTATCAAACATGATTTCATACGTATTGATCTTTGTAGGCTTAACAGACTTTTCGACAGTCGTCTGTTTCGTGTTCATGTTTGTAATTTCATAATAAATGTTTGGAATATCTGCTTCTTCGATATTCTCAATGGTTGCCTGGAGCGTGATTGGATTTTCTGTAAACCTCGGAACATTGTTATCTTCAGCCGGGAGATTTTTGTCGAGGTTCGTCTCCGAATAAAGATTACTAATTTTGATCCGTGCGATCGCCGCGAATGCATGGAATGGAGCGATCAGTTGAATGAGCAACAGAACCGTAATAAATGAAGCAATAATGGATGATGTACGCTGGCGCACAGGGAATCCCCCTTTTCGACTTCGATGTATATTAATTATCGGTGAAAGCTTCGCGTTTTTGAAGGTAATTAAAAAAGCGCATGCCCCTTTTATACAGGACAAGCGCTTGATATTCCTTCTATAATTCTGCATTTCCAAAATCTTTTTTATTTCGGTGGTAATAACTTTGATTGTTCAGCAAAAATGCGAACTTTGCGGAAAAACCTAAGCACTGGTCTACGACGCTTCGTCATAATTCCAATCATTTCACCGCCGACTTCGATGCCTAAAATAATCAAACAGATCAGTACGATACTTAACCACAAATTTGATTGTGACAACAAGACCGCAGACAATCCAAACAACGTTGCAATTCCATAAATAATCAACACGGTTGTGCGATGACTAAATCCGATACGCAATAAGCAATGGTGCAAATGGCCTTTGTCCGCAACCGAAATCGGAGTTTTCGTAATTCGGCGACGTAAAATCGCAAAAAATGTATCAGAGATTGGAACGCCAAGAATAAGTAACGGAATAATAAACGAAATCACGGTTGCTTGCTTGAACCCTAACACAGACAATGTCGCTAGTGTAAAGCCCAAGAACAAGGCTCCAGAGTCGCCCATAAAAATCTTCGCCGGATGAAAATTAAATACAAGGAATCCTAAAATACTTCCAAGTAAAATTGATGATAACAAAATGATATATACATTTCCCATCATAATTGCAAGCGCCAAAATCGTGCCGGTAGCAATTGAAGATACTCCCGCTGCTAATCCATCAAGTCCATCGATCAAATTAATCGCGTTCGTTACACCAACAATCCACAAAATCGTAATTGGAATGCTTAACCAGCCAATTGAAATCATATGCTCACCAAACGGCAAGTTCAATAGATTTACTTGAACTCCAAATGAGACGACAATACTAGCTGCAACAATTTGCCCAAGCAACTTCCACTTCGCAGACAATTCAAATCGATCATCTAAGGATCCAATAATGACAATCACAATCGAACCTAATATCAAACCGAGTGAAATATTCGGTTTATCATACTCTGAGTTCGATATTAATGGGAATGTCAAAATGAACGCTGCAAAAATCGCCAAACCACCTAACCGTGGCATCATCCGGCTATGGACTTTACGAGCATTCGGTTTGTCAACGGCACCAACCTTAAAGGCTAGCTTTCGGACGAGCGGCGTAAATCCAATCGATAAAATCAACGCAATCGCAAATCCGATTAAAGAGATCAAAAGCATGTCTATATACACATCCTCTGAAGAGTTCAAGTAGTTTATTTGCTGAAATCCACTGCGCAAACGTACCACCAGTCTTGATTATACTCCTATCATCGGTTGAACACCATTCAAAGTTTTGTGGTTTTTTTGAAAATGTTCTGACTTTTCACTTCTTTGTTGCATTTTCATTTTCTGGCACGCGCCCGCTTTACGGCCAACATAAACTTTGGAATCGCCACCATGCGCGGTAACCGCCAAGGCTCTTGTATTAACCGATAAAACCATTCTAAACGAAGCATGATCCAAACTTTCGGTGCCCGTTTAAGCTTGCCAGAGATGACGTCAAAGCTTCCGCCAACGCCCATCACTAATTTCGAAGAAAGTTTCTCTCGATGCTTCGCAATCCAAGGCTCCTGAAGCGCCGCAGACCGCGCAACGAAAAGCAAATCCGGTTGCTTTTCAGCGAGTAATTCGAGAACATGCACATCTTCATCACCTTTAAAAAAGCCGTGATGATGTCCCACCCATTGGATACGAGGAAATTGATCTTTCAGTCGCAATTCCGCCTTAGCGATTGTTTCTGCATCCGTTCCAAGCAGAAACACTTTCCAACCTAAGGTTTCCCCCACACGCAATAATTCATGCATCAAATCAAAGCCAGCTACACGTTCTGGAATTGGATCATCAAATTGCTTCGACGCCCATATGATTCCAGATCCATCTGGAACAATGATGTCTGCTGATTGCAGATTTTTCATATAGGATTCATTTTCGAGCGCGGCCATTACCATGATCGGATTACCAGTAACGACATGCGTGAACTGATTGTTTTGGATTCGTTCTGTCAGCTTGGATACCGTTTCTTTCATCGTCCATTTTACAAAACATAATCCAAAGATCTCAAATCGTTTGTTCTCTTCCGTTGTCATTGAGTGCCTCCAAAATCAGCTGTGCCGGTTTGACGGATAATTCCTGAAGCGATTGAATTCGAGATAAACGTGTTTGAATCCATTCCATTTTGCGGTCCATCAACCATTCAATTCGTTCTGTCAACTTGAATGCGTCCAAATTTCCCGTTGATGCAACCGCTGTTTCGTCGATTTGACGCAAAAAGCGATCGATTTTGGGGTCATATGAAATGCCTGCACATGGTACGCAACGCGTTGCCGCATAAATTAATGCATGTAATCGCATGCCTACGAGTACATCGCACTGCTCCACATGACGCATCATTTCGAGAGGATCAAATGCATCAATCACCCAATTGATTCGTTCATCTGGAACGCCAGCTTTAATCATCAATTCACAAACTTTCGCTGACGCAGCTGCATCTGACGGTTGGTGGAATGGCAAAATTTTGAATGTCACATTTCTGCGTTTGGCAAGTTCCGCCAATCCCTTACCAATTGCAATTAATTCACGCAAATCCTGTTGCCAAAACCTAACGGAAACTCCAATGACTGCCGGAAGATGTTTCGAAATCTCTTTCGGTTTATAGAATCCACTTTTCAAACCCATCACAGGATCCGGAACTTCCAAAATACGATCTGTGGAAATTCCGATTCCATTCAAATAAGCCGCTGAATCTTTGTCACGCACACTAATCATCGTACATTTGTTAAATACAGCTGCGATCCAACCGTTAAACATCTTGCGATTGACCGGACCAAGTCCTTGGCTATAAATAAACACTTGTTTTTTTAATCGTTGTGCCAAATAGATAATCCCAAGATAATAAGGTATTGTTTTCCAGCCTGTTACATCCTGCAATAAACTTCCCCCGCCACTAATCAAAGCATCCGCTGATTTTATCGCCTTGATCACGTCGAAGATTTTCATCCGATGAACCGCTTGAACGCTATATTGAAGCATCGTCCATGTCGGGTCGGCTGATAAAACAGTGATTGATAAATGAATTGACTTGTTCTCCGCCTCATTACGTAGCGCCTGGATGATCGCTTGCAACACTGCTTCGTCCCCGCTATTCTTAAACCCGTAGTAACCAGAGATTACGACAGCAAGCGACCTGCCCATCTATTCCAACTCCCCTTAAGCAATTCCCACGCTAAGATAAAACCGATCGAAATAACCAAACCGATGGCCAATCCGAGACATACCCGGGTTAATGAAACCCAAATTGGAGTATGCAAATGTGCAAATGTATCGACAATTGATAGTTGACCTAATGCTCCAAACACAACCGCTGCCAAGCGATATCGTGGCACGCGCCAAGCAAATGCCGCCAAAATAAACATTGGATGTGCAATTAAAAACTCTTTCGTACGTGGTCTGACTCCAAAGAATGATTCCAAGTACGCTCGATACATGCGCTCGATCGGAGAAACCGCTCCTTCATTTCCTGTGCGTGTTAAATAATACGCGAAACCTGCGGCTCCAATGACAAATATGATTAATCCGAAAATTTTAATTGGTGTAGACAAAAACGACTTCATGCGATCAACCACATCGTGCCAACTTGTTGCATTCCAATAGAACATCGCATAAATTGCCGTTAACAAGATGGGGATGCTATGCAACAAGACAACACCGCGATATTGATCCAATACAAGATAGTATGGCATATCATTGAGCAATCCAATAATCAAAAGTGCTCCCGCCAAACTAAACATTGATGCCCCGATTAGCGCCGCAATCGTCAACTTTGTCGTAGCCCATCGTGATAATGATTTTGCCCCGCTGGTGATCCAATTTTTATTTAACACAAAAATAATCCCACATGTCGGTGCTGCGATTCCAACGCCTAGCGCAAGTAATTTCCATAACCAGCCCATTGATAGCACACCTAGACCAGCCATCCCCGAGATTCCAATCAACAAGATCCAAAACAAACGGAGTGGTAAATAGTAACGAATCAAAACGACCACCCACATAAACGCTGCGACTGCCACAAATAATTTCATACCAGAAAGGACAAGTGGCGTATGGTCTTTCATTGCAGTTGCAGGACCAAGGTCATACCCTTGAGCTTTCCACTGCGCAACCGCTCCATCACTGCCCGCTAAAACATTTAATATTAACGGCAAGGGATTAATCTGAATCATCCGTTCACGATCAACTGCCCACTTTGCATTCAAATAAATCATGCGAATTCCGCGATCTTTAACAGCAAGTGCCAATCGGTCAACCAATTGATCCCTCGCATCCACAGTATCCGCTTGAAGCAACAACGGATCTTTCTCGTTAATCGCATGTAACCGAACAACATTGTAATTCAATTTCTGCGCAATCGAATCAAACCCAAGTTGGTCTTTTTTCAACAACTCAATCGCTGCAAGACCGAGTTTGTTTTCCTTGAAAATTTCCGCAACTCGTTCGATATGGTTATCTTCTTTTTTATATCCATAGCCGGTGGCCTCTTCGCCAAAAAAGATCACACGTTTCACGCCTGCTTCAGACCATGTTTGAGCATCTTTGGCAAATACGGTTTCATTAAAGGGCTTCATACGATTAGAAATTTTGATAACCGGCTGTAATCGTGCTTTATTGACAAGGCCAATTGCAAATGGCTCAATACCAAGATTGGTAACTTTCAGTTCTTCATTTCCACGCGCAATTCGCAAACCTGGTTCAACGATCTTATTGTCAGCGCGCAGTTCTTTTGGAACGTTCCAATCGCTCACAATCAATCCTTGCGCTGTAAGACGTTCTTTTATCCAATTGCGAAGTGGCTCTGCCGGCGAAACATCAGGGTCATCTACAAAACCAATAAATGTATCATTCGATTCCAAATCGGCAGGTGAGAGCATTCCAAGTTCATCCGCAGTCCATGGTAAAATACGACGCTGTACGCGTAAGTCATCCATTGTAATTTCATCTACTGCAATGGATGTAATATTCTTATCTTTTAATTGTGATAACGTTTGAATCATTTCGCGCATTGGGTTTGACGAATTAGACGAAAGTGAGATCATGTCCGTGTAATCCAGCAAGACCTCGACATGTTTCATTTCAGTTTCACTTTGCCAGCGGAAAAAAGCAAGCGGCAAAGCCGCAAGGATGCCGATCACAATGATCCAGCGCATCCAAACAGCTTTGCCCGTAATTGGGGAAAATGCATTCGACACTTCTCTCATCTCCTAATTAATCCACTCGGGACATTACAGCTTGCGTTAATTGTTGCACTCGTAACTTTGCATCTTCTTGACTATTGCCACATACAGCAAAATAAACTTTAATTTTCGGTTCTGTGCCAGACGGGCGTAGGCAGAACCATGAACCGTCCGCCAAGAAAAATTTCAATACATTCTCTGCAGGCAAGCCATCGATTCCAGGTGCATAATCTTTCATTGTCGTAATTGCGATTCCATTGATTTCTGAAGGTGCCGCTGCACGCCAGTTATTCATAATCGCGCGAATTTGCTCCAAACCATCTTTACCTTTTAGCGTCCGTGACTCCAAGTGCTCCAAGAAAAACCCGTGTTGTTCATATAAACTTACAAGCACATCATATAACGTGCGATTTTGTGCTTTGTAAAAAGCCGCCGCTTCTGCGATTAGCATGGCTGCTGCAACCGCATCTTTATCACGAGCATAGGTGCCAGCTAGGTAGCCATAACTTTCTTCGTAACCGAACAAGTAGGTATGCGAACCTGTTTGTTCGAATTGGCGAATTTTTTCACCAATGTATTTGAAGCCAGTTAACGTACTCATCACTTCGCACCCATAATGTTGGGCAACAATCGCCCCCATTTCGCTGGTAACGATCGTTTTGATCACAACACCGTTCGCAGGCAATTGACCCCGTTGTTGATATTGGCTAAGTAAATATTCAATTAAAATCGCACCCGTTTGATTCCCTGTCAATACGACGTATTCGCCCGATTGATCTTTAACAACTGCACCGATGCGGTCTGCATCTGGGTCAGTTCCGATAATCAAATCAGCATCCGATGTTTTCGCTTGCGCAATTGCCAGTGTAAACGCTTCGCGTTCTTCTGGATTCGGTGATTTCACGGTTGGGAAGTTACCATTTGGTGCTTCTTGCTCTGCAACGATTTCTACATTCTCAAAACCAATATCCGCCAAACATGCGCGTACAGGTAAATTGCCTGTTCCGTGCAAGGGTGTAAATACAATTTTAAGCGGATTCGCCATCGATTTGATTAACTCTGAATTTAAACTTTGTGCAGTTACTGCATTCACATACGCCTGATCAACGTCACTACCGATCCAAACGAGTTTGCCGCTTGCTTCCGCTTCAACTTGCGTTAGCTTTTGTACTTGATCAAATGACGTAACACCCGAAATTTCTGCAATAATTTGCTCTGCGAATTCCGGAACGTACTGACATCCATCATTACCATAAACTTTATAGCCGTTATATTCGGGCGGATTATGACTTGCCGTAATGACAATTCCTGAATCAGCGTTCAAATGTCGAACAGCAAAAGACAATTCTGGTGTAGGACGTAATCCTTCAAACACATATGCCGTAATGCCGTTACCAGCCAATACAAGCGCCGCTTCAAGCGCGAATTCCGGAGAATTATTGCGTGAATCGTGTGCGATGACTACCGATGCTTGTCCTTTAGAGGATGCGAGCACATAATTTGCCAACCCCTGTGTTGCGCGTCCAATCGTATATTTATTCAAACGATTCGTTCCCGCCCCCATGACGCCACGCATTCCGCCAGTACCGAACTCCAATTCACGAAAAAAACGGTCCTCGATTTCTTTTGGTTGTTCTGAGATCGCGCGCAATTCAGCTTTAGTCGTATCGTCAACAATCGGATCATTTAACCAGCGCTCATACGCTTGGATCACGTCAGACATGTATTTCACTCCCTTAAGTTACTGTTAAAATCTTAACTTGTTCGTTCAACAATCGCAAATATCAGTTCACCTTCAGCAACGACATTCCCATCAACTTTTGCAGTTGCTTGTCCTTTACCAATGGATCCTTTTGAACGTGTAATGATGACTTCTAGATGTAATGTATCGCCAGGAACCACGCGGCCACGGAAGCGGAAATCGTTGATTCCAGCAAACAAAGCTAACTTTCCTGCGTTCGAAGGTGCATTCAACATCGAAACGGCTCCAACTTGTGCCAACGCCTCAACGATCAATACGCCTGGCATTATTGGCTCACCTGGAAAATGTCCAGCGAAAAACGGCTCGTTAATTGTTACATTCTTGATTCCCGAAGCTTTAACACCGGGCTCACATTCCAAAATACGGTCCACCAGCAAAAATGGCGGGCGATGCGGGATAATTTCCATAATCTTTTGAATGTCGAACACAATAATTTCCTCCTGGCATTATGTATTGTATAGTTTATTAAAAAAGTGAACAAACTGATGATGCCCCGCTACTGCTGCAGCAACAGCGGTTGACATAGAGTGAGCACATCCCGACATTCGGGTGTAGTGCTCTTTTTTTGTGTTAATTTTATTCGCGATTTAATCTTTCTGCTTGAAACCAGTACAACACTGCGGTTCCTCCAGAAAAAGCAATGACTCCCCACAGAAAAAACTGCGTGTACGGAATTACATCCTGCAAAAGCAACGAAGTAACTGCTGCGTAATATAGCGTTGTTGTCACTTTGCCCATCCAATTGGCAGGGGCATTCCTTTTGCCATGAACATAATAGTTCAAACCAATTAGAATCATGCAGACATCTCGAAATATTAATAACGCCATTGCCGATAATGGCATCAGATTAGCCATCCACATTGCAACAATTACTGACAACATAAATAACTTATCTACCAACGGATCCAGCAGTTGTCCAGTCACTGTCATCTGGTCCAAGCGACGTGCCAAATATCCGTCCAACCAGTCGCTTAGTGCAGCAATTCCAAGGACAAGTAGAGCACTCATGTTATAATGAAAATATACGACAACGAATATCACCGGAACCAACAGTAATCGGAACAACGAGATTGCGTTCGGTACATTCATGCCTCACTGCTCCTTCCGGTCAACATCCTACAATATTATACCTTTCGATTCCTGAAATTAAAACAGTAAGAATTGTGGGATAAGTGTGTGTTTTATTTTCTTTTTGATTACATATTCAACTATTATACTTAACTTGTAGGTTAAATATGATTTTTATTAAAGGAGTGAACGAACATGAATCTCAAACACAAATTTTTATCACTGCTTATTATTTCAATAATTGCACTCGGATCTATTGGATTTTCGTGTTATGCGAATGAAAATAGTCCAATGCAGCAACCACTTTCTCAAGATCAACAATTGATGCAACAACCAGCAATGGACAATTGGAACGGTGACGGCATGCGTGGGATGATGCGCAATGGCGGGATGCATGGTCAAATGAAAATGCACGGTAATGGACCACACAACTTCCACGGTCGTGGAGAACATTCGTTTGGCGGTCCAGGCATGCGAGGGTTTGGCGAAAACGAACGAAATTTTGGTGGGTTCGGTATCGTCATTGGAATTCTTTTAACGTTACTTATTCAAGCAATCGCGATTGTGGGATATTTCGTGTATAAACGTTGGTTCAACAAAAATAGCACGCCTGCACCGACTAATGGATCTGTAGTTGCTGAACCAATAACAACGCCTGAAATAACCGATTCGACTTCTAAAAATGACAACGCATAACCCAATATATTTCGAAAAAGCACCAGAAACTCTGCGGAACCAGAGAATCGGGTGCTTTTATTTTGTCCAATGATTATCCAAAAATTAAATTCCAAATATGCGTGATCGGTTCGGTTGTTAATCCTGCTGCAAATGATTGTTTGCCTAGAACTGAATATCCGATTCCAACTCCTAATCGGAACAATCCATACAAAATAATCGGAAATCCAATTACCCACGCTAAATAACGGGCAACAGGCCGCCAAGAAATGCGCACCTTCTTCAATCCTTTCCTTATCCGCGCAAGTTATTCGCGGAATTCATCATTTGATCTGCTGTTGACATTGCACGTGAGTTCAATTGAAACGCACGTTGCATAAGAATCAATTCCGTCATTTCTTGCGTGAGATCAACGTTTGATAATTCTAACGCACCTTGATGAATCGCAATTTGATTCGTTCCTGGTGTATTCCCTTGAAACGTCGAAACGGCTTGTGCGCTTTGCGGATCCAATTGATACATATTTCCGCCGACTGGTTGCAACGCTTGCGGACGCAAGACACGGACAATTTTCAACTGGCCAACTTCCGTTGTTTCTTTGCCATTGTTCGCGTAAATTTTACCTTCCGAACTGAAACTAATCGTTTGACCTTTGGGTAATTTGACAGGATTATCTGTTAAGTCACGAACAAAATAACCCTCTTGAGAGACTAAATATTGATTTTCTTGATCTCCCGGTTGCGTCGTCAAACGAAATGCACCATCACGTGTATATTTTGTTTGCGTATCAATTGTTCCGTCTGGAAAGCGTCGGCTCGTTGCAATTTCGAACATAGCATCGCCTTCAATCGCCAAATCGTATGTATTTCCCGTTTGGTCCAAATTCCCCTGAGTAAATTGCAAAATGTCACGACCTAAACGGGTTCCATTTCCAACCGTTAAGCCATTCGGTGTTAACCGTCCATCTTTTTGAAATTTCGACGGTTGTTTCATTGTTTGAGTTAACACATCTTCGAATGTTGCGTCTTTTCGTTTAAAACCTGGTGTATTTAAGTTCGCAATATGGTTGGAAATGGTGTCGATCCGTTCCTGAACCGCTGACAAACCACTATATGCATTATTCATTAATCGCATCATATATTGTCACTCCATTTCCGCTAATTAAACTCTACCCACATCGTTCACGGTTTTTTCCATGTTTTTATCGATCGTTTGGATCATTTTTTGATTCGCTTCATATGCCCGCGATACAGTAATCATATCTACCATTGCTTTTGTGCCATCAACATTGGACCGCTCGATAAAACCCTGATGAATTTCTACGGAATCCGACATCTCTACACCCGGCACTGTCGTTGGGTCTCCATCAAATCGGAATTTATTATTTCCGATGGGAATCAATTTATCTGGATTTGCGATTTTACTGATTAAAAATCCTGCAATTGGTTGATTGCCCGCATTCAAAATCGGATAGCCTGTTTCTGATTGAAGGATTTGACCATTTTTCGTAACATTAATTTTACTTTGATCAGCTACAACAATCGGCTGTCCATCTGTACCCATCAACCGGTCGCCTTCAGGCGTTACCAACTCACCACTATCGTTAAACATAAACTTACTTGCACGGGTATATCGAATTTGACCACTTGAGTCCATCACTGTAAAAAATGCTTTGGGACGATGTACAATTGTTCCTTGTGAATCACGTGTAATTCCGTTTTCTCCAATCGTTGCACCATCCACTTCCATCCGGTCAACCAGAGCAAAATCAAACGGGTTATTCGTTTCTTGTAAATCCCCTTGATTAAAACGCATCACATTCTCTTCAGCCAATACACCAGTACTAAATACACCTAAAATTGGTTTGGTTGCGTTATATTTAAATTCGCTATCGCGCGCGAGTTCTACCATCATTTTGGGGAATGAACGGAATTCTGTATCCGCTTGTTTGTATCCTGCCGTATTCATGTTTGCGATATTGTTGGAAATTGACTCTTGTTTCCTTTGTAATGCAATCATTCCTGATGTTGCCGTATACAGTCCGCGGATCATCCGTTCATCACCTCTTCATTAAATTTGTATTATTGAGATGCTTTCATATACCATTTGCGTGAATGTTTATCGAGTTTATCTAATAACATCCCAGTTCCCCGGACCACACAACCCATTGGATCTTCTGCTCGGTAAACTGGCACGAGTAATTCTTTCGTCAATAACTCGTCCATGCCATGAAGCAACGCGCCTCCACCGGTCATTACAATTCCGCGATCGATAATGTCAGCTGCGAGTTCTGGCGGTGTGCGTTCAAGCACTTGTTTCGCTGAACTAACGATTTGCAAAGCACATTCCATAATTGATTCGCGAATTTCTTCCGACGTAACAATTTGGGATACCGGCAATCCGGAAACCAAATCTCGGCCGCGAATTTCCATCTCCGCAACACGACCATTCGGATGAACCGAACCGACCTCAACCTTCACTTGTTCTGCGGTACGCTCACCAATTAGCAAGCGATATTTGTTACGAAAGTACTTCATAATTGATATATCGACTTTATCCCCCGCAACCTTTAGAGAATTCGCAATAACAATATCAGATAAAGATAAAACAGCGATATCTGTCGTTCCGCCGCCAATATCAATGACCATTGTTCCAAATGGCTGGTCGATTTTGAGGCCTGCTCCAATGGCAGCTGCCTTAGGTTCATATTCTAAAATTACATCTTTTGCGCCGGCGCGAATCGCCGCTTCGCGAATCGATTTTTTCTCAACAGAAGTAATATTCGTTGGTGCGCAAATTAAAATCCTTGGTTTACTAAACCAAGTTTTCGCATTGATTTTCATAATAAACGCGCGTAGCATTGCTTCCGTTATTTCAAAATCTGCAATTACGCCATCTTTCAAGGGTCTAATCGCAACAACATTACCCGGCGTACGACCAACCATATCTCTAGCTTGTGTCCCAACAGCAAGTACGCGCCGTGTTTCCGTCTCAATTGCTACTACAGAAGGCTCGTCCAACACAATGCCTTTTCCTTTCACATGAATCATGACATTCGCCGTACCCAAATCTATTCCGATTTCATTATTCCACATCGGTAATCCTCCTTGTCATATCGTCATCCGACGATACGGAACGATCGGCTTTAAAGCACAAAAAAAATGAAGTTCGCCGCCGACTCCGCCTCTAATAGCTTATTCGATTTCAAGGGGGGTTTCAACATCAATACCATCTTCGGGTTTAATGTACTTAATTCTGGTGGCTTCCCCGCCTCGCAAATGTCGAATTGCTTTATGATATTCCAAGATCAGTTTTACCTCCAGCGCCAATGCAGGGTTAATTTCGGGCAAGCGTTCCGTTAAATCTTTATGTACTGTACTTTTCGAAACACCAAATGTTTTTGCGATCATTCTGACTGTATGTTTTGTGTCTAACAGACGTTGACCGATTTGAATCGTGCGTTCTTTTATATATTCATGCATCTACTGTTCCTCCTAAGTTCGTCGTATGAAACAGTATATGCAGTTAAATTTTGGTTATTCATGGAATTTTCATACTCATAAAAAATGCCGCCCGATTCCTCGGACGGCCTCACGTTATTCTTTAATTTCTTTAGATGGATCAATCGGCTTTCCGTCTTTTTGCACTTCAAAATGCACATGAATTCCGCCGGCTTTTTCTAATTCATTACGACCTGCTGACCCAATTGCTTGGCCTTGTTTTACTGTATCGTTTTCTTTCACCGTTAGGTTTTCCAAACTGTAATAAATCGTTTCATAACCATTTTCGTGTTTCAACACAACTGTTTTCCCAGTCAGAGGATCTTCCTTAACCGTTTCAACCGTACCTGACAATGCGGCCTGCACATCAAAGGTTTGATCTTGTTTTGTCGGATTGGAAAAATCAACACCTAGATGCGGCCTGTACGTGTTTTCATAACTAACGATTGCCGGTTCACTTGCCCGTTCATTATAAAAATGTAACGTCTGTACGATCCCAATCGCTTCAGCTACTGGCCATTGCATTGCCTCATGTGTCGCTTGAACTGCATTTGCATCATCCTTGATTGTTAAACTTGATTGAATTTGTTCACTAGAGGGGCTGTAATTCCATGCATCTTTCACTTCAGTTGTCGGAGATTGAATCTGATCACTTGACGTTTTGTGATTCATGATCCACATCACAGCGATAAACATTGATGCTACCCCGACATACATCGCCGGATATAACCACCTACGTGTCAACCAACGCTTCATTTTTGTTTTTCTGCTTGCTAACATTGTTTGATTTTCTTTCATCCCGGTCACCTCATGAACTAGCGTTTCCGAAAATCCAGATCATTATACATTTATTTTAGCTAACACTTTCAATTTTCACGTTTGTATAGTAATGATGAATAATGTCTTGCCATTTCCAACCTTTTAGGGCAAGTGCCTGCGCTCCCCACTGACTCATACCAACGCCATGACCATTACCTCGCGTATGAATTTTAATTGATCTTGAATCATATTGAATCGAAATTGCTGTTGAATACAAATTTAATTTTCGCCTAAAATCGGTCGCTTTTATTTTCAAAGGTCCCACCGTTATATCTTTAACGTTTCCGCCAGAAGTAATCCCACTTGGATATACTGACCAAACTGGAATTGCTTTTTTTAATTGCAGCGATTTTCGCAATTCATTGAGACTTATGGTTTTATATTCATTTGCATGATGATCGACCGTCCGATCCCACGGACTTGGAACACTGATAAGATACGGAATTGATTCACCCCAAACATCTTTTGCAGTTTCGGTGTTACCCGCGCTCGAAGAAAAATAAGCTGCCAAAATAATGTTTCCATTGAATGTAATCACGTTTCTTGCTGTCGATCTTACGGCATCCGTAATTTTATGTTTAAATGTATCGTAATTACTTCCCCATTCATCTCGATGAGATTCGATCGGTCGATATTCTTGTGCATTTTTATGACTTGCGCTAATGATTCCATTGTTGTGCGACTTAATATACGCTGCATAACTTCTTGCTGCTACCGCTTGTGCGCGTAACGCTTCGATTTCGAACACTGCAGGCATTTCTGCAGCAACCACGCCAACCAAATACGCCTCATCCGGGTCTGTTTGTGTTAGTTCGTTTTTCGGAGCATTTTGTTGGGTTTGGATATGTTGATCATTCACCAAAAATATGGGTACTGCAATTAAAGAAACAATAATAATGACATAAATGAATGTGCTAATTTGATAAAAAGGACGCATCTCTCATCCACCTTTTTGTTGGCGTAGATGAATGTATGCGTCAATCGTTTCCAATATGAATGTTACTGCCCTGTTGCTCCGATGTATTTTAACATGGATGTCCATATCAAATAATCAAATAAAAACCTAGATATTCCATGTCCAATCAAAATTGCGATAAACAGACGTAATATCCTTGCTTCCATGGGACTAGGCACTTGAAATAATTGCTCCATTTTGGCATTGCGAAGCATTCGCCACGTGATCATAATCATTCCTAGCGTTACGGAGATTTGTAGCAAACCCTCGAACCCTGTTGTTGGTGCCATTACGATTCTCTCCTTTTTTCCGTCCACGTAATCGTTAATTGATAGCCGGTTGTCGGTGTATTTTTGAGTACATTTTCAACGTTAATCAGATATACGCCTGGCGATAGCCAAATTGGTGGAGATACTTCGTCTTCTCCAGCTGCTCCGGAATCCAGTGTATTTGCTTTGTCTTCTTTTCGTTTATACAAAATCACGATGTCCGAACGAGCAGAGAATGGATGTGCTTGGATGGTTAAAAGACCTTCTTTTTCAGCTTTAATTTCAAACCAATCACGATCGCTTGCCTCATGAAAATTTCCATTGATTTGTTGCGTTTTCAAGGGTAGCGTATACGCTTTTTCCGGTTCGCCATTCGGTTCAAAATTATCTGCGGTTACTTGGAATGAAGCATTTAGTTCATATTCCATCGGTTTAAACAAGGTACTTGAAGACTTCATCTCTTCCGCTTGAATCGAAAAGCGCATTTCTTTTGGTGTGATCGGAATTAGAATGGTTGCACTCCCTTGATATGGTCCCCATTTTTTCGAAGGCGAAACGAAATACCATCGCAAATTTGATTTTGTTTTTAGCGATACATTTAATAATCCTTTTTCTTTTATTAATAATTTATACCAATCACGATCAAATAAACGATCCAATCTGGCGAAAATAGGTTTTTCGAAAGGAATTCGCTGTGCAAAACTTAACACATCGTTGGGTTCATACCCATCTTTCGTTGTGATATTTGTTAATACTTTATCTGCGCGTAACATGCCATATCCTGTTTGGGCATCCCAACCACGGTCAGCCAAATCCTCGGTATTTTGGATCAGTTGTTTTCTCACATCTTCAGCATTTGTTTCTGGATGTGCACTCCAAAATAGCGCAGCGATTGCCGCTACTTGTGGTGCCGCCATTGAACTACCTTGATTTAATGTATAGCCTCCATTTAATTGCGTTGTGTACACCGACCAGGGCGCAACAAGATCCAATTGGCCTCCATAATTTGAACGTCCGACAATTTGATTGTCTTCGTCCACACCTCCCACAGCCACAACTTCTGGGAAGGCTGCAGGGTACATGACATCTTCGCCTTCGTTTCCAGACGCTGCAATCATTAACACATTTTGCGACTTTGCATAGGTGATTACATCCGCTAAATACCTAGAATAATCATACAAACCCAATGACATCAAAATAATATTTGCTTTATTTTTTACTGCATATAAAATCGCATCACCCATCACATCTTCATCACCGAAACCATCAGATCCTAGCGCTTTGATTGGCATGATTTTGACCGCGTTATTTCCTACGTCAGTAATTCGTTTTGACACAATTTCCATAACAATTCCTGCAACGTTTGTTCCGTGGCCATTATCGTCTTGTGGAATCATGCCTGGTTTCAGCATGTTTTTCCCTTCGATTAACATTTCCGTTAAATCTGGGTGTGTGGAATCAACACCGGTATCAATCAGTGCAACTTTAATCATTTTCTTTGCTGGAACTCGGGTTTTTACCTTATTTAATTTAATTTGATCAATAAAAAATGGCCTTACTTGTTGCGTTTCTGCCGCACGTGCAGGAACACACATCGATAGTAATGCGAAAATTGCGATGACATGAATGAAGCGGTGATGGCGCATACGATGTGATTCCTCCTTTACACATGCAATACATTTTTGGAAAAAACAGCCCTCCCCTGATGCATCAAGGAAGAGCTGTTAATTTTACAGTTGCTTATTGCGGATTAATAATTTTTAATATCCATTCAAACACCGGACTTGGAAAAATTCCAAGAACAATCGTTGCTGCCACACAAGACCATGTTCCAAGTTGCATCGTAAATCTTTTGGAAATCAAATCCGTATCGCTACCGCTACGCATAAACATTTGACGAATGATGCCAAAGTAGTAGTAGAAGGACAATACAGTAGTTCCCAGCAAAATCGCTGCTAACGTGTACGAATGTTCTTGGAATACCCCGAACAAAATGAACCATTTCCCCATAAACCCACCCGTCAATGGCAAGCCTGCTAGTGACAAAATGAGCACAACGGTTGCGATCGCTGTTGCGGGAGCGCGGTGATATAACCCTGCAAACGTAGAAAGAGCAGCCGACGCATTCGATTCATCTTGTTGCTTGTTATTCAATTGAAGATGCATAATGACTGCGAATACGCCAAGATTCATGATCACATATGCGATAAGATAATAGAAGAACTCTACCAAGTGTACATCCGTAATTCTGAAAGTTAATGGCAAGAGCAAGTATCCCGTGTTTGCAATCCCTGAATATGCCAAAAGTCGTTTCACATCGGATTGTCTGATCGCCATAATGTTTCCGATCAGCATCGCCAATCCAGCGATTACTTTCAAGATCAAATGGAACGTATCCGAAGGTACTCCTTCTTGTTGATAGTAAATGTTAAACAACAATGGGAAGAGTAATAAGAAACCCGCAGCCTTCGACACTACTGCCAAAAATGCTGTGGTTGGTGTGTTAGAACCTTGGTATACATCCGGTGCCCATACATGGAATGGAGCACTTGCGATTTTAAACCCAATCCCTGCAATAATCAACAAAAATGAAAGATATAATAACGGCTGGACAGCGTCAGCCCCCGCCATTTGAATACCAGCAGGAATTTGCAAAATGTTTAATGAACCGCTCATTCCATAAATAAATGACATACCATACAAAATTAACGCGGACGAGATTCCACCCATGACGATGTATTTCAATGCCGCTTCGGTCGCACTGCCTGATTGTCGTTTGAGCGCTACCATAATGTACGATGTAATGCTAAGCAATTCTAAACCGACAAACAATGTTACCAAGTCAAACGTGGATACAAGGAACATTGCGCCAAGTGTTGCCGAAAGCAACAAATAGTAGAATTCAGCACGTTCACGCCCAACCAATATAATGAGTCCTACCGCAATCAAAATAATCAATTTACCAATTAAGGACAATGGCCATACGACGAACGCTCCATCCATTAATCCTACTTGAAGTGGCAATGGTGAATTGCTCATTCCGATAAAATCAATGAATCCCTGAATTGGAAGCATATAACCTAACGTAATGAGTGTTGCACCAATGACTGCTGCCAATGAAACGGAGCGGATTGCAACTGCTCGAACTAGTCCACTCATTGTAAAATCAAAAATAATACCAAGTGTAATTGCCAACACAACCAACAATTCAGGAAGCATCATACGAACGGCTTCCCAACTGACTAAGTTTGTAATCATTCGCTTATCCTCCTGCCTGCGTATGGTTCAACCAGTGGGCCCATTCATGCAATGATTGGTCCAACGGTCCGCTCAATACGGAAGGATATACGCCAATTAAAATAATAAATGCTGTTAACACAACCATCGGAAACGCTTCTACCAACTGTGCATCTGCCATTTTTGTCGAAATGGCTAACTTACCGTACGTAATGTTCATAACCCCGCGAAGCACATATGCAGCAGTCAAAATAATACCCAACACTGCAATATAAGTTAACGTCGGATGATTTTCGAACAACCCGATAAACGCCATTAGTTCACTAACAAATCCGGACAAGCCTGGCAATCCTAATGATGCCAAACCTGCGACTAACATCATTGCACTAATGAAAGGTAGTGATTTCGACATCCCGCCAAGATCTGAAAGTGATGTCGTTCCTGTCCGCTCGTATAAAGAACCGACAAGCATAAAGAACAACGCGGAAATTAATCCGTGAGAAATCATTTGGAACACCGCACCGCTGTAACCAATGGTGTTATTTGCAGCAAAACCTAGCAAAATTATACCCATGTGGCTAATACTTGAATAGGCAAGCAACGAACGAAGTTCATCTTGAGCGAATGCGCAAAATGCGCCATACAACAAGTTAACTACCCCAAGGATGGCTAACCAAGTTGCGCTCTCTTGAGCCTGTTCAGGGAAAAAGGACAATCCAATGCGAAGCAAACCGTAAGCACCCATTTTTAACAAAATACCAGAGTGAATCATTACGACAGATGCTGGAGCTTCAGAGTGAACGCGTAGCATCCACGTATGAAACGGGAACATCGGCAACTTGATGCCAAAAGCAACGAGCAACAAAATGAACAACGTCCATTTCGTAGAATTGGATAACAAGTATGTAGTATCCAAACCATATGGTTTTAACCACTCTGTGGCATTCGCTATCGTATCCGTGTTATTTAAATTATCCGCAATGGTAGGGATAAAATCTGTAAAATGTGCAACAGGTTGGTCCGCTGAAATATCCATCGTATTACCGGTAACCGTAAAACCCGCGGTTGTAATGATCCAGATGATTCCGAAGAACAAAATCGCTGATCCCAGTCCGTTAAAAATCAAAAATTGATTGGCCGCTTTTTCGCGATGCATCAAACCCCAAATGCCGATCAAGAAGAACATTGGGATGAGCGTCAATTCGAAGAATACGAAGAACAACGTTAAGCTTTGCGCTGTAAACACGCCGAGCATGCCAATTTCTAGAATGAGCATCAAAATGAAATATAATTTCCAACGTTTTTTGATTAACACAGACGCAAACATTGCCATTGCAGCAACAAGCGCTGTTAAGAATACTAATGGTAATGAAATGCCATCGACGCCAAGCGCATATTGCAAATGTAATTCATTCGGAATCGGCTGGCTACCATAGAAATTCGTCCATGAAATTGAAGTCCATTCGAATTTCTCAACAAACTGCATAACTCCAGCATTGTGATTAAAATTAGCGTAAACATATCCCGCAATTAAAATTGGCAAAAGTGATGCAATAATTGCCGTACGCTTCAACCATTGACCCATACTTGATGGAATAAACGCCAATATCAAAATCCCCAAAAGAGGTGAGAGTACTAACGCCGTCAACAAATGCGGCATTGATTCAAATGTCATTTGCCCGAAATCGCCCATACTTCTGCACCTCCGCCCATCCAAATTACAACCGCAGCAAGAATTATTAATCCAAACACGAGTACGAGTGCATAATTTTGCAATTGACCATTTTGTGTTTTTGCCGTTATATTCCCTACAAAATTCACAATGTACTGAATCAATGACACTGCACCTTGAACAACATACTTATCAAACGTATCGATAAATGCAGCCAGCAAATCATAAGGTACTTGAATCGTTTTTTGATACAATTCATCAATGTAATATTTATTATTTAGAACTGTAAAAACAGGTAAGAATGTTTTCTTAACATTCTCTGCTGAGAATTTCGGCCTCCAATAGAACACTGCCCCAATTGAGATCCCTAGCAACGCAACAATCGTAGATGCAATCATCGGAACATAGCTTGTTGCTTCTTCTGGTGCAACACCGGTCAACCATTCAGAGAACTTCTCGGAGCCAGGCAAATTGACAAAACCCGCAACGACAGATAATATTGCCAAAATAATTAATGGTATTGTCATTACCGCCGGAGATTCATGAGGATGCGCTGGTTTGCGCGCTTTACCTGTGAAGACCAAGAAGAACAATCGGCTCATGTACAATGCCGTAAAGAATGCTGCGACCAATGCAACGACAAACAATACTGGTTGATGATGATATGCTTCCAGCAAAATCAAATCTTTTGACCAAAACCCTGCAAATGGTGGAACGCCAGAAAGTGCCAACGTACCGATCGCAAACGTCCAAGTCGTAATTTTCATATGCTTAGATAGTCCGCCCATTTCACGGATATCTTGTGTGTGTACGGCGTGAATTACACTACCTGCACCCAAGAACAATAATGCTTTAAAAAATGCGTGCGTATACAAGTGAAACATCCCAGCTGCAAACGTTGTGCTCACACCAAGACCCATCATCATATAGCCCAATTGACTTACGGTTGAATAGGCCAATATGCGTTTAATATCATATTGAGCCAATCCGATGGTCGCTGCAAAAATTGCTGTGAATCCACCAATGATTGCCACCGTTAACATCGCAGTTGGTGAAGCAACAAACAAATCAAAGCTTCTTGCAACTAAGTAAACACCAGCAGCTACCATTGTTGCAGCGTGAATTAAAGCAGAAATCGGAGTCGGGCCTTCCATTGCATCTGGCAACCAGGTATGAAGTGGGAATTGACCGGATTTACCGACTGCTCCAATGAATATCAATATCGCTGCCGTAGTAATGACACCACTCGATAAATCTCCCGCATTGATTGCATTGAAAATCGAGTTAAAATCTAACGCATGACCAGGCATATTCCATGCGAGCAATAGAATTCCCGCAAGTAATCCGGTATCGCCGACACGAGTTACGAGAAAAGCTTTTTGTGCCGCTTTTTTTGCTTCAAGCTTTTCGTACCAAAATCCAACGAGCAAGAATGAACATACCCCTACAAGTTCCCAGAAGATATATAGTTCAATCAAGTTCTCGGACATGACAACGCCAAGCATTGAAAACGTAAATAATGCAATGTAACTGAAGAAGACATGTTTGCGATCGTCTTCAGCCATATATCCAATTGAATACAATTGAACGAGCATGCTTACGAGCGTGACAATTAGTAACATTAATGCGTTCAAGTTATTTATTTCAAAGCCCAATGTGATATTAAAATCTCCGATTTTGAGCCATGTCCAATCGTTCCATACATAATTCTCGATTCCCGGCGTCAGTCGTTCCCAACCAATTAAGGCTGCAACGACAAATGATGCTATGGACAAAAGAACATTAATCGGTCCGCCAATGCGTTGCACCAGCCGTCCTGCCGCTAAAACAATAATAAAACCGAGCAGCGGAAACAGCGGGACCAACCAAGCGTATTGCGAATAAGTACCCATC
Source organism: Paenibacillaceae bacterium (assembly GCA_947460235.1). Taxonomy (GTDB): domain Bacteria; phylum Bacillota; class Bacilli; order Paenibacillales; family CANHGK01; genus CANHGK01. The sequence goes on along the minus strand of CANHGK010000002.1, from coordinate 135,088 downwards.
GTTAAACTTACACCCTCTCCGGCTATTATGGTTCGCGCAATTCATTCATTTCATCAGCATTTACAGTGACTCGTTGACGATAGAATGCAAGCAGGATCGCGATGCCAACAGCTGCTTCTGCCGCCGCGATTGCAATGCTAAACAAAGTAAACATTTGACCGTGAAGTGACGGTGTCATTCCATATTTTGAAAATGCAACTAAATTTAAATTCACAGCGTTTAACATTAACTCAATCGAAAGCAACAACACAATCATATTTCGTTTTGTAAGTGCTCCGAACATTCCGATGCTAAACAAAATAGCACTTACGGTTAAAAATGCAGTTAACATATTAATCGTCATTCGGTTTCAGCCTCCTCACGACGCGCAATCAGAATTGCTCCAACAAACGCTACGGTCAACAGAACAGAAATAATCTCAAATGGTATTGCATATTGATTGAACATCATTTGACCGATTTCGAGCACATTATTTTCAGAAACATATTGTTGTGTTTGCTCCGGGAATTTCGTATTGCGAATCGATACATAAACTAAGAACAAGAACGCAGCGACCGATCCAAACGTAAACCAGCTTTTCCATGTCGTTGGCTTTTCTTCTTCTCCGTCATGATGTTTTGTCATCATAATTCCGAAAATCATTAAGATCGAAATTGCTCCCGCATACACCATCACTTGAACAACCGCAACAAACTCAGCCTCGAGTAAAATATACAATCCAGCCAAACTTAAAAACGTTGTCGCCATTGATACAACCATGTGCACGACACGATGAAATGCAATCATCATAATTGCACCGCTAAATGCTAAAAACGAAAGAATAAAAAAGGCAACTACTTGACCAGTAGACACTATTTTTCTCCTCCCTTTTTCGGCATCGCCGAATTGTTCTCTTGGCGAATCAATTGATTGTTCTCATTTAGCCAATCTAGATTTTTGAACAATTCATCTCGGCTATAGGAAGCAAGTTCAAAATTGTTTGTCATAACAATCGCTTCTGTCGGACAAACTTCCGTACACAAATCGCACAATATACAAAGCTCGAAGTTAATGTCGTACGTATCAATGACTTTTCCTTTTTTCGTCGGGTCAGGGTTTGCCTTACCGGTCAATTGGATACAGTCAGTTGGGCAAATCCGAGCGCATTGATTACAAACAATGCATTTTTCCGGATCAAAATGCTGAATCCCGCGAAAGCGATCCGGCATATTGATCGGAACGTCCGGATAGGCATACGTAACCTTTTTGTCCGTCATCGCTTTGAACGTGACGCCCATTCCTTTTAAAATCCCTTTCATAACCGATCACCTCACGCAATCCATTTGTGAATTTCAATTGCAAATACTGTTAACAAAATATTAAGCAGTGAGAGTGGCAACAATACTTTCCATGCCAAACTCATCAATTGGTCTACGCGGATACGTGGCAATGTTGCACGAATCCAGAACAAGAAGAAAACGAAGAACGAGAATTTGAGCAAGAACCAAATTAAGCCTGGAATAAAGCTCAAGAATGGTGCTGGCGCATCCCAGCCACCCAAGAACAATACGGTAGCCATCGCTGAAAATGCGAAAACGTAAACGTATTCTGCCAACATGAAAAAGGCAAACCGGAACCCAGTGTATTCAACGTGATATCCTGCAACAAGTTCTGATTCAGCTTCAGGCAAGTCAAAAGGAGTCCGATTTAATTCAGAAACGGCTGCAATAATAAAAATTACAAAGCCAATAATTTGTGGGAAGATGTTCCAATGCCACACACCGCCGAGTTGGCCTTCAACAATGACACGCAAGTTCAATGAACTAGACATCAAGATGACACCGACCACTGACAAAACTAATGGAATTTCATAACTAATCATCTGCGCAGCAGAACGCATTCCACCAAGCAAGGAATATTTATTATTAGAAGCCCAGCTACCAATGATAATCCCGATCGTGGAAATACTTGATAATGCAAGATAGTACAAGATCCCAATATTTAAATCAGCAAATGTAATCGATTCGCTGAATGGAATCGTTGCGATGACCACAAACGAAGGTACAAACGTGAGCGCTGGTGCAATGATGAACAAATCACGCACTGCCGCTTTTGGAATAATATCTTCTTTCATGAGCAACTTTGCAATATCCGCAACGGTTTGAAGTAATCCTAACGGACCTACTCGATTTGGACCAATTCGAAGTTGCATCCAACCGATCACTTTGCGTTCAAAATAAATTGCATAGGTTACAAAACCGAGTACCGCAAACAACGTGATGACGGTCCAAATGAAAAACAAAAGACCGTTTTGCCACGTAAACGCGGACAAGACGTAATCTGCCATTATGCGTCCACCTCGCCAACAACAATATCAATCGATCCAAGTATTGTTACCAAGTTTGTCATTGTTTCACCTTCAAGAAGTTTAGGCAAAATTTGAAGATTAACAAATGAAGGACGGCGGAATTTAAGTCGATATGGTTTATCTTTACCCTTTGAAATAATGTGACAACCGATTTCCCCACGTGGCGATTCAATTCCTACATATACTTCACCTTCTGGAACACGAAGAACACGCGGAACTTTGCCCATTGTTTCGCCTTCCGCAGGAAATTGCTCGACTGCTTGCTCCAAAATCTTTAGTGATTCAGAGATTTCCGCAAAACGAATGAGATAACGTGCATAGCAATCACCCTCTGTTTCAACCGGAACATCAAATTCAAAACGGTTATAGATGCTATATGGACGGTCTTTACGCAAATCCCATTTCACACCAGTAGACCGAAGACACGCACCGCTAAGTCCATAGTTGATCGCATCTTCAGCGGAGTACTTTCCAACACCTTTCAAGCGTGCCAAGAAAATTTCGTTTCCATTCACAAGCGCATCGTACTCAATCAATTGTTGTCTCAAGTACGGTACATAATTACGGATTTTCTCAATCCAACCTTCCGGAGCATCCCATTTCACGCCGCCAATTCGCATATAGTTATACGTCAATCGCGCACCACAAAGTTCATTAAAGAAATCCAAAATCATTTCACGATCACGGAATGCAAATAAGAACGGACTCATTGCCCCGATATCAAGCAAGTAAGTTCCCCACCATAACAAATGGCTTGCGATTCGTTGCAATTCCATGACAATAACACGCAAATACTCTGCGCGTTCAGGAATCTCGAGACCCATCAACGTTTCTACTGCATGACAAAGAACATAGTTGTTTGTCATTGCTGATACATAATCCATCCGGTCGGTATATGGAATAATCTGTGTATATGTAAGATTTTCCGCAAGTTTCTCCGTCCCACGATGCAAGTAACCCATAACAGGATCAGATGACGTGATTACTTCTCCATCAATATGCACCACTACTCGAAATACACCGTGTGTACTCGGGTGCTGTGGCCCCACGTTTAACAATAATTCTTCTGTGCGTATTGCCATGTTTACACCTCCGGATCCAACGGTACATAGTCTTTGCGTAGTGGATGACCAACCCAGTTGTCAGGCATCATAATGCGGCGCATGTCTGGGTGCCCGGTAAAGTTAATGCCGAGCAAGTCAAAAATTTCACGTTCATTCCAATTCGCTGTTTCCCAAACTGAAGTTAACGACTGCACTTCGGGCGTTTCACGATTGGTTGTCGCTTTGATACAAACTTCATGATTCAATGTCATACTGCACAAGTAATACGCTACTTCCATATGTGTCTCAAGGTCAGAGCCACTCACATTACGGCAATAATCGAATTGGAACTGTTCGTCATTCTTTAATACTGTTGCCGTGCTTAAAAAATGCTCTGGATTGACGATAATCGTAATCAAATCGTTATTTTTCGCATTTGGAACACAAGAAATAACCGCATCTTGTGAAACACGGTCTACTAATAACTGATGCCAAACATGAAGTTGCACTGGTTCAGCAGGTGCTTCAATGACAGGTTCCACATTCGGAGTTGGCTGATCTTTTTGGATTCCATCACTCACGAATTGGTCACCCGCTTCCCGGTTTTGGCTTCATATTTAATTTTCTCTTGTAATTTATTGATCCCATAAATGAGCGCCGCTGGATTCGGTGGACAACCAGGAATGTATACGTCAACGGGAACGATTTGGTCTACGCCTTTAATAACGGAATACGATTTAACGTATGGTCCGCCCGCAGTCGCACAAGATCCCATTGCGATCACCCATTTCGGTTCTGGCATTTGATCGTATAATCTGCGAAGCAATGGCCCCATTTTTTTCGTAACTGTTCCCGCAACGATCATTACATCAGATTGTCTTGGGGATGTACGAAAAATCATACCGAAACGGTCAAGATCATAATGTGATGCCCCAGTAGCCATCATTTCGATCGCACAACATGCCAAACCAAACCCTAGTGGCCACAGTGAGTTGCTTCGTGCCCATGCTTTCAATTGTTCAAGCGTGATCATAAATACATTCTGTTGTATTTCTTCATACTCTTCTGGCTTAATGGATTCTAAAGAGAAGTCCATGTGAGCACCTTCTTTCTCCAGGCATAGATTAAACCGACCGCTAAAAGCCCGATAAAGATAATCATTTCTACAAACGCAAACAAACCGAGCGATTTATACGCTACGGCCCAAGGGTAAATAAATACCGTTTCTACGTCAAAAATGACGAACATTAGTGCATACAAATAGTAACGCACATTGAAACGGACATGGCTTTCGCCCACCGGGTCGTTACCACTCTCATAGGTTGTCAATTTTGCATCATATGGTCTGCTCGGACGAAGAAAACGACCGACAGTTAATGCAACGACAGGGAGTGCAATCCCTACAATAATAAAGAGAGTAACGATCAGGTACTGGTTTGAAAATGATTCAGTCATGCCAGACCTCCTAGGCTATAAAATTCATCCATCCGATTATAACAAAAAAAAGTACGTCCATGCCAATCATTTTGATAACAATTGGTCTGGACGTACTTGTATTATTTTATATTGGCTACTTCAATTCGGTTTAATGCACGTTTTAATGCCATCTCTGCACGTAATGTGTCGGTATGATCATCGTTTGCATTGATCCGATCTTCTGCACGTTGTTTTGCATTCTCAGCGCGTGCCAAATCAATTTGATCCGGAAATTCCGCAGCTTCCGCAAGTACAACGACTTTATCTCCGCGAATTTCTACAAATCCGCCGTGAACAGCGATGGTATGAGTTGCTTCGCCTTGTTTGTAACGAAGTGGAGCAACGCGTAGTGGTGTGACCAAAGGAATGTGGTTTGGAAGGATACCAAGCTCACCATCAGAACCTTTAGCAATAACCAAGTTTACTTCTTCGTCGAACACTTTACGTTCGGGTGTAACGACTTCAAGTTTTAATGTATTCAAGAGATTCCCTTCCCTTCGTCAGGGCTTATGCCAAAGTCTTCGCTTTTGCTACTACATCATCAATTGATCCAACATACAAGAACGCTGCTTCTGGCAAGTCATCGTGTTTACCTTCAAGAATTTCCTTGAAGCTACGCACCGTTTCTTTTACCGATACATAAACACCAGGTGTTCCAGTAAATGGTTCTGCAACGTGGAATGGCTGAGACATAAAGCGTTGAATTTTACGAGCGCGTTGTACCGTTGCTTTGTCTTCATCAGACAACTCATCCATACCAAGGATTGCAATGATATCTTGCAATTCTTTGTAACGTTGCAAAATTTTCTTAACGCCTTGTGCTACATTATAGTGTTCTTCACCAACAACTTCAGGTGAAAGAATACGGGATGATGATGCTAACGGATCAACCGCTGGGAAGATACCGAGCTCAGCAATTTTACGTTCAAGGTTTGTCGTTGCATCCAAATGAGCAAATGTTGTTGCCGGAGCTGGATCCGTATAGTCATCGGCAGGTACATAAATTGCTTGAATTGATGTTACAGAACCTTTTTTCGTTGACGTAATACGCTCTTGCAATTGACCCATTTCAGTTGCCAATGTTGGTTGGTAACCTACCGCGGATGGCATACGACCAAGTAATGCGGATACTTCAGAACCCGCTTGTGTAAAGCGGAAAATATTGTCAACGAACAACAATACGTCTTTTCCTTCTTCATCACGGAAATGTTCAGCCATCGTTAAACCTGTCAAAGCTACACGAAGACGTGCACCTGGCGGTTCATTCATTTGACCAAAAACCATTGTCGTTTTATCGATAACTCCGGAATCTTTCATTTCGTGGAACAAATCATTACCTTCACGAGTACGCTCACCAACACCTGCGAAAACGGAAATACCACCGTGTTCTTGTGCGATGTTGTTGATCAATTCTTGAATTGTAACCGTTTTACCTACACCTGCGCCACCGAAAAGACCAATTTTACCGCCTTTTGCATATGGTGCAAGCAAATCGATGACTTTAATTCCTGTTTCAAGAATTTCAGCTTGAACGGACAACTCATCAAATTTAGGTGCTTCACGGTGAATCGGAAGCATCTTTGTTGCTACGATTTCTCCAGCATTGTCGATTGGCTCGCCCAATACATTCAATATACGACCCAATGTCACATTACCAACCGGTACTGTAATCGGTTTTCCGAGGTCAACGGCTGCCAATCCACGAACGAGACCGTCCGTAGTAGACATCGCAACGCAACGAACGATATTATCGCCAAGGTGAACAGCTGCTTCAACCGTTAGGTTGATCTCAACTTCACCTTTCTTTTCCGCCTTTTTAACGATGGAAATCGCGTTCAAGATTTCAGGGAGTTGACCGCGTTCGAATTCAATATCTACGACCGGACCAAGTACCTGAAGTACACGACCTGTGCTCATGTTTGTCCCTCCTAATTCCTTGCATGAAATATCTTAGTTTTGTGCGTTTGCTCCGGCAACGATCTCACTAATTTCTTGTGTGATCGCAGCTTGACGTGCACGGTTGTATGTCAACGTTAGTGATGAAATCATTTTCGTCGCATTTTTGGTCGCGTTACCCATTGCGGTCATCCGTGAACCAAATTCACTTGCTTTGCTCTCAAGTAAGGCACTAAAAATTTGCGTTTCCGCATATTTTGGCAACAACACATCTAAAACGTCTTCTGGTGAAGGCTCGTACTCATATTGTGTCGATTTCCCTGTCGCTTGAGGTGCAGACATTGGCAATATACGTTTCTCAGCCGCGCGCTGCGTTAATGCATTGACGAACTCGTTATAAATTAAAATTAATTCATCGTATTGTTCTTCAATGAAATATTCAACTGCGTGATGCGCAATGTTCTTAATGTCTGCAAACTTAGGTGAATCTGCAATGCCGGTTACTTCTTCTAAAATCGGAAGATTCCGTTTGCGGAAATAATCGCGACCTTTACGTCCAATTACATAAATGACAAATTCGTCAGTGTTTGAATTGTGGCGCTCTTTAATCAATTGCATCGTTCTGCGTGTTACATTCGCATTGAATGCACCTGCCAACCCGCGGTCTGAAGACATGACCAAGTAGGCCGTTTTGCGGATCGGACGTTCAATCAACAAAGCATTCTTGCTGTTTTTGCTTCCGGATGCAATTGCGGTTACGACTTCTTTCATTTTATCGGCATATGGACGAGCTGCTTGGGCAGACTCTTGAGCACGGCGTAATTTTGCTGCCGCGACCATCTCCATTGCTTTTGTAATTTGTTTTGTGTTTTGAACGCTCTTAATTTGGCGTTTAATATCGCGCATTCCTTTAGCCATGAATTATGTCACCGCCTTAGGATTGTACTGATGTCGCAAAACCTTTTTTGAACTCCGCAATCGCTTTTTTGAGATTTGCTTCGTTATCCGCAGTAATATCTTTTGTATCGCGGATTGATGCGAAGATTTCTTCATGGTTCGCATCAACGAAAGCAAGGAATTCTTTCTCAAAACGGCGGACGTCTTCGACTGGAATATCATCCAAGTGCCCTTTAACTACGGTGTAAATGCTGATTACTTGTTTCTCAACCGCCATTGGTTGGTTAACACCTTGTTTCAACAATTCCAACGTACGTTTACCGCGGTTCAAACGAGCTTGCGTCGCTTTATCAAGGTCAGACCCGAATTGCGCAAATGCCGCTAACTCACGGTATTGTGCAAGGTCCAAACGCATCGTACCAGCTACTTTTTTCATTGCTTTAATTTGTGCATTACCACCAACGCGTGATACGGAAATACCAACGTTAATTGCCGGACGTTGACCTGAATAGAACAAGTCTGACTCAAGGAAAATCTGGCCGTCAGTAATTGAAATTACATTTGTAGGAATATATGCGGAAACGTCACTCGCTTGTGTTTCGATAAATGGCAATGCCGTTAAGGAACCGCCGCCTTTTTCATCACTCAATTTCGCTGCACGCTCTAACAAACGTGAGTGCAAGTAGAAAACGTCTCCTGGGTATGCTTCCCGACCCGGTGGACGGCGAAGCAACAAGGATAACTCACGATAAGCCGCCGCTTGTTTGGACAAGTCATCGTAAATTACCAATACATGCTCGCCTTTATACATGAAGTACTCACCCATTGAACAACCTGCATATGGTGCAAGGAACAATAATGGTGATGGTTCAGAAGCTGCTGCCGTGACAACGATCGTGTAATCCAATGCACCGTTTTTACGTAATGTTTCAACTACGTTTGCTACAGTGGATTGTTTTTGACCGATTGCAACGTAAATACATTTTACTCCATTACCTTTTTGGTTGATGATCGTATCGATCGCAACCGCAGTTTTACCTGTTTGACGGTCACCAATGATCAATTCACGTTGACCACGGCCTACTGGAATCATTGCGTCAATCGCTTTAATACCAGTCTGCATTGGTTCAAAAACCGATTTACGATCGATAACGCCTGGAGCGGGGCTTTCAATCGGACGGAATTGATCCGTTAAGATTGGGCCTTTGCCATCCAATGGTTGACCTAGCGGGTTAACAACGCGTCCAAGTAATGCTTCACCGACAGGAACTTCCATGATGCGGCCTGTGCGTTTTACTTGATCGCCTTCTTTAATATCTTTGTAAGGACCCATAATAACGATCCCCACGTTTGCTTCTTCAAGGTTTAAAGCCATACCCATAACACCATTGGAGAACTCCAACAATTCGCCGGACATGACATTTTCCAATCCGTGAGCGCGAGCGATACCGTCACCAATTTGGATAACCGTACCTACCTCAACCACTTCCAATTCGGATTTGTAACTCTCGATTTGTTTACGGATCAATGAACTGATCTCTTCCGGTTTAATAGCCAACGAATTTCACCTCTTTTACAATGCTTGTGCGTTTCGCATCGCGTGCTGCAAACGAACTAATTGGCCTGCGACCGAACCATCGTATAATGTTCCGTTTAATTGAATTTGAATACCACCAATTAATTTGCTGTCCACAATGGATTCCACACGAATCGTCTTACCTGTGGTTGCCTTTAATTGATCTGCAATTGCTTTCGATTGCGATGCCGAGATCGGGAACGCACTGCGGACGATCGCTGTCGCCTGACCGAGTGCTTCTTGCGCAATTCGGATATATGACTCAACGAACTCTTTCAAAAGACGACCACGTTTACGCGCCACGAGCAAGTTCAATGCGTTTAACACGACTAAACTTACTTGTGATTCAAACACAGCTTTCAAAAGAGCTTGTTTCTTGCTCGCTTCAATCGTAGGATGATGCAACACTTCGAGCAATTCTGGGTTTGCTTCAGCAATCTGAAGTACAGAAGCTAATTCTGTCTCCGCTTGATTCGCTACACCCTGCTCATTTGCAAGTTCAAACAGCGCCTTTGCATACCGTTTGGCAACAATTGCTTCCCGACTCATGCTTGGCCTCCTACTTCTTTCAACGCCTTTTCAATCAACGTTGCTTGTGCTTTTTCGTCAATTTGTTGACCCAAGATTTTGGATGCAACTAATACGGACAATTGTTGTACTTCAGCACGAAGTGCGGCTTGCGCCTTGTTACGCTCGGACTCGATTTCACGAACTGCTTCTTCTTTCAAACGGGAAGCTTCCACTTTCGCTTGATTCAACAATTCTTCTGTTTGTTTCGCGCTTGTTACACGAGCTTGCTCAAGGATTTGATACGCTTCGTTACGCGCTGTCAAAATCGCTTGTTTTTGGTCGTTCAATAACTTTTGGCTTTCAGCACGGGATACTTCCGCTGAGCTGAGTTGATCAACAATATATTCTCTTCGTTTTTCCATGATTGAAAACAATGGGCCAAATGCATACTTTTGCAATAATAAATATAGCAACCCGAAAGTGACAATCATGATCACGAAGGTCGGCAGGTGAATACTCACACCAATTCACTCCTTCGCATAAATTTTCGCGGATGTACATAACGAAGGCGAAGAGGGACCAGCCCTTCCCCGCCATTCCAATTTTCTTGAATCAACCGAAGTAGAACAACAAAGCAAATACTAAGGAAATTACCGGAAGTGCCTCTACAAGACCTACCCCGATAAACATTGTTGTTTGCAATGTACCGCGCAATTCTGGTTGGCGAGAAATTCCTTCCAAAGCGCGTCCAACGATCAAACCGTTACCAATACCTGCGCCCAATGCGCCTAAACCGATTGCAATCGCCGCAGCGACCAATTTGTAATCATTCAACATGTTTTCCATTTCAAACTTCCTCCTTAAAATTGTGTATTAATATATTGTTCCCTCAAATCAAACATCAATGGTTCTGCTCGATATTTTGGGAAATGTATACCATCGTTAGTGTTGTAAATACGAACGCTTGAATCGCACCTACAAAGATACTAAAACCTTGCCATACCAGCAACGCCGGAATTCCGAATGCGCCGCCCATCAAAATAACAGAGATCATAACTTCACCCGCATAGATGTTACCAAAGAGTCGCAATCCTAATGTAAGCAATTTGGAAAACTCTTTAATAACCGTCAAAGGGAACATTGCCCAGTGTGGTTCGAAGTAATGGTGCAAGTAATTTCTTGCGTTCCACGCCAAACCAAGCGTGTGTGTCATCACAATGATTGTTAATGCAAGTGCCATTGTTACAGATGCATCTGCCGTTGGTGATTTCCACCAGGAAATTCCAACGCCATGACATTCAACATTTTTCTTTGTAGCTTCTTCGCATGCATGTGTAATTTGCTCTGCCGTCACAACATCATATCCAAAAATTTGGAGCGGTTGTGTATGCTCAGTAACAAACCCTAAAGGTAACCCCAACATATTCCCTACAAAAATGAACATGATCAAGGTAATTCCTAGCATGACAAACTTTTTGCCTTTTTGCATGTCCATTGTACTTGCGACAATCCCATGCACGAATTCTACGATCCATTCTACAAAGTTCTGAATCTTCGTAGGATTTTTGAGCGATGCGTTACGAGCGCCGAAGTACGCGATCAAAAACACAATCAATGACGTAATAAAAATTACGAGCACTGCCGCCAAATCAACCTTCAAAAATTCTTTCCCTGTGCCAAACAAATCAATGGTCGGTAATAGATGTTCCACTTCTTTCATTCACCCCTTTCCGTTACATTGAAATGTCAAACCTTTTGCGACAGACGACGATGATTCCACCACGTCAGCAAGTACGCTGCGAACGGAACCCATGTTAACCCGATAATGGTATATTTCACATCAAACAAATGCGGATATTTCAACGCAGTCGCCGCTGCAATGAGCGCAATCGATGCTCTTGAAGCAAACCCCAATGTTCTTGCCCGGCGCTGATCCGCAATTGAAGCGCTTGTGAAAACGTTTTTCTCGGCAAACTCACCGAGACGATTCACCCGCATTAACAAGTGAAATACATTAATCGCCGCAGCCATTGAACCAAGAAATAACCCGCATGAAATCGGTTGCCAAACCCCATAAATCAATCGAACTGCAATGTTCCAAATTGCCATCGCGAGCATAGGAACTGCAATCCACACTAACCCGCGCACGTACTGGAACATCACGACTTGTCCTCCAATTGACTCTTTGCTAACAAGTATGCAGAGATAATCCCCGCAAAAAAACCAATCATAATACCTAATACAACCCAAAGCGGATGCGGACTGAACCATCGTTGAAACAATTTCCCTATCCCAAAACCCGCTGCCATGCAAACGATTAAATCAATCCCTATTGCAGTAGCCATTAAGGCCGCTCTCCATGGATTTCCACTTGAAGGCGTTACCATTTAGGACCCCTTTCAACCGAGAAACTTATCACATCTGTAAATTTGTCCTTCACTATTTTAAGTCGTTGGAAAAGGGTTTGTCAATCAAGTGGGATATTAACAATTAGTGAACACGGAATGATTCTGGGCGCGTTGAAGCATAGCCAAAGTAATTCAGAATTGCATGGACGATCCGTTCTGATGCTTTCCCGTCACCATACGGGTTCGCCGCTTGGCTCATTCGAGCATAATGTTCTGGATCATCTAACAGTTTGGATGCCGCTTCATATACTTCCTCTTCATCTGACCCAACCAGTTGTAACGTTCCTGCCTGAATTCCTTCCGGACGCTCCGTTGTATCACGAAGCACTAGAACCGGTACTCCATACGAAGGTGCTTCTTCTTGCAATCCACCGCTATCCGTTAAAATCATATGCGTGTGTGGATAGAAATTATGAAAATCAAACACATCAAGTGGTTCAATCAATTGAATTCTCGGATGATTACCAAGCATCTCCATCGCCGGTTCACGAACGGCTGGACTTGGATGTACTGGATATACAATCGCAATATCTTCACGTTCATCTGCCAAACGCCGTACTGCACGGAAAATATTGCGATGTGGCTCACCTTGCGATTCACGGCGATGCGCAGTCATCAAAATTAATTTGCGATCCCCAACCCAATCTAGCATTGAATGCTTAAACTCATCATTCACTATATATTTGAACACATCAATTACCGTATTCCCGGTAACAAAAATGGATTCTTCCGATTTATTTTCTTTACGCAAATTTGAAGCTGACCAATCCGTTGGAGCAAAATGCAAATCTGCCAGAACGCCAGTCAACTGACGATTCATCTCTTCTGGATATGGCGAAAATTTGTTCCACGTTCGAAGACCCGCTTCTACGTGACCAACTTTAATTTGTTGCATAAACGCTGAAAAACTTGCCAAAAATGTCGTGAGCGTATCGCCATGCACCAAAATCAAGTCCGGTTTCGCCTCTTCAAATACAGGCGCCAATCCTTGAAGAACGCGCACAGACACTTCATTCAACGTTTGACGGTCTTTCATTACGTCCAAATCGTAATCTGGTTTAATCTTAAAAATCTCTAATACTTGATCTAGCAATTGACGGTGTTGTGCGGTAACGCAAACAAGAGATTCAATTTGTTCTGGATGCTTTTGCAATTCCAAAATGAGCGGAGCCATCTTAATCGCTTCCGGTCTCGTTCCAAAAATGGTCATCACTTTAATTCTCTTCATAACAGACCTCATCCCCGAAAATTATGCCTTCTAACTATTAAAGTGTTCCGAACAAACGATCTCCAGCATCCCCTAACCCAGGAACGATATACCCTTTGTCGTTCAATTTGTCATCCACACACGCAATATATAAATCAACATCCGGATATGTTTCACGAACACGTTTAATGCCTTCAGGAGAAGCGATAATCGCCATAAATTGAATCGATGCCGCGCCATGCTCCTTAACCATACGAATCGTTTCAACACCCGTTCCGCCCGTTGCCAACATCGGGTCAAGCACCAATACATGTGCACCGTTTAACTTCGCACTAAGTTTCGTCAAATATACACTTGATTGGAGTGTTTCTTCGTCACGAGCAAGACCAACATGACGAACCGACGCAAAAGGTAACCAGCGCAAACAACCTTCGACCATTCCAAGTCCTGCACGCAATACAGGCACGAGACATAGTGATGCCACGTTAAGCACCTCGCATTCCGTCACCGCGACTGGTGTTTCGACGACAATCGCTTTTTGCGGAAAGCTTTTTACCACTTCGAGCGTCAGCAACTCGGATATCCGATTTGTCGCTTCTCGAAACATTGGCGTATCTGTTCGTTTATCACGCATCACAGACATCCATTCCTGAACAAGCGGATGATTCATGACAACCAATCGACTCATCGTCATCATCTCCTTACAGTAGGCTTCGCGAACAAAAATCCGGAGCACTGGAATTGCGCTCCGGATTCAATTGTATTTATGTTCCGTTCAAAAACGATATTTATACAGAAACAGCTTCGCTGTATGTCAAACCGTTATACAAAGGGAATTTTGCAGTCAAATCTTTAACCATTTGCGCAGCTTTCTCAAGTGTCGCAGTATCTTCTGGCGCTTTGACTGTCATCGCAATAATTTGGCCGATGACTTTCATCGCTTCTTCGTCCATTCCGCGGGAAGTGACAGCTGCTGTCCCTACGCGAATACCACTAGTTACAAATGGGCTTGTTGGATCGAACGGAATCGCATTTTTATTAACAGTTACGCCAACTTCGTCCAATACGTGCTCTGCTTTTTTACCTGTAATATTCAATTTACGAAGATCAATCAACATCAAATGGTTGTCTGTTCCGCCGGAAACGAGATCAAGCCCTTCTGCTGACAAAGTCTCTGCCAACGCACGCGCATTTTTGATGATTTGAGCAGCATAATCCTTAAAACCAGGTTGCAACGCTTCTTGGTAAGCAACTGCTTTACCTGCGATAACATGCATCAATGGACCACCTTGTGATCCTGGGAAAACCGCTTTATCAATTGCTGCCGCCCATGATTTGCGGCATAAAATCATACCGCCACGAGGTCCGCGAAGTGTTTTGTGCGTAGTCGTCGTTACAAAGTGAGCGTGTGGAACTGGGTTCGGATGAAGACCTGCTGCTACAAGACCCGCAATATGCGCCATATCCACCATGAACAACGCCCCAACTTCATTTGCGATTTCTGCAAATTTAGCGAAATCAATCACGCGTGGGTATGCACTTGCACCTGCAACGATCAAACGAGGGCGATGCTTAAATGCTAGTTTGCGTATTTCATCATAATCCAAGCGGAATGTTTTTTCATCTACGCCATACGCAACGAAATTGTATAACAACCCCGATGCATTTACTGGGCTACCATGTGTCAAATGACCACCATGTGCTAAATTCATACCTAAGATGGTATCGCCGGGTTTCACACACGCAAGATAGACTGCCATGTTAGCTTGTGCGCCGGAATGTGGTTGAACGTTCGCGTGTTCAGCTCCAAACAATTCTTTCGCACGGTCACGCGCTAGGTTCTCGACAATATCAACATACTCGCATCCGCCATAATAACGGGTGCCCGGAGCAGGATAACCTTCGGCATATTTATTTGTCAAAACTGTACCCGCCGCTTCCATAACTGCACGGCTGACAAAGTTCTCTGATGCGATCAATTCAATTTTGTTACGTTGACGACCTAATTCTTGTTCGATTGCCGCAAATACTTGCGGGTCCGCTTGTCGCAAATTTTCCATCTGATTTCAACTCTCCCTAAAATGGTGATAAAAACGAAGCTACCGAAATGATCAAACATATTTATTATAGATGCTTTGCAACCAACTTTTAAAGTCGACGCCTCGCACAAAAACTACATGTATGTGAATTATTGTTGTTGCTGTTGCTGCTGTGAATGGGACAATTGAGCTACGCGTTGCCGATTTGACGGATCAATTTGTTGGTCTCCAGCCGCTTCCCATGAATATACTGCTCTTGAGCCGCCGATTAATTTGGGACGAGTATAGGCCGCAGTTATATGTGCACTTCCAACTTGACGAATGCTCGGTCGAAATGGTACAACAACAGATTTCAAATGCATCCCGATCAGCGTATCCCCGATATCAATTCCCGCGTGTGCCTGAATTTCTTCCACAAGCACGGCATCTGACCACGTACGGAACGCGTACGTTGCAATTGCGCCTCCCGCTTTACGAACTGGTATCGCTGTTACTTCAGGCAAATTAAACCGTTCCGCCGTATCACGACGAACGACTAACGCACGATTCAAATGCTCGCAACATTGAAAAGCCAATTGAAACCCGAACGTATGCTGTGCATCGATCAAGCCATCAAAAATTGCCTCTGCAATTTCATCTGACCCGGTCGTGCCAATATGCTGCCCAGAAACTTCACTTGTACTCGTTCCGATCACAACGATCCGCTTCGCATTCAATTGCGCGCGTACAGCCAGCTCACCCGCAATTTTCTCGATGGAATGCGAAATTTGCTCCAACCAAAGTTTACGTTCTGATTCATTCGACCATTCCACAATTATTCACCTGCCGAATGCGCCTCAATTTGCGCAATTTTATCAATACGCTTCTGATGTCTTTGTTCATGTGAAAAGGGAGTATCTACCCAAATTTTCACGATATCCCATGCAAGCCCAGGACCAATCACCCGCTCGCCAATGGCAAGTACATTCGTATCATTATGTTCACGAGTAGCTTTTGCGGAAAATGTGTCCGACACCAATGCGCAGCGAATACCCGTCATTTTGTTTGCTGCAATACTCATTCCAATTCCAGTTCCGCATACCAAAATCCCGCGGTCGGCCTGTCCTAACTGAACGGCTTTGCCGACTGGCAATGCGTAATCAGGATAATCAACAGACACATCACAGTCACATCCCAAGTCAATCATCGAATGTCCTTCTGCGATTAACTGCTTCACGATGATTTCTTTCAACCGAAATCCACCGTGATCTGCACCAATTGCAATGTTCAACACACTCAGCTCCCCCGATTAAAAATGTCCCCCAATACAACAAAAAGAGCATGCGCGAAATGCGTTTGCTCTTTTTGCCCAGGCGACCGGCCGCTCACCTAATGCTCCCCTGTGGTCATCCACGTTGTCGCCAGTCACATTAGGTCTCAATTGCTAGTTTCATATTACTAAATCCGTTGCTTCAAGTAAAGCAAACTACTGCTTGTCCCCTTGTTCAATTCGGGTTTCAGACCAACTTCTTTATGAGCTTTTTAACTGCTAACTCAAGCTCATCCGCTGTCCTTCGATAATCAGCAACAGAGCCACCAAACGGATCTTCTATGTCCAAATTCTTTCGTCCTTGATCCTCAATATTGTCATCCACAAATTCTTTTAACGTAAAAATATAATCACGAGCATACGGGTAACGTTCCATCAAAATTCGTTTATGCGATCCAGTCATCGTCAAAATTAATGTCGCCTCACGCACGAACTCTTCATCCGCCGTCTCCGACGTACCGCGCCATTCAATGCCCATATCCCCTAGAACTTTCACAGCTTGTCCTGACGCTGGTTGTCCGGGCCATGCAGAAACACCCGCAGAACGAGTTTGAACATCCAGCTTTACTTGACCCGCCATCTCTATGAAAATTGCCTCGGCCATTTGGCTTCGGCACGTATTTCCCGTGCATACAAAATAAACTCGTTCCACTAAATCACCTCAAAACCATTGTAATAAATGATGCATACCATACGCGAACAACACCGCACCGCCCGCCGCTTCTGTCCAGCGCGTACGACCGTAGGAAATCCATTTTCCCGCAGCCCATCCGCCCAAACTCCACACGACACCCGAAATACCAAACCACATCGTTTGATCGAACGACACTTTTTCAACCATTCCCATTGAAAATCCAACGGTCAGCGCATCGACGCTTACGAAAAATCCTGCTAGCCCCATTTGCCACCAACGACCAGAAGTCAAAGGGGTATCTCGATTGCCAAAGGCACTTAAAAATATATTCAATCCCAACACTGTAAAGATTAGCCCGCTAAAAATTCCAGCGATCCAGCCAATTAAACCCGTCGCCCATCGACCAACAATTCCAGAAATCAAAGGCAATCCAGCATGGAACCCGCCCACAAAACCCGCATAAATTAGTATCGCCCGCCAGCCGACGCCTCGCACACTCATTGCAATCGCAACTGATGCTGTATCGACCGAAATTGCACTTGCTAATATAAACTGAGACCATAGGTTTTGATCATTCCATAATTCCATCATCATCGTGCCTTTCCGGTTCATTTTCCCGAAATCACTTTATGATGACAAACGCATTTGTATTCTAAACCAAGCGCATCCGATGTCCCGAAGCTTTAAGCAAGCGGTTCATAAATGCTAGTCCTGCGCCTTCTTCCGTACATCCTTCTGCAATGATTCGTGTAATTCCTTCTTGATCGCAGGTCCTTAGGAATGCATACAGATCATGTGCAGCGTTTTCCGGTTGATTACGATCGCCAAGTGAAAACATGCGCACGTTTTTCAATTCTCCGACCGTCTGAAATGTATCTTGAAACAGCAAACAAGCGATTCGCTGTCCATCGCCTTGAAATGCCATGCATTCATTTTTTAATAACTCTGCCAACCCGATGTTGAAACCATGTTGACCAATCCAAACTTCCATTTCCGCTTGCGGTGCATAATGTGTGTATTTCACACCAGGTGACCGCGGAACACTTGCCGAGTCTTCCAATTCGCGCACATAAATCGCTTCATAACCATGAGCAAGTAACTGTTCAATCGTCACGCCACCAGGACGTAAAATATGAATTTTGCCATTAACAACACGCACAACCGTTGATTCTAACCCGACATCACACGCCCCGCCATCAATCACACCTGCTATTCGAGCCCCCAAATCATCTTGTACATGTTGCGCGGTCGTCGGCGATGGCTTTCCCGAACGATTGGCACTCGGCGCTGCAATCGGCAATTTACAAGTGCGCAACAATTCCAATGCAACCGGATGCGAAGGTACTCTAATCCCCACCGTATCCAGTCCAGCAGTCACTTCAGCTGCCAAAACACCGCGACGAACCGGCAAAACGATCGTGAGTGCTCCTGGCCAAAAACGCTGCATTAACTCAAGTTCAATTACATTTAACTCCATGGCAATTGCAATAGCAGCCTCCATGCTCTCTACATGCACGATTAACGGATTATCCGAAGGTCTGCCTTTTGCATTAAAAATCGCCTGAACAGCTTCCGCGTTTCGCGCATCCCCACCAAGGCCATATACCGTTTCAGTAGGAAACGCGACGGTTCGACCCGCAATAAGCGCCGCCGCCGCCGCCTCAACACTCATCCAAGACATCTATCTCACCCTTTTTACTCCTGATTCAAAACAAATCGGCGGGAACAGTATACATTTTTTCGTCATCGGTTTACCCCATTGAAGATTCCCCGGATTCGCTGCTGCAGGCAAACAAATCGCCACCGCAATTGCTAACATTCCCGCCAAAAATTTCATATTCAACACTCCATTTCATGATTTCATCTGATAAATCCATCATGAACCAGAATTTCATTTTTTATACGCATACGCCAAAACAATTCTACCGATGTTTTGCCAATCTTCAATGATCTCGATATGTTCCCACGTCTGCAATTCACGCATTAACTCAGCTACTCCGTTTGCTTGACCGATCCCAACCTCAAATGCGACGACATACGGTCTCCGTTGCCACGCACTGAACTGTTGAATGATTTCGCGATATGAATCCATCCCGTCATCACCACCGCCATATAAGGCCATTTCCGGCTCAAAACACCTGACTTCACGTTGCAAGCTAGGTTCGTCCGTCCGTGGAATATATGGTGGATTGGAAACAACTACATCTAGACATAAACCTCGTTCCATTAACGGTTCTGAATATGATCCACATAAAAATTCAATCCGATCTGCAACCTCATGCCGACGCGCATTTTTTGCAGCAATCGTAAGTGCCGGTTCTGACAAATCCAAGCCATACAACTTTGATTTTGGACATTCTATCGCAAGTGACACTACAATTGCGCCGCTTCCCGTTCCAATATCTCCAATGGTAGCATCCGACGCTAATCCACAATGCATCATTGCCCGTAACGCGTGTTCAACCAACAATTCAGTTTCCGGCCTTGGAATGAGCACATCGGATGTCACATAAAATGAACGACCGCAAAATTCTTGCTCCTGGATAATGTATTGTACCGGTTCTCCTGTCGCCCTGCGCTCAAGAAAATATTTGAATCGATCGTATACACTCTCGATCAGTGGATCGTTCCAACGCATCAACAATTGCGTTCTCGTACAATCAAGCACATACATCAACAGCCACTCTGCATGTTGCACGCTCTCCGCTTCAATGACACCAGAAGCAAGTAAAAAAGAAGAAGCCTCTTTCAGGGCTTCTCGAATGGTAGGCATCAGCTTATTCCCCCAAGTCGCTTGAGGCTTGCATCATATCGGTTTGCGCCTGAATCGTCAGCGCGCTAATAATTTCTTCAATATCGCCATTTAATATGGAATCTAATCGATGTAGTGTTAATCCTATGCGATGATCGGTCACACGACTTTGCGGAAAATTGTACGTGCGAATTCGCTCGCTACGATCTCCAGTGCCCACTTTACTTTTGCGCTCATCGGCTTGACGACTCATCTCTTCTTGCATCATTTTATCGTAAATTCGTGCACGCAACACTTGGAGCGCCATATCTTTGTTTGAGTTTTGCGACTTACCATCCTGACAAGACGCCATAATACCGGTAGGAATATGGGTAACGCGCACCGCTGATTTCGTCGTATTAACGGATTGTCCACCGGCACCACTTGAACAAAATGTATCAACACGAATATCTTTATCGTGTATCTCAATTTCAACTTCTTCCGCTTCCGGCAAAATTGCTACCGTTGCTGTTGACGTATGAATTCGTCCGCCCGATTCTGTAACCGGAATCCGTTGCACACGATGTGCACCACTCTCAAATTTTAGTCGGCTATACGCTTTATCTCCCGCAATCATAAAAATGACCTCTTTAAACCCTCCAAGGTCATTGTAACTCGTATCCAACACTGATACCTTCCAACCTTGTGCTTCAGCATACTTGGTATACATCCGGTACAAATCTGCCGCAAACAACGCTGCCTCATCGCCACCGGCCGCACCGCGAATCTCGACAATGACATTTTTATCATCGTTTGGATCTTTTGGTCTCAATAATACGGTAATTAATTCTTCTAACGTCGTTTGTTGCTCAGATAATTCTCCGATCTCCATTTTGACGAGATCACGCATTTCATCATCTAATTTCTCTTCAAGCATCAACTTGGATTCTCCAAGTTGCCCACAAACTTCTTTGTATTTCTCGTAAGCATCGAACGCTTCTTGCAATCCGGATTGTTCTTTCGAATATTCCCGTAATTTCTTGGAGTCGTTCATAATCATTGGGTCACATAAAAATTCACTTAATTGATGATAACGATCCGCTAACGCCTGTAATCGATCTAACAAAACAAAACACCCGCCTATTTCCGCTCATAATCAGTCTTAATGATTATCGCGGGATTTGGGCGGGTTGTCAATTTGTTGCTTAATAATGATTAGTCTAATGTTCCGGTTACGACTAAGTTATTATGTTGAACGTATGCTTTCATTTTACGGATTGGCGACCAGATTTCACGCATATGGCGACCGATGTAGATTTTTCCTTGATTCATTTGTTGTGCCACAATTTCTTTACCTGCTTTGACCATTGTTACGCCGCCCATTTCACTACCAAGTGCTGCACAAACAACCCGATCTCCTGCGATGACTTGACCGCCACGACAGATTGCTGAACCATCCAAAAACATAACGCTTCCTTCGCCAACAATATTCGATTGAATCGAACCTTCTTTACGCACGATGATATCTCCACTTGCACGAAAATCAGAAAGTTGGCATTGATCTATTGTGATACTTGCTTTGACTAAGTTACCCCCAGGAGGCAAACTTGCTTGTTGCAATTCACGCTCTAACTGTTCCAAAAACTCAAAACTTCCATCCTCACTCCAAAATTGCGGACCGTTCATTTTTCGCAAACTTTCAGCCAAGTGTACAATCGGACTATCTGGTGATGGTGTCAAATGTTGCTCCAATGCGAGCCACATACGAATTCGTCTTGGTAACTCTTGAAATTTGGTATGGATTAAAGACATTAAGAGCGATCCGCGCCGAACCGCCTGCCCCGCTTTTTGTAATCTTGAAGATACAAAACGTGCGGTTTGCACCCATTGCGTCCATTGTTCATGAATATCATTCGTCATTTGACGTAATTGTTGAAAATGCGGGGGTTCTTGACCAGCATAAATTGCACCGGAAATAACTTTTCCATTTACGATTACGGAGTTTGATGCCGAAATCGTTCCGCGATAAACGCTCCCGTTAATTGTAACCCGGCCGCGCGCTTCAATAAACATTGCTTCCATCACGTTGCCGTTTATGATGACATCACCATCAAAAAAGATATTGCCACATTTGAAATCGACATCTGAATGCCATTCAAAACAAGGAACAACTTCAAATTCCAAAATATCTTTTCCATGCATCGCAGGTCGTCCCGCTTTAAGCGCAAACACTTCGTTTTGCTCATTAATACGACAATATTGTTTTACTTTCATCGAAAAATTCTTTGGTGGGGTTGGAACAATCGTCTCTCCATACACATCAGTACCATTTTTTCCCGGAACCGATGGGGTCAAGCGAGCTAATAGTTCACCGCTTTTTACAGATGGAATGACTAAGTGATTTCTAAAATCAACGACGTCGCGATCATCCGGCAATGGAACATGATTTTGCACTTCATCTGTAAAAAATTTCTCTATTCGCGCATCGATGCTTGGAATCGGCGCAACTCCTCGTGCAATTATAACTTCTTCTTTTGAGAACAATGCAATTTCATTACGAATGGCCAAATCATCAACCGTTGCTTTAATTTTCATTTTGCTAATTGCAGTTAAGACGTGTTCTAATTTTAATTCTTCTGTCCAAGATGATTCATCGGTTTCTGATAGTAACGTCATTTCATATACTTTTGAATTGTTTTTCAAGCGTTGTACATATTTCTTCTCGCTATGAATTTGAAAATTCACCTCAAGACGATCTTCACTCACCATTAACGAAAACATTTTATATGGTTCAAACGTAATTTCAACATGGTCAGTCGACGCCACTTGAACGGCTTCATTAACAATCACGTTATTAACGCTTAAAACGATAGGAGATTGTGCTTTAATCCAAGGATTCAGCAGTTGACTATCCCCATTATAAATTTTTAATTCATGTCCGTCCACTTCAATATATCCAGCACCTTCAGGTACTTTTTGATTGGAAGATCCATCTTGATTCGAAAAAGCTGGAGGCGCCTCTTCAGCTGCAAACAAGTCAATTCCGGCCCCGAATAAATCCAAATGTTTCAATAATTTTGTCCACTCGCGTCCATTTACTGGTGCTTGCATCCGAATCCCCCCCTTTAATTTCCCGCTCGTTTCACCGATCGTTTCTTATACTATATTTATCGGTTTTAATTTGTTTTTTTGTACTGGTTTTAAACGAAAAAAGCCGCGAAATTAGCTTCGCGGCCATATTTTTCATGCAATTATCATTTTTAATTAGGGCAAGTTCACCGAACCGATTTTTTTCATTGTATTCCAATCATTCGCTTGAATTGTACCTTGTGACAACGTATAAATTGAGTTTCCGATATACAAAGTACGATCCACTTTACGAATTTCATCATACCAACCGCCATTAGTTGGACTTTCATTTTCTGGCATATGTGAAATGCGACCTTTTAATTGGAATCCGTTCGTCAAATCAAGTTTATAAATATACGCACCTTGGAATGTAAACTCACCATATTGTGTAACTGGTGTAGATTCTGTTTTGTTTTTGATTTCAAGTAACGTTACAGGCAATGCAAGAATTCCTTTGTCTTTGTTAAATAAGAATGCTTTATGATTGTATAACGCTTCCGAATCCGTCCCACGATCACCAATACCCGTTTCAAACATTTGCTTCGGATTATTAACATCTGTCACATCAAAAACGGCCAATTTTAACCCTTTATAATAGGCAAATCCATTACTTCCGGGGAAAATCCCTGTATTTGCATTTGTTGTTTCATCCGCCTCTGCAGCATCTTTTCCGACACCGATCAAATGATTTTCATCATAAGGGTGCAAGTAATCACTAAAACCTGGAATTTTCAATTCACCAAGAACCGTTGGATTTTTCGGATCTGCCAAGTCAATTACGAATAATGGGTCTACCTTTTTGAATGTTACGAGATATGCACGCTTACCCATGAAGCGAACGGAATAAATACGCTCACCTTTTGCTAATCCTTCAAGTTTTCCGATTTGTTGCAACTTCTCATCAAGAACAATCAAATGATTTTGCGAGGAACCGTCCCAAACATTTCCCGTTGTCACAGCGACGCGTAAATTACCGTCACTCTCATCAAGCGAGAATTGATTCAATAATGTTCCATCTACTGTTCCTTGTTTCTCAAAAGCTACTTTTCCGTTGTCTAATGCGAACTTGAATAAATTAGTTTTGGTTTCTGATTGAGGAGACATAAATCCTGTTGCCATTTTGCTCATCATTGGTCGTACAAAAAACATCATTGGATGCCATTGTGTTTTTTGCGCCGCAACATATAAATGGTCGGTTGATGCATAAACCGTTGTTCCTGCGCCCATATATGAAGCAATACTCACGTCTTGATCCGGTGCGTTCAAACGGAATCCTGCTACTTGTAACAAGTTCATTTCTGTCGTTTCCGGCAAATAATAAAGTTGATCATAACCAATATCCGTTTTTTGATTGTTATCAAGAACACATGCAAGCGGTTTGGATATCGATTGATTCATCAATTGGTATGTGTCCAACCATTTGTTCGTGACAATGTATACTGAATCATTAATTTTGCGTGAACTGATATAATCTCCATCCAATTCAACGGTGCGCATCAACTTTGGCGCTTGACGATCGCTCACATCAAAAACCAACGAGCGTGTTACTGTTTTCGATATTACCCCCGGATAATAGACATCCGTCGGAACATCAACGCCAATGACTGGCATTGCCATTTTTGAAATTGGAGCAGCCCCAAGTGATGAACCCTCGATTGGAGCAGGCGTTTCCTTTGGTAACGGAGTTTGTGTAGGGACTGGTGTTGGTTCCGATACCCAAGCGTTACCGATTACTGTTAAGTTGTTTCCATCCACATAAATTTCTTGAGGATTAAAATTACTATCAATAAATTTAACGATACTTGATATCGACATATTATCGCTCGGATTCGCTTTTACAATCATAATTCGTTGACGATTCACTTGATAAATATATTGACCATCTGTTTTTACAACGTCCGCCTCATCAACACCATCAACCTGAACATTTGTTTTTGAATAATCCGAATCTGAAGAAGTGGTAATGTTTGCTCCCGTACTCTCGGTAGCTTTCGCGGCAGGCGCTGCAGCTTTTGGAGCGGCCGTATCCATCATCATGACTGGCATTGTGCCTCCGGTACGTTTCACCATTAACGGATTATACGAAACGGAATACTTATTGGTTGTGCCTTGTACCGCACGAATAATTTCTTTCAAACGTGCTAAACTGCCTACTTTTTGTGGTCCTTTGGACGCAGTCCCCAAAACATAGGAAGTACGTTTCAAGGAAATGGTTTGATTTTTGGAGGTCCAATCGGTTACAAGTCCAAGCAATTCCATAGTTGCGCGAACTGGAACCATTAATTTGTTGTTTACTTTTGTTAAGGCACCTGGCACATCATATGCAACACCATTTAACAGTGCTGTTTTTTCACCGAGAACAAGACTTACAACATTCCCATTTTCTTGGATTGATAATGTTTTCGTTGCCTCATCGTAAGCCCAGTGCATTCCAAGTTGATCCAAAATCTCCGTGCCAACCAAAGAAACACCTTTCAAGTTTTGTGCTATTTTAGGCTGAAATGATTTGCCGTTCAATGTCCACTTTACCGCAGACGCCGCCGTCTTTTTCACTGAAGTAACTGGTACTTTCACCGTATTTTTATTTGTTGTGGTCACCGCTCCGGCAAATCCAACACTATTTAATGCAAGCATCACGAATACCGTAGACATTGCGACCCATCTGAACTTATTCATTGGTTATTCCCCCTATTGATCATCTCATTTTAATAAACGGTTCATCGTTCGAAAAAGTTGCACGATTTTCGTCAAGACGGAATATTTTTTCCAAAAGTTCAATTGGTTGATCAACAAGCCAACCTTCTCCGGTTGATTCTAAGACACGCTCGGCCAATTGTTCTTTTTCTTCTAGTAATTCATCAATACGTTCTTCCAGCGTACCCATCGTGATCATACGATACACGCGCACGTTTTTTGTCTGACCAATACGGTGCACTCGGTCACTCGCTTGTTGCTCAACCGCAGGGTTCCACCATCGGTCCACATGAATAACATGATTCGCCGCGGTCAAATTCAAACCATATCCGCCGGCACGTAATGAAAGCACGAAAATTCTAGGGGCATCTGGTGTTCCGCTTTGAAAATCATTAACGAGTTTATCCCGTTGTTTTTTCGTTAGTCCGCCATGTAAAAAAATCACGGGCTCGCCGAACCGTTTCCGTAATTTTTGCTGTAACAACTGACCGGTCTGAACGAACTGCGTAAATAATAAAACTGATTCGTCCTGCTCACGAATAACTTCAACTAACTCTTGAACTCGATCTAGTTTTGGTGAATCCGTACTTGTATTGTCAACGAAATTGCAAATTTGCTTCAATTTTGTTAATGCAGACAATACTAATCCGCGGCGCATCATGCCATCTGTTTCACGCAATCGATTCAAACAGTTTTGCACCGTTTTTTCATAAGCAGCCGCCTGCTCAAGTGACAACGGAACATATTCAGGAATAAGCGTTTTATCTGGTAATGAAAGCTCAACATCAGGATCTGATTTTCTTCTGCGAAGCAAAAATGGATGCACCCATGTACGTAGCGATGACATTTGTTCTTCGTTAGCACGACGCCAATCTTTTGCAAAGGCGCGGTAATGACCTAAATATCCTGTATTCAACACGTCCATGATTGACCATAACTCGATGACTCGATTTTCAATTGGCGTACCAGTCATGGCAATTGCATGGTCATGGCGGAACTGTCTAATTGCACGAGTTTGTTTTGTAAATGGATTTTTAATTTGCTGGGCTTCATCTAATACAATGGTATCCCACTCAATTTCTTGAATGAGCATAGAATCCATTTGAGCGGTGCCATAAGTGGTTAATACAACATCAACTTGAGCAGCAGATTCAATTAACCATTCGTCGCGATACCGATTCGCTCCATAATGCACGAGTGTTACGAGTGAAGGTGCAAACTTAGCCAATTCTTTTTGCCAGTTTCCAAGTACCGACGTTGGACAAATCATTAAACAAGGTTTACCCGATGCGAATTCTTTGAGACGCAACAAATGTACGATAACCTGAATGGTTTTCCCGAGCCCCATCTCGTCAGCAAGCAACGCACCTAATGACAATTCACGCATACGCCAAAGCCATGCTACTCCCGCATGCTGATAAGGCCGTAACACGCCATGAAATGATTCTGGTACAGGCGCGTCTTCAGAAACAATTGGCGAGCGTAGCCGATCAATCCATTGATCGAGGCGAAAATCATTTCTCCACTCAACATCGCGCCAAAGTTTCTTTTCTTCTTCTTTCGTTTCTAATTGTGCTTTCAGCCAATCACTGACCGTTCTCGGGGCAGGAAAAAGAAAACTGGCCAATAATTTTGCCAGTTCATCTAATTGATCGTCTTTTAATACAAAAAGATGCCCAGCCGTGCGAATCCATGTGCGCGGTTGCTGTAACCATGCACTCCATTCTTCGCGTGGCCAGTCCATTTCATTTAGTAAAATCGTCCATTCCCACTCTAACCATTGTGAAATCTTTACTAAATCTTGATCTGATTTTTGCGGTTTTCTCGGCCGAACGAGTGCCTTTACACGCCATTGCACATCTTCACCACTTACCATTTCAACATCACGGCGCAAGTAAAAACCAAAACCACTTAATTTATCTTCCAAATCCCGCTCAAACATGCGTTCATGATCAAAAGGAACTAAAAATTGTTCCTCATTTAACCATTCCCAGCTTGCCGTATAGAATTTAGCCAATCCAATCCGCACTGGATCAGGTGAATCAATTTCATAAACCCATCCTCTAGGATTATGTGCGATTGAGGCAATCGCATGATTTTCTTCTCCATGACGATCCGTTACAATACGCTGTAAATCAACCTCGTTTATCGATTCCAACAATCGTTCACGTTCTAAAAAAGTTAACTTTTCAAGTACTGCTAATTTCTTTCCGATTTGTTCAAACCCATCGATGCGATTCAACAATACTCTGACCAATAATTCATCGGTACCGAACCAATGTCCACCATTTAACCATTCTTCGACCGAAGGTTGAAGAAGTTTTTCTTCGACCGTTTTGTGCAATTTCTGCCAACGGTCAAAAACACCCTTCAATTCTATATCTAATTTCATTTCAACATGAATTAATTTGGTTTGTTCAAACAACAAATCCCATAACCAATCAATACGGACTTGCAAGGCCGCACCTTCACCAGTTCGAATTTCTTCGATAAAATTTCCATAAAAAGAGCGCTGGTGCCATGCAAATAGCATTGTCTTTAACGTTTCACCAGAAATGACGCGCTGCCAATTGTCCTTGCCCATCACGATCACTTTACTGGTCAATGAAGAACCGGTCGGCCATTCAATCAATTCAAGTTCAATGTTCATGCTTGTTCCTTCTCCCGCAATGTTCGTCCAACCCGTGTTCTTCCATATTGTTCATCATACCAACTAATAAATTGTTTCCACAATAATTCACGATCCAATTTCGTGTAAACAGTTTGAAGTGCATTCCACGTCCATTCCATTGCCGTTTCACGATCGCTTGCTTTCCATTTCATAATTTGATCTAAACGATTATGTAGGAATGGCAATAAAAATTCAGCACGGCTCTCTATCCATTGATCCCATTCTTCGGACGACCATTCCATAGGGTCCCCGTTCGTCAACAATTCAACTTCAATACGCAGCGGATAATTTCTCGTCTGCTCGCTTACTGCAATTAACCTTTGTTTTGTTGAAGGTAAATGATCAAACAACGCTTTTATCATTGCATCAATCTGATCCTGCGTGTTGGCGTAAATTGCCCATCGCTCAAAATAGATCCAAATATTTTCTGCATCAGGTGCAGAAATAAATGATAAAAACTTAAGTGCATATTGTAACCAACCAAATATCCTTTGGTGATTTGCTTCACGTTCTTGATGCAATAAAAAAATGATAAGCGATACATTTCTACATCTAATTAAAGGAGAAAGTTTGTTGAAAGTCTCTTTAACTTTCCCATCATTTCCTTCGTTAAAGTCACCAAACCATGTCACAGTACTTTTTGGTGCCCAATGAGAAACTACCGTTTTTCCTTCAGGAAAATGTTCGATTTGAAGAAATAACCACGATACGATCCACTGTTGTTCCGGTATTGGTGATTTCCAAATTGTACATGCCCTCCGCAATAATTCATTCACACATGCGATATCTTCAATCGTAGCCTCTTTCCATACCGGTCTTTCAATGTGCAAAAAACGGTTGACCCAACGCTTCGGATGAATCATCGCATCCGGTTCAATCATTGATTGACTTCGATAATACAAACCAAATACATCTGCAAATTTCACTTTTTCTTTTGCAAGATCATATAATACAACCCACTCATGCAATAATGCGATTCCAGTAAACCATGTATATAACCATTCCCGAAACGTGGATGTCTTTATTCCCGCTTGCTCAAATAAAACGGGCATTTCTTGCTGTTTTTGTGTCCATCTATGATTCATCAGTTCAATCAATTCATCCATTTCTAGCTGTGGAACAAACTGAGTACGCCATTCCTGCATTTCTTGTTGTATCTTCGCGTCCAAACGCTCCAAAACGAATTGAAATCCCTGCATTCAAATTCCTCCAGATAATGAAAAAAATTCCCTGGTTTTTGCCAGGGAACGTTTCAAATCTATATTTTATCGATCAATTATGCTGCTTTTTTATGTTTTGTTGATTTTGTTGATTTTTTCACCTTTTTAGCATCTGCTAATTTTTTACTTGTTGATTTTTTAGATTTTGATTTTTTAGATTTTGATTTTTTAGATTTTGATTTTTTACTTGTTGATTTTTTAGTTTTATTTGATGCAAGCACTTTCGTTTTTGCAACTGGTTGTTTGTTTGCCGATTTAATCGCACCACCAGTTGTGCTTGATTTCTTAGTCTTTAGAGCAGTTTTATTTGAAGATTTTTTATTTGAAGATTTTTTATTTGATTTATTTGATTTTTTAGAAGATTTGGATGCAGATTTTTTGGATTTAATCTTAGCAACAGGTTTCTTCTTTTTTAAGTCCGCTAGTTTGAATTTTGAATCGTCTGTAATTTTTGCATATTGTTTACTTGACAATACGCGACGAGACATCAAATAAAAACTCTTCCAGTGTTTATCATTCATGCTGTCTTGAACTACACCACGCGATGATGATGAGTGCATAAATTTACCATTCCCTAGGTAAACGCCAACATGACCAATCTGTTTAGATCTACTAGAACCTCTGAAAAATACTAGATCGCCAGCTTTTAATTGAGTCTTCTTAATCTTTGTTCCTAATGCAGCCATCGACCGTGACTGATGAGGCAACTTTACGCCAAACTTTTTGTAAACAAATGAGACCATTCCTGAACAATCAAACCCGCGAGTTGTCGTCCCACCGTACTTATAGTGGATGCCAATCAGGTCGTTCGACACTTTTTTAAGTGGCGATACGGCCAAAGCGGACGACAGACCCCCAAACGACGATAGCAACATGACAGCGATGCATAGCCATAGGATCTTCTTCATATTCGGTTCCTCCCAATGCCTACGAGGTTAGCTTAAGGGTTCGGTCGGAGATGCCCTATGACCCCTTTCTTGCAAGGTCAATTCACCCGATGTGGTTCCCCCGTTTTCCGTTTTACGGAAACTCGGCAGTGTTCTGTTTTGGTATGTGAAATATAACACATTAATTTGCTTTGTGAATACCAATTTTTAAATATGTTCACAGAAGGTTCACAATAAAGCGCTTACTTTTTCTTTTCGTTTAATTTTTCACGCAAAACTTGTGCATAACCAGGTTTATTTGATTGTCTTTCCCTCGCAATTGCCAAATCATTTGAAGGAACATCTTGGGTAATTGTTGATCCAGCGACCACATATGCCCCATCACCAATTTGTACTGGTGCAATCAAATTTACGTTACTACCGACAAACGCACCATCACCAATTAATGTTTTGTGCTTGTTAAATCCATCATAATTCACAGTGATTGCTCCGCAGCCAATGTTTACATCCAGACCAACTGTAGCATCGCCAACATAACTCAAATGTGATACTTTCGAGCCATCACCGATGGTCGCATTCTTTATCTCCACAAAATCACCGATTTTCACACCTTTGCCAAGTACACTCCCCGGCCTTAAGTATGCAAATGGTCCAATCGTTGAATCCCGCCCAATGGTAGCTTGTGTTAAAACAGAATATTTTATTAAAACTCCATCCTCGACCGTTGTATCCGTCAAGTTTACATCTGGTCCAATAACGCAATCCGAACCAATTGTTGTATTGCCACGCAAAAAGGTCCCAGGATAAATAATCGTATCCTCACCGATGACCACATCACTTTCGATGTAAACATTGTCGGGATTGATAAACGTTACGCCATTAATCATGTGCGCTGTATTGATCCGCTTGCGCATTGCCGCTTCCGCTTCCGCCAAACCAACACGATCATTCACACCTAGCGCCTCAGTAAAATCACCCGCAATATGGCCTGCGATCAGTTCACCTTCAGATCTAAGAATAGCAATGACATCGGTTAGCAAATACTCCTGTTGCGCATTTTCATTTGTAATTTTTCCCAAAGCGGAAAATAATTTTTTATTATTAAAACAATATATTCCGGAATTGATTTCGTGAATGAGCGCTTGCTCAGATGTACAATCTTTTTGTTCCACAATTGCTGTCACTTCATTCGATTCATTACGCACAATACGTCCGTATCCAAACGGTTGGTCGATCACCGCAGTCAAAATGGTTGCTGCTGCTTGTAATTTGTTGTGGTTAACGATTAAATCGGCCAAAGTTTCCGTCCGTATCAATGGCGTATCTCCACACAAAACGATTGTTGTACCTTCTTCAGACTGAAGAAGTTCTTTCGTTTGCAAAACGGCATGCCCAGTTCCAAGTTGTTCGGCTTGAAAAACAAACTCAGCGCGATTCCCTAGTTTTTCTTTTACCGCTTCTGCTCCATGTCCGACGATCACTACCTTACGATCAACTTTTAACGTTTCCAATCCAGACAACACATGGTCAACCATTGATTTTCCACAAACAGAGTGCAGAACTTTATACAATTTGGATTTCATCCGCTTTCCCTTACCTGCAGCCAAAACAATACCAATCAAACTCACGCTGAACATCTCTCCTTTCAAAACTGAACGAATTCGAATATACCTTAAATTAGTTCAAAAGAAAAGAGAACCTCCGGATCTAAGCCCGAAAGTTCTCAAAAGAAATTCATATAAACTACTCAAGTAAACGCTACTTCTTCTAACTGATCTGGCTCTGGTGATTGTTCATATACATCAAGAACTGCACGCTGAATTTTGTCGCGTGTTGTCGATGAAATAGGGTGCGCAATGTCACGAAATTCGCCGTCTGGTGTCCGTTTACTCGGCATTGCAACAAACACACCATTTACGCCATCAATGACTCGAATATCATGAACAACAAATTCATGATCAATCGTAATTGAAGCTATAGCTTTCATTCGACCTTCCGTATTGACACGACGTAATCTCACATCTGTAATTTGCATCTGGCTGCCACCCCTTTAATAATGCCTATATTTATATTAAACCAAAAATAGACAGAAATTGCTAGATGCAAAAGACAATAATTTCACGTATTCGCCAATAATAGAAAGATACTCAACGAAGATCATTAAAAATAAACAGATCCACTAGGTAATTTGTTAATTTAATGCTACGCTTTTTCTAAATAATTGCAATTAAATCAATTTCTACTTGCACATCACGCGGCAATCTTGCTACCTGAACGGTTGACCGAGCAGGCTTATGATCACCAAAATATTCAGCATATATTGCGTTTACTGTTGCAAATTGCGTTAAATCACTTAAAAACACAGTGGCTTTAGCAACGTTTTGGAGCGTTGCTCCTGCTTCTGCCAAAACGGCTTGAAGATTGCGAAACACTTGATGCGTTTGCGCTTCAATTCCGCCTTCAACAAGTTGTCCATTTAAATCTAGTGGAATTTGACCGGATGTAAAAATCATATTTCCTGTTTTAATTGCTTGAGCGTATGGTCCAATTGCCGCCGGAGCAAAAGGTGTTGCAATAATATCTAAACTCATTTCCACGTGTCACTCCGATCACTAAAATAATTACCTGGTGCGATATGAATTTGTTTGGTTTTCAAATCAACCCCACTTAACTTTGCAAGCGAAATATAATTGTCTACCAAGTGCTCTTCGGTGTCGAAGGATTCAATTAATACACATACTCCCTTAACCGTGGCACGGAACTCTTGGAGTAAATCCATCATTCCACGAATTGTACCGCCTGCTTTCATAAAATCATCAACAATCAGTACACGCGATTCTTCTTTTAACGCGCGTCGCGCCAAAGACATTGTCTGTATCCGTTTATTTGAACCAGAAACATAGTTAATACTCACCGATGAACCTTCTGTTACTTTGGCATCGCGTCGAACGATAACCACTGGTAAGTTCAAATGCTGCGCAACTGAATATGCGAGTGGTATTCCCTTGGTTTCAACCGTCATGACCACATCAAGATCACGCTTTGAAAACGCACTGGCAATCATTCGACCAATTTCGTTCAATAACGTTGGTTGGCCAAGAATATCTGATAAATACAAATAACCTCCAGGCAACAATCGATCTGGTTGTTCCAACATTCGGCATAATTCATGTACAAATTTTAATGCATCACTTTTCGCTGAACGAGGCACAAAACGAACCCCGCCAGCAGCACCTGCATGTGTATATAGTTCGCCAATTCCATCTTCATCAAACACTTCTTTAATGATCGCTAAATCTTCACTTATGGATGATTTAGCTGATTCATAACGATCTGCAAAAATAGTTAATGGCACTAAAGTATGCGGTTTGCTCAATAAAAAATGAGTCATTTCTACTAATCGGGCACTTCGTTTCAACTTCTTCATTAACATCTGCTCGTTCACTCCCGTATCAACCGAAAAACCGAATATTTTTTAATATATCTTTAATATTATACGTTTTTTAGGTTGTGAGCAAGCGTACAACATATACATCCTTACAAAATCCGCGAAGTCCGTTATATGCACGCTCTGCCTTTGAACGAATGTCCGTAATACCAAATACCGTTGGACCACTTCCAGACATTAATACCCCATCAAGTCCAAGTTTATTCATACGATCTTTAATTTGTGATACTTCCGGGTACAACTTTAATGTAACATCCTCGAGCACATTACCCAGTCGTTCAACAACACCTTCAAAACTTTTCATTTCAATAGCTTGAATCATTCCACGAACATCCGGGTGGTCACGGATTTCATCCGCACGAAACCTTCCGTATACATCCGCTGTTGAAACCCCGATCGGCGGTTTTGCAATAACAACCCAACAGGCCGGAGCTGGAGGTAATTTTTGAAGAATCTCGCCCCTTCCCGTTGCCAATGCTGTTCCGCCACGAATACAAAATGGAACATCTGAACCAATCTTTCCCCCGAGTACTTCTAGTGTCTCTAATGACAAATTCAAATTCCATAACCGATTTAAACCACGCAATGTAGCAGCAGCATCAGAGCTGCCGCCAGCCAAGCCCGCAGATACAGGAATCACTTTCTCCAGTTCAATCTGCACGCCGCGATTCATTCCAAGTGTTTGGTTCAAAAGCTTCGCCGCTTGAAAAGCTAAGTTTTTTTCATCCAACGGAATATGCATCGATTGGCAAACGATACGAATTTCCCCGTCTGGTAATGGCTCGAATCGAAGCCTGTCCGCCAAATCTACCATGGTCATGATCATTTCAACTTCATGATAGCCGTCGGGACGCTTATACTTTACATCCAACGCCAAATTAATCTTAGCAGGTGCACGTTCATCAATACGCATCTTTGATCTCTCCATATACAAACAAAAAGACAAAAACGAGTTTCCGTTTTTGTCTTTACTCTTATTTTTAAATCAGGTCGTTATGTATGCAATGCGAACATCGCCTTCGTCTTTTTGAACGGTCAGCTCGACAGTTTCAGTTAAAATGTCGGCATAGCTGTATGATACTCTTTTAAAGGCGTGTTGATCCTGATCGAGCTTGACAATAAATACCGCTGGATACGTCTCTTCCAATACCCCAGTACGTTCAATCGTTTTTCTACGGCCACCGTTTGCACGGAGAAGTATACGTTCCCCAACATGTGACTCGATATTACGTTTGATTTCAGCCAAAGAATTCTTTGCCATTTGAATCGCCCACCCCCGAATATCACTATTATAAGCGGACTGTAACGATTTTGTCAAAATTTTTATATTATATAGGAAGTTTCCGAATTGTGTCAATAAAATGCGACTCCATTTTTTGATGATTAAATAAGCTTAACTAAGCTTTGAAGCCATCTTCGCAAATAGTTCAAATGCTAACGTTTCCGCTCTAGCACTCGGATTTACCCCGCAAGATTCGATCCATTGTACAATAGCGTCTCGATCTAGCGTCCCCAATCCAAGTTGTTGCTTCGCAACTTGGATATTATTAAGCAATGTCTTTCTACGGTGTGCAAAGGCTGTTCTTACAAGCAAGAAAAACTTTCTTGGATCTTCAACGGGTACGGGTGGATGTTCACGTTTAGTTAAGCGGATTACTGCAGACTCTACATTTGGCGGGGGTACAAATGCACTCCCAGGAACATAGCATACAGGTTCGATCTCCGCATAAAACTGAGCACTGACGGTCAAACTCCCATACTCTTTCCCGCCAGGTGTTGCTGCCAAGCGATCCGCTACTTCTTTCTGAATCATAATCGTGATCGTTTGCCACGGGAAATCAGACTCTAAAATTTTCATTAAAATTGGAGTTGTAATGTAATATGGTAAATTGGCAACAACATGTATACGACCAACCGAGGAAAAATGATTCTCCTTTAATTGTGTAAGGTCTGTGGCCAAAAAATCTTCGTTAATCACAGAAACATTCTGAACATCTTTAAATAGATCTCGAAGTACCGGAATTAATCGCTGATCGATTTCCACCGCAACAACTTGTTCCGCACGATCAGATAAATATTGGGTTAATGCTCCAATACCTGGCCCGATTTCCAGGGCGCCATCACCTGGTTGAAAAGGAACCGCTTCAAGCATCTTTTGCAATATCCGCGGATCGGACATAAAATGCTGACCTAAACTTTTTTTCAATTGAAGGCCATATGCATTCAAAATCGCTTTTGTCCGTTGTACGGTTGCAATTCGTTCCACCTGATTCCCTGCTCTCTAGACTGCAAACATCGCGTTATTTTTCGTTCAATAAATCAACTGCACGCCAAAATTCTTCTTTGGTAATATGAAAAAGCTGACAACGCTTAAAAAACTGTTTCCCATTTGCATAACCAATCCGAAGTGTTTCTCCAACCACCGCTCTACGTTGCGCTGCTTCTTCATGCACAATCATACCCGATTCAAGTAAATCATCCCAATCGACAACGTCCTCAGGCAATACATCAGCAGCGGGATCATGTACACGCGCAAGCGCTTTACGTATCACTTCTGGTTGTGCGTATTCTACTCCGATGCCCTTCTTCGTCCTACCTTCAGCAGGAGTCAAAAATGCATGCTTACAGCCTGGAACCAATTGGTTTATTTTTGTTCGAATTCGTTCTCCGGCATGGTCGGGGTCAGTCAGAATAATTACGCCTCTACGCGTTTGTGCCAAGCGAATTTGTTCAATAACGCTTTTATGTAGCGCAGATCCGCCGGTTTCGATGGTATCTGCGTCAACTGCACGTAAAATTGCATTTCTATCGTCACGACCCTCAACAACGATTACTTCTTTAATTTTCAATGCCGGAACTTCCTTTCAAACGCCAAAAATTTAGTAACACCGAAAACGTATGCGCAATTTATTGCTCGTACATCAAATTGCTTTTGATTTTTTGGAAGTAGCCTTAGTTGATGATTTCGGCAAAGCTTTTGCTTTTGCAACTTTCGGTAAATTAGGACCGATAACATAAATTTTACGATTTTTCTTTACACCGAACTGCATAGCTTTTGAAATGCTGGATACGAAAACATCAATTTTCTTGCCCTTAATTGCTCCGCCAACATCTTCGGCTTTACGATAACCTAATCCTTCGACATATACCCAGTAACCAATCGGAATTTGTTTAGGGTCTACAGCGATCGTTCGTCCTTCAGTCGCTTTGGTACCTGAACTTGTATATGCATCAATGCGTCTTTTCTTATTCTTAGACGAACTCACGGCATATGCGTATACTGTAACGCCGCGAATAATTTTTTTGACAAACTTTTTGTCAGGAACACCTTTAGGCCACTTTGTTTCGGCAACAGGTTTTAATTTCTTATTGCTGACAAGTTTTAATTTCTTTTTGGAAACCGTTTGTTTATTTTTCTTTATGTTCTTTTTCGCGACTACCGGTTTCGAACTTTTCTTTGATAACTTATGTGCTTTGGCGGAAGCTACAGACTTGATTGCTTTCTTAACGACCGTTTGTTTCTTAACTAAAGGTTGTTTCGCGTGTTGTGCCGAAGCAATCCCAGCCGATAACATCATCAACATGAAAACAATTACGCATGAGGCTGCAATTGAAGCCCCTAACAAACGCAATGGTTCATGCTTCCATCGAATACCTGAAGGTGTTCGGGATGATCGGTTGACATGGGGAGCTTCCTTGCGGAATAAGCCCATTTCATCGGTCCTCCTTGAAGCCTCGTCGTCGAGTGTACTGCATGAGCAGATTGACGTGACTATGGATATTTTTGTTAATCTTTGCGGTGACTCAAAGATTTCTCTTATTTTAACCAAAAAGAAAACGCTTTGTCCACCCCTGCCTCCTTACCGTTCATTCTATGTGTCAAAGCTGTGAACCATGATTCCTTAATTTAGGGAATAATCGATATGCGTTTTCTGTCGTAATTTGCGCGACTTCTTCGATTGAAATCTCTAAAATTTCTGCGATCGATTGAGCAACGAGACTCACATATGCTGGCTCATTGCGTTTGCCTCGATACGGGTGTGGAGTTAAGTAAGGTGCGTCTGTTTCGATTAGTAATCGATCAATCGGAACTTGTCTCGCCACTTCTTTCGGTTGTTTCGCATTTTTAAATGTGACAGGTCCACCAAACGAAATATAAAAATTCATGTCCAGGCACATCTTTGCAATTTCCCAACTGCCGGAGAAACAGTGCATAACTCCGCCAACATCTTTGGCGCCTTCTTCCTGAAGCAAGCGCACAACATCAGCATGTGCATCGCGATTATGAATTGAAATCGGCAGATTTACCGTTTTGGCTAATTGAATTTGCTCTCTGAACACTCGATGTTGTACATCTTTTGGTGACGTATCCCAATAATAGTCTAAACCGATCTCTCCGATCGCTACTACTTTAGGGTGTTTCGCCAATGAAATCAACCAGTCGCCATCTTCTGGACGATAATCAATCGCATCTTGCGGATGCCAACCGACAGCGCCGTAAATATCCGATTCTCGATCGACGAGCGCCATCGTTTGTGGAATCGTTTCACGATTAAAGCCTACATTTATGATTTTTTCTAGCCCTGCTTCGCGCGCTCGGTTAAGTACCAAATGAAAGTCTTCCTCGAATGCTTTATCGTTAATATGCGTGTGTGTGTCAATGAATGAACTCATCTCTCATATACCTCGTTATTTTTTAATTCCGGAACATATAAATTCGTTGCTCCAACGCTTTTCTTTTCACCTAAAGACTTTACAATAACCGACAGGTTCGAAATTTCAATTAAATGGTCTTGATTATCAATTGCAGCAATTGGAGTTTTTATTAGCGGGCCATTCACCTCGTATACATGATAAGCGGTATCTTTTGGATAGTCCGTTTCCATATAATATTCAGGATCGAAGCCTTTTTGTCTAAGCAATTGCTCCATTTCAATACAAATACGTTTACTTTCTTTTTCGTCGGCAGGTAACACCTGATATTTGAACAAATCGCGATTGATTAATCGTCTGCACAAATCGCTTAACACAACATCCTTTTCATCCATCCACTGATAAAAAACAGTTTGCATGAACGACTCGTCCATTCTTAAATATTGCTCAACTGTAATTACGTTATTCATGATTAAATCATCTAATGGTTCAAGCATAAATGAAAATGTATAGTTACTTCTCGCTAAATCTTGTGCTCGTTTAAAAATTTTACCGAGCAGCACTTCCGCGCTTCTTGTCACCGGGTGAAAATAAATTTGCCAAAACATCTGGTACCGAGAAACAATAAAATCTTCGACCGCATGCCAACCCGAAAATTTTAATACGACCTTTGGCGTATTTGGATCATTTTTGATCGATTCCAACTTCGGATGAGGACGCATAATCCGCAATACGCGCTCCAAATCAAAGTTTCCATAGTTCACGCCGGTATAATATGCATCTCGCAATAAATAGTCCATGCGATCCACGTCCAATTGGCTGGAAATAAGTGATTCAATTAATTTATTCGGATGTTCATTGGCGATGACACTAGAAACTTCTTTCGCAAAACCAGGCTTAAAGGCGTTTAAAATTGTCGAAATTCCATTGCTACTCTCTATTATTTTGCGAGACCATATTTCATGTTTCATATGCAGTGCATGTTCCATCGAATGTGAAAAAGGCGCATGTCCTACATCATGCAAAAGCGCTGCACACAGACCTAATGCGACCTCGTCATCTTGCAGCTCGAGTGCATAATTGCGGCGAAAATGTGAAAGTACGCGTCGCATTAACTCATACACTCCAAGTGAATGATTGAATCTGCTATGCTCCGCGCCATGAAATGTAAAGTATGTCATTCCCAACTGTCGAATTCGACGTAAGCGCTGAAACTCTGGTGTATTAATCAAATCCCAAATTAATTGATCATTGATATGAATATATCCGTGTATCGGATCTTTAAATACTTTTTCCTCTTTTAATTTCACTAATCTATACACGAGCACACGCTCCTTTTTAATTATTTTGTCGAAAATTGTCGAACTATAATTACCAATGGATGTCCATCTTAAAACCATTGATTTGATAACATTCTTGCTGACCACAAGTCAATAACTGTTGACTAAACTGGGAGTGAATGGTACAATTTCAACATAGCATTTGTCGAATATTGACGACTTTTGTATACAATTCGAAAGGACCGTGAGAGAATGAAATCCACAGGTATTGTCCGTAAAGTCGATGAGTTAGGTCGCGTTGTAATTCCAATCGAATTGCGCCGCACACTCGGTATCGGAGAAAAAGACGCATTGGAAATTTACGTTGACGGCGAAAAAATTATGCTTAAAAAATACGAACCTGCTTGTATCTTCACAGGTAATGCAGACGAACTAATTTATTTCAAAGGAAAAATGGTTAGCCGCTCATGTGTTGAAGAATTGATCGAAGCGTTCAATTCATCCCGTTCCGGTCAACCTTCATAATCTATCACCATTGTAAATTAAACCCCTTGCCCTGCGAAAGCGGAACAAGGGGTTTTTTGGGGATTATTCATTTTCATTCAAAAGCGCCTGATACACATCACGTTTTTTTAACCCGCGATCTTTGGCTACAAGGCGCATCGCTTCTTTTGGTGGGTTCCCCTTACTAACAAAATGTTCTTGGTGTTGTTCGATAGAAAGCGTGCTCCACCATTCGCCTGTTGCCAGTCCATTCTGATCATCACCAATCGTCGCCTGCTCTATGCCTGTGCTTGGACCAACTACTATACAATATTCTCCGCGCGGCGCCGACACTTCCAAATGATCCAACACTTCAGAAATTGACCCACGAAGCACATGTTCATGCTTTTTCGTTAATTCGCGCACAACCGCAACCGAACGATCGCCTAAACGCTCTTGTATGCGCTGTAATGACTGTTTTAAGCGGTGCGGCGCCTCATAGAACACAACGGAACACGGAAAATGTTTTGAGCGATCCAACCATTCAAATGCAGGTTTTTTGTCGCGCGGTAAAAACCCCAGAAACACAAACGGTTGCGGTAATAATCCAGAAATAATTAACGAACTAATCACTGCACTTGGTCCTGGAATTGGAACGACCGGAATATCCGCTTCTACTGCAAGTTGAACGAGTTCATACCCCGGATCCGAAATGGCCGGCGTTCCTGCATCAGTTACGAGTGCTATCTGTTTGCCATTGAGCAAACGCTCGATCAACTTAGGGCCCATCGTGTCTTTGTTATGCTCATGATAAGAAAGTAATTCAGGCGTATGAATTTCAAAATGCGTCAGCAATTTTCGACTATGTCGTGTATCTTCCGCCGCAATGCAGTCAACTGACTTTAACGTATTGACTGCACGAAATGTCATATCTTCCAAATTTCCAATCGGCGTTGCCACCAAATATAATTTTCCAACCTTTGAAGGTTCGTGTTCTACAAAACTCCATTGTTCACGCATTTGGTTCACCGGCTTCCTGAATAATTAATGGAGGCATAATGCGCAATTCAGGTTTTCCGTTTCGAATCCCTTCGATTAAAACCATTTGAGGTTCCAAATCGATACGACCATGCACAAACTGTATTCGTTTCGGTTCCAAGCGATAGGCTCTCATTTTCTCAATCGCATCGACCAATCGCGTGGCCCGGTACACCATCGCAAATTTACCGCCATTCGTGACTAGTTTGGAAGCCGCCACAAGCACATCATCTAGCGTGCATCCAACTTCATGACGCGCAAATGCAACATGTTGATTTTCGCTTATTTGTCCCCAATCTATCGGCAAATACGGTGGGTTCACCGTCACCAAATCAAATTGGCCGATTCCAAAATATGCGGATGCTTCTTTAAGATCCAGATGGATCATCTCAATCTGCTCGTCCAACCCATTCAATCGAATACTGCGAATCGCCATCTCTGCAAGCCGCTCTTGAATTTCAACCGCCTTTATTTCTGCTTTTGTTCGCTGACTTAAAAGCAAGGGAATCACTCCGTTGCCACTACATAAATCAAGTATTTTACCGTGCTTAGGTACGGAGCAAAATTTAGACAATAAAACCGCATCAATCCCAAAACGAAACACATCCACGCTTTGAATAATTTTTAGACCATCCGTCATTAAATCATCGATGCGCTCATCATCATTAATTACTATATTTGAAGACAATCTTATCGACCCTTTCGACATGAAAACACCGCAACCGATAGACGGTTACGGTGTAACGATTTATTTTTGTAAAAATGAATGGCAAAATAAACACTCTTCTTCAGTCCGCAATCGACCAAATGAAACATTGCAAATATGAAAACCTTCCTGATAAAGCCTCTTCAAATTTCCAAGTCCTTCACCATTCGATTCTGCTTTTAATTTGCGATTTTCGCTCTTCTTTGAACTACTTTTAGTGAGTAACTGTTGTAATTTCTCGTTTTCCAACTTCAAACGCTGATTTTCTTCAACCAACGCAATCCATTGGTTTCTCCATTCTGACCAGTTTTGCTGCAGATCAAAAATGGAATCGCTCATTCGGTTCAATGACTGGGGCCAATTCTTTTGATCCATCCCACTCACCTCATCCAACGGTTTCCGCAGTCGCAACGTCTTCAAATGCAAAATCAAGTACTTTCTTTTGATCAAAAATAAGTACTTGCGCAGTGCGTTCACGCATTTTGAGTCCGACAACCTTACCCGGTCCGCCTGATGTTACAACATGTGCACCAATTGTTGGAACTTCATCGCTTTTGGATTCATAATTATCATATTCATATTTAAGGCAACACATCAACCGACCACAAATCCCCGAGATTTTCGTCGGATTAAGCGATAAATTTTGATCTTTGGCCATCTTGATACTTACTGGTTCGAAGTCACCTAAAAATGTCGAACAGCAGAGTAACCGTCCGCAAGGTCCGATTCCGCCAAGTACTTTTGCCTCGTCACGAACACCAATTTGTCGAAGTTCAATGCGTGTTCTAAAAATTCCCGCCAAATCTTTTACCAATTCACGGAAATCGACACGACCATCAGCTGTAAAATAAAAAATGATTTTGCTTCGGTCAAATGTGTATTCAACTTCTACCAATTTCATTTTTAAGCTGTGATTTTTAATCTTTTGGAGGCCGGTATCAAATGCTTCGACCGCTGCTTTTTTATTTGATTCTACGACTACAGCATCTTGCGGATTCGCCATGCGCATCACTTTCTTAAGCGGCAACACGACGTCTTCTTCCTCCACATCGCGTTTGCCGATTACGACATGTCCATATTCAACACCGCGAGCAGTCTCTACGATGACATATTCATTCTTTTCGATTGGGAAATCTACTGGGTCAAAATAATAAATCTTACCAGCCTTCTTAAAACGAACCCCAATTACGGTTATCAATTCGACACCTCCTCTAACGCAAATGCATCCATCAATCCTGGGATGCTCGGATTTAAACTCAATCGGCTCAACATCGCTTGCGCGCTATCAATCCGTTTCAACCAATAGTGTACCGGCCGTTTACCCGCATTCGCAGCAAACCATTGCGCTTGATTGCGATGAATCATTCGATCAGATTGGGCAATGCTTGACATCACCAAATCCCGATACCAGATCATAATCAATCGGATCCAAATCCGTATATTCGTCTGATCAAGCGATTTCCCGATCAATTCTTGATACATTAACATTGCACTCGTTGGAGAAATAAGCAATGTCTGTGCCCATTTTATCATTTTGCCATGAAGTTCGGCAAACCATTCTGTTTCCGCCAACAATTTTGCATCGTCATCATTCTCAGAAATCGCTGCGATCGCGCGTATCGTATCATCCGTTAACTGTGAATGTGTTTCCTTCAATTGTTGAAAGATATCTTCCGTCGTAGCAGATAAAAAGCGGATTTCCTGAACGCGTGACGCGATCGTTGGCAATATGTTCATCCGGCTGGACGTAAGCAAAATGATTAATAAATCAGATGTCGGTTCTTCCAGCCACTTTAAAAAACTGTTTGCCGCTTCGGTCCGTAATCGCTCCGCTTGCTTTATAATGAAAAATTTCTTGCCGCCGTTTTTTGCGCGGGTTTGAAATTCTTTTTGCATCG
Source organism: Paenibacillaceae bacterium (assembly GCA_947460235.1). Classification (GTDB taxonomy): domain Bacteria; phylum Bacillota; class Bacilli; order Paenibacillales; family CANHGK01; genus CANHGK01. The sequence continues at coordinate 90,908 of CANHGK010000002.1, read as the reverse complement.
TTCGAATTTGATCAATTTTAATAAAATTACCATCCGGTTCAATTACATGCCAGTTCGGATGATTGCCCTCACTTAGTGCTTTGCAGGAATAACACGTTGAACAGCCCTCACCAGGAATGGTGGTACAGATCATTGCCTTTGCCCAGTCCAGTGCCATCTGTATTTTGAGTGATTCGCCAGGCCCTGAAAACAAATATGCATGCGCGACTTTATCTTGTTTCACCGCTTGATGCAACATTCTCCGGACTTCCGGTTGAACGTTTGACTCCAACAGCGTCAACGGAATCCCTCCGATTAAAAAATCAAATTAATTAACAACCCGCGGATTTCCCCGATTTGATTTAACAATTGGATACGGCCCGCTTCTGACTGAATCATCTCGTCACCCATCGCAATTAAATACTCATCGATTTCGTCCAAAATTTTGTATTTCTTATTTCGACCTCGACGGTCCCAACCTTTAGTATCTTTCAATCCGACGCCTTTGCGGATTGTTTCCTCTAAAAATTGTTTGATCATCATTTTATATTTTCGCAGCTCACGTACGGTCATTGTTTTAATTAAACGATCCCCTTGATGATTAATTTGGGTCATTTGCTCGGACAACATATCCTGCGTTAACTTCGATTGGTGTTGGCTCATCGCATCGCCAAAACTACGCGTTCCAGCTGTTTGAGATGGATTCGATTCCAAAGGCTTATTCATATCGGGGGCGAATGTCCTAAAATCGTTGTTGATTTTCATACAGGCATCACCTCATTCATTGGTCTTATCTATATTTTATCGTTAGATAGGAAGACTTGGCAATCCATTAAAATAGTTTCTGCGATTTGTTCAATTGTTCCTTTTGCATCAATGATACGAATTCGCTCAGGATCACTATTCGCAATGTGCACAAATCCTTCAAACACGCGTTGATGAAACGCTTCACCCTTTTGCTCCATCCGGTCCGCTTGGACCCCTGTTTCGAGTTGGCGTCGCTTCATACGGCCCAGTGCATCTTCTGGTTGTATCATGAGCATATACGTCCGATCCGGTTTTAATCCTCCGGTGGCAACGTCATTTGTGCGCACAACAGTTTCCATATCATATTCATTTCCATATGCCTGATACGCAATACTCGCTTCTACAAAACGATCACAAAGCACAATTTTCCCTTTGGCAATCGATGGTCTTATCACTTGTTGTACGTGTTGTGCACGCGATGCGGCATATAGCAAAATTTCTGCCTGTGCACACATTTCTTTATAATCAGGATTTAGCAACAATGTACGGATTTGATCGCTGATCGGCGTACCACCAGGCTCTCTTGTTAGTACAACATCATACCCTAAATGCCGTAACGATTCGGCAAGACGTTTAATTTGCGTTGTTTTTCCTGTCCCATCTGGGCCTTCAAACGTAATGAAAAAACCGCTCATTCCTGATTTTCTCCTTTATGTGAACGAATACGAACCATCAATTGATCCGTTTTCTCGTGTTTATGCGTCCCCTTAATCATTGCACCTGCAGCGTAAAAAATAAATATATTTTTGACATGCGATGCACGAATCAGTTCTCCTGGAAAAACGATAGGTATTCCTGGTGGATATGGGGTAATCGAATCTGCGCAAATACAACCTTCCGCCAGTTCAATTGGCACGCTATGAATAAACTCATGGGAATTACCGTGTAGCCATTGGCTTAAAGAAGGCATTTGCTTCGGTTCAAAACTAAATTCTACATCGGAAAATTCAACTATCGTATATTTTTTAACATCCGATTGCTCTAAACATGAATATTTCAGACATGTAACTTGCAATCGATCGATAAATTCATCTGGTGTCTGCCAAGTAATTACGAATACAACATGATTTAAATCAGCCAGTTCTGGGATGCAACCACGCTCTTCAAACCACTTTTTTAATTCAAATCCCGTTCGCGAGCCATGACGATCGAAGATGACAATTTTGCATGGGTCTTCGGCGTCTACAACTTCCAAGTGTTGATGTTCATCCAGCAATTTGCGTAACATTGTGCTTCTGGAAATAACCCGTTCAATCTTAACAATACCTTCATGTTGTAATGCACCGCGGATCGCATCCAAAGATGCCATAATTAAATAAGACGGACTTGAGGTTTGTAATACTCTAAGTGTTCTTCGAATTGCAGGCACATCAACTAATGGACCTTGAACGTGCAACATCGCACCCATCGTTAATGAGCCGAGCATTTTATGTGTCGACTGAACAACGACATCCGCACCGAGTTGAAGCGAAGATTGTGGTAATTGATGATGAATCCCAAAATGCGCACCGTGTGCCTCATCAACCATTACCATCGCACATTTATCATGAGCCAAACTTACAATTTGCTGAAAGTCCGCTCCAATTTGGCCATAATAATTTGGCCGTTGAAGGATAACCGCTCGAATGGCGCTGTGTTGATTCGCTTGAAGCGCTTCTGTCAGCGTTCTAATCGAAACCGAGCTAGCAATCCCAGTCATGAGGTCAACTTCCGGCATCAGCCATACTACGCGCACCTCTGCTAACAATAGTCCGTGAACAATGGATTGATGCACATTTCGTTGCACTAACACGACATCACCTTGCCGACAATGTGCCGCAATCATGGCTTGATTACCCAAAGAACTTCCTTGAACAAGAAAAAATGTCTGATCAGAACCGTAAAAATGTGCCGCCAATCGCTCTGCATCGGCAATACAATCTTCCGGTTGATGTAAATCGTCTAGGCCTTCAATTTCCGTGACATCAAATGGCAAAACCCCGCCAAATAACTCGTGAAATACACTTCCAGATGCAACTTCTCCGGCATGGCCTGGAATATGAAAACGCGCCGATCTTGCGTTGCGGTAAGCATGCAACGCAGAGACCAGCGGCATATGATTTTGTTGTGGATCCGTCATCAGTGAGGACCTCGTATCATTAATGTTTATCTCTCATGAGCGGGAATAATAGTACATCACGGATGGATGGAGAATTCGTTAACAACATAACCAAACGATCAATTCCTATTCCTAAACCACCTGTTGGAGCCATACCATATTCTAATGAGTGAACGAAGTCTTCGTCCATTTCATGAGCTTCGTCATTTCCTTGCTCACGTTCCACCAATTGAGCCTCAAAACGTTCCCGTTGATCGATCGGATCGTTCAATTCACTAAATGCATTAGCATGTTCGCGAGCCACGATGAACAACTCGAAACGGTCAGTGAAACGTCCGTCTTTATCGTTCTTCTTCGCAAGCGGTGAAATTGCCGTCGGATGTCCGTACACAAACGTCGGTTGGATCAATGTTGACTCCACGAAATGCTCGAAGAAAGCATTTACGATATGTCCGTATGACATTGTCGGCTCAACATGAACTTTATATTGTTTTGCAAGTGCATGTGCTTCTTCATCCAAAATATTCGGCCAAAAATCAACGCCGCATACTTCTTTGATCGCATCAACCATGTGCACACGGCGCCATTGAGGTTTCAATTCAATGGATTGGCCTTGATATTCAACCGTTGTCGAACCAGTCACTTCTTCCGCGATGTGCGCAATCATATTTTCTGTTAAACGCATGACGTCTTGATAATCCGCATAAGCCTCATATAATTCAAGCATAGTAAATTCAGGATTGTGCCTAGTGGAAATACCTTCGTTACGATATACTCTTCCGATTTCGTATACTTTCTCTAGTCCGCCTACGATCAACCGCTTCAAGTGCAATTCAATCGCAATACGCATATACAACTGCATGTCCAATGCATTGTGATGCGTAATAAACGGCCTCGCAGCCGCACCACCAGGAATAGCATGCAAAGTAGGTGTTTCAACTTCCAAAAATCCAATGCCATCTAAATAATTTCGCATTGAACGGATGATTTTGGAGCGAGAAATAAATGTATCTTTCACTTCCGGATTGACAATCAAATCGACATAACGTTGACGATAACGCGTTTCAACATCTTTCAATCCGTGGAATTTCTCCGGTAACGGATACAATGATTTTGACAAAATCGCAAGCGACTTCACTTTTACTGTGGTTTCACCAGTTTTTGTTTTGAAGACGACACCGCTAACGCCGATAATATCTCCGACATCAAGTAAATCATACGCTTCATAAAGATCTGTACCGATCGCATCTTCACGAACGTACACTTGAATTTTGCCTGGTTGATCTTGGATATGTGCAAATCCCGCTTTACCCATGCCACGTTTTTGCATGATTCGACCGGCCAAGGTGACTTGCTGAGGTTCAGCTTCTAATTGCTCTTTTGACCAATCGTCAAATTTCTCAAGGACATCCGTAGACATATGTGTACGCTCAAATTTACCGCCAAAGGGATCAATCCCTTTGCCGCGCAATGTGTTTAATTTATCGCGTCTAATTTGAAGCATTTCAGTTAGTTCAAGTTCTTGTGACACATCATTCACTCCTATTTTAGGGGCAATATCGCTGCCCTAATCGTTCTAGTGGCTCATCCTTAACATGAAAAAACCTCCAAAATCAACTTTTGGAGGGCGTCTGTTCAAGCGACCCAAGACCGCCAGAACAGACGTCAATATTTCATTATTTATGAATGTCGAGAATTTGGTAACGAATTACACCATCTGGTACTTGAACGTCAACTACGGAACCCTTCGGTTTACCTAGCAACGCTCTCCCTACTGGAGATTCGTTTGAAATCTTAGAATTGTTCGGATCCGATTCAGCTGTGCCGACAATTGTATATTCAACTTTCTCGTTGAACTCAACGTCTAATAACTCAACCTTCGCGCCAACGCTGACTTTCGTGTAATCCACTTCGTCTTCTTTGATGATGCGGGCATTACGAAGCATTTTCTCAAGTGTCGCAATCCGACCCTCCACAAACGCTTGCTCGTTCTTCGCATCTTCATACTCGGAGTTTTCGCTAATATCGCCATAACCGATCGCAACTTTGATCCGTTCTGCAACTTCGCGACGTTTCTCCGATTTTAAATATTCCAATTCCTGCTCAAGCTTGTGCAGGCCTTCCTGCGTTAAAATCGTTTCTTTCTCCATGAGAAAAACCCTCCACCCCAATCATTTTGGGAACGAATGTCTGTTGACCCGCTTTGTGATGAACAGATTATAGGTTACAAGCCATCGAATGTCAATTAACGGTTTCGAAATTGTAACTTAATAATTGTTCGACCATACCAATGCGTGTCGTTTCAAGCATAATCAAATCTTTGACCCGCGCAGAACCCGGCAACCCTTTTAGATACCATGCCATATGTTTACGCATCTCTTTTACTGCTTGCACTTCGCCTTTCAAAGCAACGAGTCGGTCTAAGTGCAAAATTGCAATTTTGAACTTTTCATCGAGATCCGGTTCAGGAGCATGTTCACCTGTTGCCAAAAAATGAACCGTTCGGTATAACATCCACGGATTACCGAGTGCGGCACGGCCAATCATTACGCCATCGCACCCTGTTTCATTAATCATTCTTTCTGCATCTTCAGGCGTCGAAACGTCACCATTACCAATAACAGGAATGTTTACTGCATTTTTCACATCCCGAATGATCGACCAGTCCGCTTTGCCTGTATATAATTGCTCACGCGTGCGTCCGTGTACAGCAACCGCTTTACCGCCAGCCGCTTCAACTGCACGTGCGTTTTCTACCGCATAAATATGTTGATCGTCCCAACCAGTTCGCATCTTCACCGTGACCGGCTTTTGCACAACACCTACGACGGCAGAAACCATCTCGTATATTTTATCAGGATTGAGCAACCACTTCGCACCAGCATCGCAACTTACGACTTTGGGAACTGGGCATCCCATATTAATATCAATAATGTCTGCATTGGTCTGCGTATCCACGATTTTTGCCGCTTCAACAAGCGACTCGCGGTCACCCCCAACAATTTGCAAACTTAATGGTTTTTCTTCTTCATCAACAAACAGCATTCCCAATGTCTTTTTGTTTCCATGCAAAATCGCTTTGTCGCTGACCATTTCCGCACACACGAGACCGCAACCAAATTCCTTTGCAATTAAACGAAAAGCAGGATTACATACCCCAGCCATCGGCGCGAGCACGACACGATTTTTCATTTCGATGTTCCCAATTTTCAACATATCAATTCCCCTTTAATTTCGAGCAAAAAACCTCATCTGCTTCTGCAAAAAAATTCACATCTCCGCCGTCGCGCCGCAAAACCTCATCGCATCGGTACTTCTCTCGCCACATCAGCACCAAATCCCGCATAATCCGCTCACAATGCCCATCTAAGAGCTTTTGGAGCAATTGATTCATCGGAACAAGAACAAATGCGCGCTCCGCCAAAAACGGATGTGGAACCTGTAAATTCTCCAAAGCAAATGTATCTTGATTATATAATAACAAATCCAAGTCCAATGTGCGCGGTCCCCAGTGAATCGTGCGTTCTCTGCCACAATTTTGTTCAATTTGTTGCATCAATGAAAGCAGTGATTCCGCAGAACGTCGTGTAACGACCAATGCATTCATGTTCAAAAATGGTCCTTGGTCTACCGGTCCGACTGGTGCCGTTTCGTAAATATTTGAAACATCATAAACCTCAGTCTCTTCATCTTCGTCTAATTGTTTCACTGCCTCGCGCAACCAACCAATTCGATCTCCGACATTTGAACCAAAGCCGAGCATCACAACGTGTTGCAAATCATCCCTAGAACGAATGATCTCCACCGTAACCCCATCAAAAAACACTTTGAATGGCGGATTCGGTTTCGTCAAATGTACTTCCACTACCTGAATTTGATTGTCGAAGCGCAAAATGGCTTCGGCAACTTGTTCAGCAACCGCTTCGATTAGTTTTGATTCCGTTTCTTCAAGAATAAATCGAACGACCTCGTAAACTGCAGCATAATCGACGGTATCCTTTAACTCGTCTGAACGTCCGGCCTTCGACAAATCAAGCGTCAAAAAAACCGTAGCCTCATAGTGTTGCCCTAAACGGTTTTCTTCGGCAAAGACACCGTGTCGCCCGTAAAACTTCATATTTTTCATGACCATGCGGTCATTATTGACTGTTGGTTTGCTATGCATTTTATTTCCCTCTCGCTTTTCTTATCGCGTCGCACATCATCACGGTACGTTTGATTTCCAGTACGTCATGAACCCGAACGATCGTACACCCTTGAAAAATGCCGCTCACTATAGTTGATGCAGTACCTTCAAGCACTTCTAATGCTGGACGATTTAACGTTTCACGAATGAATTTTTTGCGCGAAGTACCAAGTAGGACTGGGTAACCTAATTTTACAAGCTCGTTCAAATAATTCATCAAACGCAAATTATCTTGCGTTGACTTATGCCCGAAGCCTATACCCGGATCAGTAATGATTTGTCTTGGATCTAACCCTTTTGATATCGCATCTTGAGTATATGCGATTAGATCGGCAATCACCACATCTTCGACATTTTTTCCCACTGGCATCGGGTTGATGCGATTATGATTAAAAATAACGGGACATCCCGCCGCAATGGCCACGTTAACCATATCCGGATCACGCTGCAACGACCACACATCATTTATAATGTTCGCCCCTACCTCCAAAGCCTGCCGTGCGACTTCTGCTTTGTATGTATCGATCGAGATGGGAACGTCTACTTCTTTGCGTACCGCTTCAATAACCGGAATCACGCGGGACAATTCCTCGTCCAGTGACACCGCTGCCGCACCTGGTCTTGTCGATTCACCCCCGATATCGATCCAATCTGCACCATCAGAAACCATCTGAATGGCATGGGCAACCGCTACGTCTACTCGCTGAAACGTTCCTCCATCGGAAAATGAATCCGGTGTAATATTTAAAATCCCTTGAATAAGCGTTCGCTCATTCAAAGGATTTAGTAGTTGTGATAATGTAAATTGTTTTAAAGGCATTTGATTACTCCACATTCCCATCCATATCCGGCATTTGTTTTTTTGTCATTCCGTATGCTTGAGAAATCATCATCGTTGATGGCGTATGATCTTTTTGCGCAGCCGAAGTCCACATAAATTCATCCCATGTTTTACAAACGCCATGAGAATCAGATAAAGCACGTACCGGAACGATTTCTTGCAATGCGTTACAGACAAACATTTCATCTGCATGGATCAGTTGGTCCCAAGAAAATCTACCCTCTTTAACCGTTGTTCCGAGCGTGCGTAACCACTGAATTACCCAGCGACGCGTAATACCCGGTAAACACCCTGTCGATTCGTCCGGCGTATGCCAAACCGTACCTTTGCGGTAAAAAACATTGCTTACTAACCCTTCACATACATATCCATGAGAATCCATGAACAAACCTTCGGCATCTTGATTTCCTAGTGCAGCAAAAAGTTCGCGACGCCCCATAAAATTATTTAAATAGTGACTTGATTTAAAGCGAGGGCTCGTTTCAGCAGTAGTTCGATGTAGTTCAAGTTTATGTAATCGCTTAGGTGCCCGAGCACCCATTCTCAAATTTAATGGCAATGGTTTGGCGATTACAATGGTTTGAGGTTCACTGTAATTTCCGATATGTAGTCCGAGCGGAGCATCGCCGGCAGTAACTGTAATGCGTACATACGCTTCATTTAATCCGTTGGCTTTACACACTTCATGAACGTTTCTCAGTAGCATATCCGACGCTTCGTCAGATTCACCAGGTTCCCAATGGATGGAAAGCTTAGTACACGCCAGTTGTATGCGTTCCATATGCCATGACCACAAGAAAACACGTCCATGTTCATAACGCATTGTTGCGAAAAAGGCTACACCATATAGCAATCCATGATCCATAACAGACACATTGGCCTGAGCACTTGGAACAATTCGTCCGTTCATGCCTACGAATTCCTTCGTCATTCGTGTTTCGCCTCCCTTAACTTTATAAAGTTCCGTAAAAGGTCCAATCCATATTGAGTCATAATTGACTCCGGATGAAATTGAACACCTTCAATGATATATTTTTTGTGTCGCAACCCCATGATCATGCCATCTTGGGTACGTGCACTTACTTCCAATTCATTGGGAAAGTCGTGTTCTTCAATGATCAAGGAGTGATATCTTGTCGCCGTAAAAGGGTTAGGCACATCCTTAAACAAAGTTTTGCCATCATGGATAATTTCTGAAGTTTTGCCATGCATTAATTCAGGAGCGCGCGAAACGGTTCCACCGAACGACTGTCCAATCGTCTGATGCCCCAAACATACCCCTAAAATCGGAATCTTTCCTTTGAAATATTCAATCAACGATAAGCTGATCCCCGCTTCATTCGGTGTGCATGGTCCTGGAGAAATTATGATATGACTAGGTGCCATATTTTCGATTTCTTTAAGGGTGATTTTATCGTTTCGAACAACTTCAACATCTTCCCCCAACTCGCCAATATATTGAACGAGATTGTAGGTAAAGGAATCGTAATTATCAATCATTAGAATCATCGGAATTTTCCCTTTAATTTTGAATAAGTTTTTTTTGTGAACGAATTTGACCTTGTGCGCTCATAAGTGCCTTCCAAAGTGCTTTCGCTTTATTCAAAGACTCTTGGTACTCTTTTTCTGGAATAGAATCGATTACAATCCCCGCTCCCGCCTGAATGTGTGAAGTACCATCTTTTTGAACCAATGTGCGAATTAAAATATTCATTTCCATGTTTCCATCATAGCCGAACCACCCCATGGATCCTGTATAGGGCCCCCGTCGAACGGTTTCTAACTCTTCAATTATTTCCATTGTGCGAATTTTTGGGGCACCTGTAATTGTTCCACCAGGAAAAGATGCAGAAAGCAAATCTATGCCATCTTTTCCTGGTGCTAATTCGCCCACCACTTCAGAAACTAAGTGCATCACATGTGAATAGCGTTCAACAGCAAAAAGCTCACTTACTTTTACAGTACCGAATTGACATACCCGACCGAGGTCGTTTCTTTCCAAATCAACGAGCATCACATGCTCTGCACATTCTTTTTCGTTTGAGCGAAGTTGTTCTTCTAATTGCACATCTTCTTCCGCTGTTTTCCCGCGTGGTCTTGTCCCAGCAATTGGCCTTGTGCTCGCTTTTCGACCACGAGTCTTGACGAGTAGTTCTGGAGACCCACTTACTAGTTGATAATCTGGCGCATGAAAAACACCCATATACGGGGATGGATTCCACGCCCGTAGCCATTCATATATTTCAATGGCACTCGTTTCATTCGGTACACTTTGACGAACGGATAAATTGACTTGAAAAACATCACCGGCACGAATATATTCTTGAATTTGTTTTACTGAATCGGTGAAAGCTTGTGCCGACAATGATCGCTGCAAATGGGCCCATTCATCCACTTGAATATCCCACTCAAGCTGTCCCGTTGCTTTTGAAACGGTATGAATTCGATCATTGACTTGAGCTTGTTGATCAGACGAAATGCTCGTCCACGATATCCATTGTTCTTTCATCTCGTTTGCTCGAAGCGTTGCCGCATCAAATGGTAACTGCAAATCATCCAAATGAGTTTCAATCTTATAATTAACCGCACAAAATAGCGCTTGTTCTTCATGATCCCAAACCCAACATTCGTCCACACGGTACATTTGCATATCAGGCAAATCAAGATCATTCTCTGCATTTACTGGTATGTTTTCCAAACAACGAACCGAATCATAGCTTATCCATCCGGCTATTCCACCGAGAAATGGCGGAAATGCATTACCTAATGACGGTGCTTTTGTATTACCGATCCATAATCGAAGGGCTTCAAACGAATTTGCTCGAAACTCTGTTTTCATCCCGTCGGCTGATTCGAGTATTGCCTTCTGATCTTGAACCGTTAACCATTCATTCGGTGAAGGCGAAAGATAGGTATACCGGGCATTCTTACCACTTTCAAGGATGATAAACCGATCCCCAAATGCTTCTGCAAATGGCTCCCACGTTTGCGGGAATTGAATATCTATCCCTTTAAATTTTTGAACATAGGGAAGATGCGTGCATTCCGCTCCCCACGTTAACCACTGTTCAATTGACGGAACCATCTGCATACACCTCACCTTTTTATTTTGCCGAAATGAACTTCGAATGCTCTCAGTATATATTCTTTTTTATGTAATGAAAAATAGCCGCAAAAAAAGCTCCGCATACTTGAACATATCCGAATAGATATGTTTCATATGTAGAGCTTTTATTATGATAACTGTATGAACAAATGATTAATCTTCGAATTGGTATAAAGGAGTAGACAAGTAACGCTCACCGTTTGAAGGAATAACAACAACAACGCGTTTCCCTTTACCTAATTTTTTAGCAACTTGAAGACCTGCAAAAATTGATGCGCCAGTAGAGATACCACCAAGGATCCCTTCTTCTTTCGCGACGCGACGTGCCGTTTCGAACGCTTGCTCATTCTCAACTTGGATAACTTCATTGTAAACTTCTGTGTTCAAAATATCAGGAACGAAACCAGCACCGATTCCTTGAATTTTGTGTGGTCCTGGTTTACCACCGGAAAGAACCGGAGAAGCTGCAGGCTCAACGGCAACAATATGAATTCCCGGGAATGCCTCTTTCAATACGCCGCCTGCGCCTGTGATTGTTCCGCCTGTACCGATACCGGATACGAACGCATCTAATTGGCCGTCGTGGTCTTTAATCGCTTGAACGATTTCGGGACCCGTTGTTTCACGGTGAACTTTCACGTTCGCTTGGTTCTTAAATTGTTGTGGCATAAAGTAGTGCGGGTGCTCTGCTTGAATTTCTTCTGCGCGGCGAATTGCACCTTTCATACCTTCAGCTCCTGGCGTCAATACCAATTGCGCACCATATGCACGAAGCAAGTTGCGGCGCTCCATTGACATCGTTTCAGGCATCACAAGAATTGCTTTATATCCTTTAGCGGCCGCTACCATTGCAATACCGATTCCCGTATTACCGGAAGTTGGTTCGATCAACGTGTCGCCCGGTTTAATTTTTCCTTCTGCTTCTGCCACTTCAACCATGCTAATCGCAATACGGTCTTTTACGCTTGCACCAGGGTTTTGAAATTCAAGTTTAACATAAATTTCTGCGCTGTCTTCTGGAACTACGCGATTCAAACGAACGAGTGGTGTATCACCGATAAGTTGAGTAACACTTTGAACTAAACGTGCCAATTGAATGACCTCCAATGTCGGGCTATTCCCGAGTAAATTAGTTGGTTTTAATGAGTTGATTTTATCAATTTTTATTCAAAACTGTCAAGTACATTATGCCATGCAAGCCTTTACTATGTCCTCAAGTTCTGCACGTCCAAATTGATATTTCTCAAGACAGAACTGACAGACCACTTCCGCTTCACCGATTTCTTCGATCATTTGGTTCAATTCAATCACACCAAGACTCATTAACGTTTGAGAAACACGTTCACGACCGCATTTGCACTTAAAGAATGGCTTCAAAGACCCGCGCACTTTTGCTTTTGGAACTAATCTCAAAATCAATTCTTCAGCGGTGATACCTTCGTTTATCAATGCAGACAACGGAGGGAGTGCACGAATATTAGCTTCAACTTCAGCAATTGCTTCCTCTCGCATACCCGGTAGCAATTGAATAATAAATCCCCCGGAAGCAACGACTTGCGCACCATTTTCCGTCGGATTCACTAGCACACCAAGCCCTACAGCTGACGGAGTTTGTTCAGATGTTGCAAAATAATACGTAAAATCATCACCGATTTCGCCTGAAATGAGTGGCACGCTACCGATATACGGCTCTTTTAATGCTAAATCTTTCGTTACATGAAGCATTCCATCGTAACCAACTAATGAACTAACATCTAATTTGCCATTGGCTTTTGGCTCAACTTCCGCACTTGGCTCATCAATCATCGCGCGAACTTCGCCTTTAGCGTTCGCATCAACAACAATTGATCCACATGGACCGTCCCCTTTAATCTTGACCGTCAATTGTTCCGGCCCTTTCAACATCGCACCCATTATAGCTGTCGCAGTCGCCGCACGGCCAATCGCTGCAGTTGCTGTAATCGATGTTTGATGACGACGTTGGATTTCGGTTACTAATTCTGTTGTGACAGCGGCAAAAATGCGCGCTTGTCCTCCCCATGCTAATGCTCGAACAATTTCATCTGCCATGATTATTGTCCTCCTTCCGGTTTGTTTCGCTCATATAATAGAATTAATCCATATAATGTAAGCAATGGATCAACGATTTCAATTTCTTTCGATTCCTGAGCAATCATCGTAGCAAACCCGCCGGTTGCAATTACTCGAGCTTGTACTTTAGCTTCTTCACGAACACGTGCGACGATGCCATCGACTTGACCTGCATAACCGATAATCATCCCAGATTGCATAGACGCAACCGTATTTTTACCGATGACTTGTTTCGGTTTCGTGAGTTCAATTCGCGGTAATTTCGCTGCCTGCTGATATAACGCTTCTGCAGAAATGCCAATGCCAGGCGCAATTAATCCGCCAGAATATTCACCTTCAGTATTGATATAACAATACGTTGTTGCCGTTCCAAAATCGACAACGATTAGCGGAGCGCCATACAAATCAACCGCCGCAATCGCGTTTACGATCCGGTCAGCACCAAGTTCGCGTGGGTTTTCGATTTTAATATTCAATCCGGTTTTAATTCCCGGCCCGACAAACAATGGTTGTTTCTTCAAGTATTTCGTGCATAACTTTTCTAATGTAAACTGCAACGGCGGTACAACAGATGAAATAATGACACCTTCAATCTCCGTCGCTTGAACATTTGCAAATTGAAACAGATTTAAAAGTAGTACGCCATATTCATCCACAGTAGATGATCGGTTCGTATGGATCCGCCAATGATGCAGCAATTCCCTTTTTTCATATATCCCTAACACGATATTTGTATTCCCTACATCGATTACAAGGATCATTGGGATCGTCCTTTCATACCATTCAAATCTAAACTAATATCTAGCGCTTGAATCGAATGCGTTAACGCGCCCACTGATATCAAATCAACACCCGTTTCCGCAATTGCGCGAACGGTTGATTCGCGTACCCCACCGGAGGCTTCAATTAACACGTGCGTGCTTCGACTACGAATCAATTGTACTGCTTGTTTCATTGTCGATACATCCATATTATCGAGCATAATAATGTCGGCGCCGGCTTCAATCGCTGCATCAATTTGGGTAAGACGCTCGATTTCAACCTCCACTTTCATCGTATGCGGAATCGCGGATTTTGCCGCTTTAATCGCTTGACCCAAATCTCCACCATTAGCCTGAATATGATTATCTTTAATCAGCACCGCATCGAACAATCCGAACCGATGATTCGAACCACCACCGATTCGAACCGCATATTTTTCAAATATACGATGCCCTGGTGTTGTCTTTCGCGTGTCCACAACGTGTACTTTGGATCCTTCTGGCAATTGCGCAACAAACTGACTCGTTCGCGTTGCTACTCCTGACATGCGCTGTAGTAAATTCAACACCAAGCGTTCGCCCGTCAAAATACTGCGCGATGAACCACGAACAATTGCAATTTGCGTCCCAATTTCAAGATGAGCACCGTCTTCTGCAAGCACTTCTACGCGCACATTAGGATCAACGATCTTGAAAATCTCTCTAATCAACGGAGTACCAGCCAATATGCCGCCATCCTTGCTGTGAATGATTGCATGCGATTGATGCTGTTCCGGTACAGTTGACAAGGTTGTCATATCGCCCATGCCTACATCTTCAGTTAGCCATGCTTGAAGTTGTTGCTGAATACTCGGATTACTCCACCACTGCATCAAAATCCCTCTCCTGTATCCAATCATGTCCAATACGGAACACGATATGTTTTTGCCAATTTACATCATCACGATCCGGGAAATCACTGCGATAATGTCCGCCGCGACTTTCTTCTCGAATCAACGCCGATTGTGCAACCAAATGTGCTGCACAAATCAGATTCGCTAATTCAACTTGTTCTTGGTCTGCAATGCCATGAATGATTTTCTTTGCTATTCGTTCGATTTCATTAATTCCTTTTTGCAACCCTTTTGCGTCACGTTTCAGTCCAACATATCGAACCATTAATTTTTGCAAACGAAGACGCTGACCAGCAACGTCTAACGCCTCCAAACGTTGATCGGCTTCAATTCGATTGAACATATGAAAATTTGGGGCAACAGAACTGGTTTGATTTATTTGCTGTACGATTCGTTTGCCAAACACAAGTGCTTCCGATAACGAATTACTCGCCAAACGATTTGCCCCATGAACGCCGGTACATGAAACCTCTCCGCAAGCGTACAATTTGTTAATGCTTGTTTCACCATTCAAATCCGTTTTGAGTCCGCCCATTATATAATGTGCAGCAGGCGCAACCGGAATCCAATCCGATGTCATATCTAATCCGTACCGCAAGCAATATTCATAGATCGTAGGAAATCGATGTTTAATCAATTCTTCTGTTTCATGTGTAATGTCTAAATATACAAACGTTGATTGCGTATTTTCCATCTCACTAACAATCGCCCGAGCGACGATATCACGCGGTGCCAATTCAAGCTGTTCATGATAATTGTTCATGAACCGTTCGCCTTTAATATTGCGAAGAATTGCTCCCTCTCCTCGAACAGCCTCGGAGATGAGAAATCGCGGTGCACCAGGGTATACAAGCGCTGTAGGATGGAACTGAATAAATTCAATATCTTTAATTTCCGCACCTGCACGGTATGCAATGCCAATACCGTCCGCCGTCGCAATTTCGGGGTTTGTTGTATATCGATACAGTTGGCCCGCTCCGCCAGTACAAAGTACCGTCGAACATGCCAGTACAATACTTTGTTCCCCATTCGGTGACATTAGAATAGCACCTTTACATTCGCCATCTTCCGTCAATAAATCAATCGCAACGTGTTCCTCAAGTACTTTAATACGCGGATGCTGAAGTGCACGTTCACAAAGCGCTCGAACAATTTCATATCCTGTTGCATCTCCATTTGCATGCAAAATTCGACGCTGACTATGTGCTCCTTCGCGCGTCAGCGCCAGTTCACCATTTTCATAATCAAATTGTGCACCGAGTTGCATCAACTCTTGGACAACGTCCGGACTTTCGTGCACAAGGATATTCACGGCTTCGCGAGAGCATAACCCCGCCCCCGCCACTAGTGTATCTTGCAAATGATAAGCTGGTGAGTCCGACTCTGCGATAACCGCAGCAATTCCGCCTTGCGCATAACGTGTGTTGCTCTCCAGCAAATGTTTTTTCGTGATCAATAACACATTGCGAGTTTTCGCTGCTTGAATTGCGGTAAAGAGACCTGCAATTCCTGCGCCAATTACAAGCACTTCAGTCTCAATTTTTTTCAATTCGGACGTATTAAATGATGTAATATACCGCGGGAACATACTTGCAACTCCTTTACATTCAAAATCAAGCAGACAGCTTAACAGCACTAACGCATGCTACTGAACTAGTAGCATGCGCTCGAGTGATGCCCTTGCTTGGTCGGCAACATATGGTGGCACATAAATTTGCGGTTGCATTGTTTCCAATGCTTTCACAAGTTTCTTTAGATTGTTTACTTTCATATTTGGGCATACGAGATATTTCGTCGCAAAGTGGAACTTCTTGTCCGGGCTGTCCACACGAAGTTGGTACCCTGTCCCGTCTTCCGTTCCCACAATAAATTCTTTTGCCGATGATTCGCGGCAATATTTGATTATACCAGTTGTAGAACCAACATAATCACCAAGTTTTACAACTTCAGGACGGCATTCAGGATGCACAACAAAAACAGCTTCAGGATGCTTCGCACGCATTTCTTCCACATCGCGAACGGTCAATTGATCATGGGTATTACAATACCCTTCCCAAATGATTAGTTTTTTGTCCGTAAACTTTTGAACGTAATCCCCAAGGTTTTTGTCAGGAACCCAAATAATCTCATCTGAATCAACCGAGTTAATCACTTTGATTGCATTCGAAGAGGTGCAGCAAATATCCGTTTCCGCTTTTATCTCTGCAGACGTGTTAATGTAAGCCACGACTTTCGCTTTTGGATGTTTTGCTTTCAACGCTCGAAGCCCGTCCACATTTACCATATCTGCCATTGGACAACCCGCGCGCTCGTCCGGAATTAATACCGTTTTGTTCGGAGCAAGAATTTTTGCGCTTTCACCCATAAAGTGTACACCACAAAACACAATCACATCAGCATCCGTTTGCGCCGCTTTCTGAGCGAGTAAAAACGAATCTCCGCGAAAATCTGCAACTTCCTGTATTTCATCACGTTGATAATAATGAGCAAGAATAATTGCATTGCGTTCTTTTTTCAATTGCAACAACCGCTCTTTCAGTTCGCGATTTTGCTCTTTTTTACGTTCCAGTGCCAATGCTTCCACTAGAATCCCTCCATTTTGTCACCAATGATCAAAAAACCGGTCCGACCGCGTATACGATCAGACCGGTTTTGGATTGTTCTTACGTATCCATTTGGTTAGCGTCGTGCGCCTGTGCTTGTGGATTGATTTTGATTTTTACATCATCACCAATTGATTCATTAATATGTTTTCCCACACCTTCGTTTGACGATGAAGCAGTTGTACCACCTGTTTCAGGAGGATTTCGGTGAGACTTTGTAATTTTACCTGTCTCAAGTAATTCCTTAATTTCGTCTCTTTCGAGTGTTTCACGTTCCAACAACGTCTTTGCCACTAAGTGAACTTCACTTGCATGTTCCGTCAAAAGTTCACGTGCGCGCTCATAACATGATTGAATCAAGCTTTGCATTTCTTTATCGATCTCATAAGCAATCGCATCACTATAGTTTTGATCATTCCCAAGATCTCGACCAAGGAACACTTGGTTTTGCGGATTTCCAAATTGTAGCGGCCCAAGCTTTTCGCTCATCCCGAATTCAACGATCATGCTGCGAGCAATACTCGTAGCTTTACGGAAATCATCATATGCGCCAGTACCGATTTCGCCAATATGCAACTCTTCGGAAACACGACCACCCAATAACCCTGTAATACGATCAATCAATTCTGATTTCGTGGAAAGCATCCGATCTTCGCCGTCTTTCGGCATGTTGATTACATATCCGCCAGCCCGACCACGAGGAACGATGGTAATCTTGTGTACTTCATTTGCATCCTTACAATGAATGCCGATGATTGCATGACCCGCTTCATGATAGGCAATCATACGCTTCTCTTTCTCGTTAATCACTCGACTCGACTTCTTCAGACCGACTACGACACGATCAAACGCCTCATCGATTTCATTCATTGAAATATCTTTGCGATTACGACGAGCAGCAATTAGCGCCGATTCATTTAACAAGTTCTCAAGTTCTGCACCCGTGAATCCTGTTGTATATCTCGCAAGATTCTCTAATGAGACATCTTTTGCCATTGGTTTATTACGGGAATGAACTTTAAGTACAGCTTCACGACCTTTAATATCCGGACGATCCACAGAAATTTGTCGGTCAAAACGACCCGGGCGAAGCAATGCTGGATCCAAAATATCAGCACGGTTCGTTGCAGCAACGATAATAATGCCTTCATTCAAACCAAAACCGTCCATCTCAACGAGTAATTGGTTAAGCGTCTGTTCGCGCTCATCATGACCGCCGCCCAAACCAGCACCGCGTTGACGACCTACCGCATCGATCTCGTCGATAAAAATAATACAAGGCGCATTCTTCTTCGCATTTTCGAACAAATCGCGAACACGGGAAGCACCCACACCAACGAACATTTCAACAAAATCAGAACCCGAAATACTGAAGAATGGTACACCAGCCTCACCCGCAACTGCGCGAGCAAGTAACGTTTTACCGGTTCCTGGAGGCCCCACTAAGAGGACACCTTTTGGAATCCGAGCACCAAGCAAGGAAAACTTCCGTGGATCTTTCAAAAACTCAACAACTTCTACGAGTTCTTGTTTCTCCTCGTCTGCGCCAGCTACGTCCTCAAACGTAATTCGCTTCTTTTCTTCGCTATACAAACGTGCACGGCTTTTGCCAAAGTTCATCACTTTGCCACCGCCGCCTTGAGATTGGTTGAGCAAGAAGAAAAACAACACAAAAATCAGGATAAACGGAATAATCGAAGTCAGGAACGTAATCCAAATGTTCTGACCTTCTTGTTTCTCCCAGACTTCTTCTGCACCACTCTTCTCAATTAATTCAACAATTCGGTCCCCATACGGAGCACGTGAAATAAATGTGGATTGCTTGTTTGGAGCCGTCGAAATCAATTTGCCGGTAATGTAGTACGAAAATCCATCGTATTTTACCGTAATATCTTTGACCCGTTTCTCGATCAAAGCTTGACGTAAATCATTGTAATTCAGCTGTTCTTTCTGGTCATTTTGGTTGTTAATAAATTGGAAAATACCAATTGCAACCAAAAAAATCAGCAAATAAAATGCGGCATTTTTGAAGAACTTCATTGCCGACCTCCTCTCAGAGCACGTAGATTTAGTCTATCATAGTTGTACATACTTTCACAAATACTCTTACTTTGTATAGACTTGTGGTTTGAGTATGCCGATGTAAGGTAAATTACGATGTTTTTCCGCATAATCCAGCCCATATCCGACGATAAACGCATCCGGAATTGAAAAACCGATATAGTCTGCTTCAAAACCCATCGCGCGTCTGCTTTTCTTATCGATCAAAGCACACACTTTAATCGATAACGCATTCCGACGCTCCAAGACATCAATCAAATAACTCAACGTTAATCCCGTGTCGATAATATCTTCGACAATAATGACGTTGCGTCCTTCTACCGGCAAATCCAAATCCTTTAGAATTCGAACAACTCCTGAAGATTTTGTGGACGTTCCATAGCTTGAAATGGACATAAAATCCACTTCAATTGGTAAATCCATTTGTTTCACTAAATCAGACATAAAAATAAACGCGCCTTTCAGCACGCAAACCACGATCGGGTTCTTGCCTTCGTAATCCACTTTAATTTGTTGCGCCATTTCGGTGACTCGCTGTTGAATGCTTTCGGAAGAAAATAGGATTTCCTGTAAATCAGGATGCACGTTGCGTCCCTCCTATTTGGTCATCGGTCCTTCTGTTTCCGCTCGATTCATACCATCTTCCCATCGAATCATCAATAATTGTGCATTTACCATAACATCAACCGTCTGTTCAGACGACCTGAAACCCGGCACCCATAATATTTCGTTTGCCGTTGAGACAAGTAGCGGCCAAATCGCTCTTCGCTCCACAGGCCACTTCGCATCAATCCATGCATCCTTTAACTTCTTGTGACCGTTCAATCCGTGAATTCGGATGCGATCCCCATTTCGGCGATTGCGAATCTTTACTATCGGACCATAAACATCTAAATTCATCACAAAAACGTCAGTTGCTGTTTGATGAAATGGAAAATCAACATCATCTTGAGTCATTCTTCGGGCATGAAACCGTCCCCCATGAAAAGGAAGCTCGAAAACCTGTTGCGTCTCCGCATCCCAATCATACTCATATGCTGTCATATCAGTATGCTGAAAATGTCCTGCTTCAATACGGTCGTACGAACGCTGAATGGTCATTTGTTCCGATAACTTACTTGTGTGATTCGGTTGCTCTGGCTTTACAATTAATTCTCGAATTGACTCCAATCGCTGAAAAGAAAAACATTCCAAATCAAGCGAAAGATAATTTAATATTAGTTTAATCGACCTTCTTTGTAAAGCAATTGGACTCTGCAAAAAATCAACTCGGGACCAAGTAAATTTCTTAATACCGTCACAATGTTCTACATGTTTTTGTACCCATTCCCTTGCCAACCCATTCATCCAACGGTCTTCTTCCGAAAGAATGGCTGCCGTTTGACCAATCGTCCGGACACTGTTCGGATTAAACTGATGAATCATTGGCACAAGTTTTTTTCGAATCGCATTTCGAGTGTACTTTTCATTTTCATTTGAAGAATCAAACTGCGGTATTATTTCCTTTTCCATACAATAATCAACTAACTGCTGTTTGGTGACTGTCAACAGCGGCCTTATATAATGTATATCGTCACGGATCACGATAAATTGCATACCTGATAATCCATCCGTACCGGCACCGCGCATAAGTCGCCAAAGTACCGTCTCCATCTGATCATCTGCATGATGCGCTAACACGACATCTGTAGTCCGATATTTTAATGCGACGGATTTGAAAAATGCATATCTACACCTTCTTGCCGCATTCTCTTCACTGATCCTATGCTCCAACGCAAATTTTTTTACATCTAACGTCGAAGTCTCGTATTGCAAACCAACCCGGATCGCAAATGAACGCACATATTCCTCATCCCGATCTGATTCCGTTCCCCGAAGTTGATGATTAAAATGACAAACAACAATTGACCGATCAAGCATTGTGCTTATTGAATTGAGAATATGTAAAAGTGCCATTGAATCATTACCACCAGAAACCGCAACGAGCATCGGCATCTGGTATGTACGATTCAAGGACTTCATGTCATTTAATACTTTATTTTGCAAAGTAAAACTAGCCTTTGATTGCATAACAGCCTCCTTATTTGTAAACTGCTGAACCACTTACAACTCTCGGTTTACGATATCTAGGCGCATCTGCCCAACTGACAGCCGCCCAATCTTTACGATAATTGCCTACTTTAGCAACTAAAATCGTTAAATCATCTTGGATTTGTCCACCGCGCTGATGTACAACCGTATCCATGAGCTGATCCGCCATTGCTTGAGGGTCATCTATGTTCAATCGACCAATCGTTTGTTTCATCCAGCGCTCCTGATCGGTCAACCAATCCGAAGAATCATAAACACCATCTGACATTAATAACAAGCGGTCGCCCGGAATCAATTGAAAACGCATTGGTTGAACTTCGATTTGATCGACGATTCCAACTGGCAAAGTATTGGAAGACACAGAAATAATTTCTTGTCCGCGTAAAATATAGCTGGGGATCGAACCATTTTTCAAAAATGTTACTGATCCTTTATTCAAATCGATGCATGCCAAATCAACTGTCGCATACATTTCTTCTGAGGAGCGCAGTAGCAAAATGGAATTGACCATTCGCACGGCAAGTTGCTCATCTACTCCACTTTGCATCATTTGCTGTAAAATCGTCAATGCCGCAGAGCTTTCTTCACGCGCACGCTGACCATTTCCCATCCCGTCACTGATCGCAATTGCCATTTTTCCTTCGCCCAAATCCATTGTACTAAAACTATCACCTGATAAAACACCGCCATTTTTTGCGGCGCCTGCCATGCCAGTTTCAATGACCATTCGTTTAGCTGACTGAAAGATTGCGTGTTTCATTCTGCCTCTTCCATCCATTGCGCTTTCACTGGAAAGCACAATGTTTTCTTGTAAAATCGCACTAAATATTGGCGCGAGTACTGTCCGACAAAAATCTTCCTGATCAAGGATTCGATGCTCCAATTCTATTTGCACTTGACCTCGTTCCAAACATACCAATTCAGTCCGACGAATTTCAAGATTCAATTCGGCGATGGCATGTAAAATTTGATCTTCGTGCCGCAGCATCGTTTCTTTTTCCTCACAAATTTCATCGGCTAAATGGTCCATTACTTGCGAAACACCGAATAACTGATGTGACACAAACAATCGACTTTCTTGCACTTGTTGTTTCCAATACGATTGGTCAGAGAAATTTTTATAGGTTAATTCTATTGTGTTCCACACCGTTTCACTTTTAATACATTGTTCCCGCCACGAATCTGGGATCGGCTCCTCGCTAGCACCGTTTGAATCTGCGGCACGAACAATCACATTCCCTAAAAATTGAATGGTGCCCGAAAAATCATTTTCCCAACAAAAGGATCGCTTTGTGCAACCTGTACAATGCCTTGCAATGACCGTTTGAATGGTTTGTTCCATCCGATTTTGCTTTGGCTCTGCGTTTTTGGTGGATAACTCTTGAAAATTGATCCCTAAATGCCGAAACATTGCCGCAAATTGGCGAATCCGAGACGACGCAAGCTCACGAATGCGCCGAGCATATTCATGTTGTGCCAATTGATTAACAATTGAACCAGGAGCATAAACTGCGACCGCCGCACGAAACCGATCTGGAATAAGCAAAAACAAAGCCGTTACCGCAATATTTTCTAAAATAAAATTAAACAATGGACTCGGATGATAGTAAACACTTATCGCAACGGTTCCCATCCAAAATCCCACGATAATCGCATGGATCTTCCCTTTTTGCATCAATCCCGCAAAAAATCCACCCACCGCAAGTAAACCAAGTTGATTAAAATCATCTGGCTCGGGAAGAGATCCAATCATCCCACAAATAACACCGATTAAGGCTCCGAAGGGAGCACCCGCTACAGAAGCAATTAAAATAACAAGTACTCGCTGCATGACGTGTTCCGCAGAAACTCCAGCAATCATTACATCATGTAGCCCTCCAATTGCACAAGAAACCACAATCAGCAAACTGATCATTTCTTCCATTTTTGGAGGTATTGGACGTTTTAATGAAACAAGCAACCACTGCGCATTAATCACAAGTACGGTGAAAAGAACCGCTAATGTTAATTCTACCGCGTTAATCATGATCAGATGTACTGTAAATGTCGATAACAAAACGAGATATACACTTTGCGTAAGTAATATACTCATAAATACATAAACTGGCGCATATCGGCTATCCTTATCCGTCATTTTCCCGAATATAAGATATAGTAATCCGAAAAAAACGAGTTCGATCAGCAATTTTTCTGCCATTGCGAAGTGTAAAGTAAAAGCACCTCCCAATGCACATAGCCCCATGATCCAGCTTAACCGCTTAGACTGATCATGAAACGCAATCACCATCGGCAAAGCAAACGGCAATAAATCAACAAATAAATCTACGCGCCCAAACAAAAAAGCGATTAACAATAAAATGATTAACTTCATCCAATGTAAATTCATTCGACAAATCACTCCTCTTTCTATTGTCGTCATTATATCGAATCACCATTGGAAACCTTGTCGGAATGTGCGGAGTTGTTTATTTTTTTTACGACAACTTGCAACAGAAAATGAAAAAGACCCCGCACGGAGTTTACCTCCGCATCAAGGTCTGCATTTCGTTTATAAAATTAGTCGCGACGTCCACCGCGTCCACCGCGCTTGGAGTCAGTATTCTTACGTAATGATGAGATTTTTTCTTCGCTATCACGAAGGAATCTCGTCAATTTGTCATCGAATGTCACTCGATTCGGTCGATCGCCACGATTGCGATCCCCGCGACCACCACCGCCGCCGCCTTGACCACCACCGGAGTAACCACCTTCAGAACGAGGCGGACGTGGTCCACGATCTTCTGATCGGAAAGGTCGTTTTTCTTCGACAGGCTTATCTACAGCTTTCTTAATGGACAGACCAATCTTTCCATCATTGTCGACATTGATTACCTTAACGGTAACTTCATCCCCAACTTTAAGATGATCTGATACGCTTTTGACATAGTTGTCTGCAACCTCAGAAATATGAACCAAACCCGTGATTCCTGGTTGCAATTCAACGAATGCGCCAAAATTCGTGATCCCAGTAACTTTTCCTTGCAGTTTCTCGCCGACTTGAATTGCCATGAAGAAAAAAATCCTCCCTTAAAATGATTACATCAATGTATAGAATTATACAGTATGTATGAAATGAATGCCAATTAATTCTTATTGGGCATTGTCTTGAAGAATGAACGGAATTTCGTTCTCCTTCGTCATATGAAACATCTTACGGTCACGTTGCATCACATACTCCGGATCGTTTAAGCGACGGATCTCAGTCTGAGAAGTTTGATGCGTCTTACGAAACGCCTCAAGATCTTTCTGCAATGTCAATACTTCGACTTGTTTATCTTCGATTTGGTTCATCAAATGAACAAAGTTATAAACGCCATAACAAGAGATGATCAGAATAAATAAATAGATCAACTTTTTTCTTCGACGAGTTCCTCGGTTTTTATCCACTGCGTAATTCATGCTTGCCTCCGCTTGTCGAAATTCGTCATTCGCTGCAAAAGAATTCTAATACGGTTTTCACATTTGGTCAACCACATTTTAGGCAAAATCAAACTCGAGATCCAAAACAAGATTGCATAAAGTAATTTCAAGATGATTGAAGCAAACCAGAACACTGGATTAATTACGAAAAAAACCAGAAAGCGTTTACAACATTGTATTACAAAACAAAGAAGTCTGACAATATAAAAATTAATTTGTCGAAACATGCGCTTAAATACCGAAAAATATATCCAGCAACCGGCCCCAGCAGTTAAGAAAAATACAAGTCGAAACTCTCCACCATTCAACACGCGCATCGCCTGAAATAAATAAATCGATGCGAACCACGCGGCAAAAAAATCGTATCCGAATAAGACCCACGTTGGCGTTCCCTGTTTCTTAAATGCATATCGGGTCGAATCCCAAAATGCCGAAATCGCAAACCCATGCCACAACATCCACCCCAAGGAAAGAAATGATTGTTGGACACTCACTTGAACCACCGTTTCCAAAATGGCTCTTCTTTTAAGAATTCATCATCATTCGGAAAAGACAACGGATCTCCAACACCAAAGATCTCTCCTTCAAGAAGTAGCACCTGCTGATCGGCTTCCCATTTTTTCACACGCAAGTTCCTTCCCCACACGTAAACAACATCCTGGTCCGTATGCAAACAAAACCGCCTGTCATCAAAGGCGTCCATTGAACGAATTCCTTTGAAAGCGGCGGTTTTACGTTGATTGATGATCATTTCCATTTTCACCGTTAAACACGCTCCCTTTTGCATAAAAAAGGATATGCTTCGTTATCCGGTGATAGAACCAAATGATACCATAAACTTTATATTGATTCTAAAGGTTCACGCTCTTCGCGAAGCAACGTGTACATTTCCGTCGCTGCTTCCTTTTTCGTTGTTTCAATAATTTGATCGATACGGATGGTTACGCGTTTTTGACCGAATTGAATCGTTAATTCGTCGCCTACTTTCACAACAGCGGACGGCTTAGCTTCTCGCCCGTTAATCCACACTCGGCCGGCATCCGAAGCATCTTTTGCGACCGAACGGCGTTTAATAAGCCGAGATACTTTCAGAAATTTATCCACACGCATTTCGTTTCACACCTTATCCACGAATTTGAGTTTGTGATCGAATTAGGTCGCGCAGTGCATGTTCCGGATCGACACCTTTGGATTTCGCGAGCCATACCGTCGCTTCCAACAATTTTGCAATTTGTGTTTCTGAATCGGTGGCATCAAATTCAAGTTGCTCTAACTGTTTTGCGAGCGGCTGAAGCTTTGTCGCGACGATTGCCTTGCCAATTTTCTTGTGCGATTCGGCCGCTAACAGCAATGCAGGCATTTCTTGCGGCATTAGATCCCAAATTGACTTTGATTCATTTGGATCAGGTTGAACCGCTTTTTCGGCGGCTTTCATTGCTTCCCAGTGACGAATTGCATCTTCCGCATCGCTCGCTCGCGTTTCTCCAAACACATGCGGATGGCGACGAATCAATTTATCATTTAATTGACCAATGACATCGTCCACCGTAAAAACACCTGTTTCCGCTTCGATTTGAGAATGAAGCATCACCTGAAGCAATAAATCACCAAGTTCCTCACATATTGCATCTGGGTCATCTTGCTCAAGTGCGGCAATCACTTCGTATGCCTCTTCGATTAGATGCCTTCGCAAACTAAGGTGCGTTTGTTCTCGATCCCATGGACACCCTTGCGGACTGCGTAACGTCGCTACAATATCTTTTAATCGATCGAAATCCTTCCGAAGTACTCCATTCGCTTCCGTTGGCGCCACGTAAACGACCGAATGATTCGAAAACCCGTCATGCTGGTCAAGTTCATATAATTTCATTGTCAAAATTTGTTCGCCTTGTGAAAATCCGAGCTTATCTGCAAAGATCACATCATGATCGTCAGGATATTTCTGCATTAACGTTAACTTCACATCCGACGCCATATTTCGGTCGTACACTTGACCAATTAGCACATGCAATCGCGGTTGAATAAAGGCTGCTTTCAAACGCGGCCCATCGAGCAATTGAAATCCATCAACCGGATCAAAACCCAGTCTAGTAAACACTGTATCAAGAAAACTTTCACCGGTAATTAGCTTTACTTCAATATCGCTATTCTTAGCATGTTCCAGCAACAAGCGCACCGTTTCCTCGGCAACCATCGGATGACCTGGCACCGCATAAACGATGGGCTTACCAGTTTCTGCTTCGTGAAGCAATATGCGAACAATTTTTGCATATACCCCTTCAAACGTAGTTTCTTCTTCATAAATTGAATCAAAACTTTGAAGCTCAACACCTTGCTGAACTAACCATGCACAAACCGGATGATCCATGGTGCGAACATAAATTTGTTTACTTTCCTCCAAAACACGCCAAGCCGCTTGCGACAATTGGCTTTCTTCGCCTGTACCTAGCCCGACGATCTGAATCATCATTCCATCTCCGTTCCTAATCGCTTTATCCACGTTGTCATTTGATCTTTCCATAGCCACCAATAAATTGCAACGCCGCACAAGAGACCAATCAAGGTAGTCAGCGTTGCACCAAGTCGATTCATTGGCAACATATTTGCAAAACTACTCGAAATCAAAATCACCCCAAGTACCATCACAATCGTTGCACGCACCATACTATATATAAACTCTTTCATTGATTCCCTTTTTTCACTGATCAAAGCGCGTTTTCGAACAATTCTCAACCATGCCACAAAATGACCAAGTGCCACAAAACTATACGTAATCAGCAGCGCCCAAGCGCCAGCTTCGAGTGGGTGCTCCGATTTATGTACCCAAACCAAATTAAGCAACCATTTTATCAAACTACCCAATAGTACCCAGCGAACAACGACTGAACCACGCCCTTCCCAAAGTAAGATTTGTGCTCCTGCCAATTGAATACTCATTGGAATGATCACGACCGCTAAAATGCTCCAGACCGCATGACCGTTCGTATCGGTAAAAAACATCATATTCATCGCCCCGCCAAGAACGGACATGCCGGCTGCCGCTGGGATAGCTATCCACGCCAGTATGCCCATAGGTTCTCGTGCCGCCGCAGGATCACCATTTTTATATCTTCGAACCCAATCTGGTGTTCCAGCCGCAAGTAACGATAACATTAACATTGCCGCCAATTGCAAAATAATAAACGGCCTTGTAAATACGCCATATTCCTCAATCCCCATAATTCCAGGTAATGATAACGAATCTATCCATTGAAACAATGGAAACGCAATTGAACCAATCGATGCAAACCATGCCATGCGCAAAATCGTGCGGCTACGGATGTGCACGGGTTTTTCCGTAATCGTAAATTCTTGAACAACATCTTTAACTCGAGTCCGCCACATCGCCCACCCAAGTGCACATGCGGCACCAATTGCAGTTCCTAAATGAACCGCCGCTGCAGATATTTGGTCTGGCCATTGAAATTTAATTCCAATAATTAAAAACAAAACCATCGCAGTAACACGAACAAATTGCTCAATAACTTGAGAGATCGCACTTACTTGCATCTGACCGCGTGCCTGCACCCATCCTCGCCACGTTGATAAAAGTGGTACCCAAAACATTGCAAGTGCAAGCGCAGAAATTGGCCAATCTAATTCAGGAATGCCCATCATATTTGCTAGTATTGGCGCGGTCAAAAGCATGAACAGTCCCAACATTATGCCCACAATGATCATTCGACTGCGAAGTTTAAGCCAACTTTGATGCGCGGTCAAAGGATTTGCTCCGTCAGCATATGCCTGTGCAAAACATGCAGAAACAGCCATCGGCAAACCCGCCGTGGCAACAAACATGATCATCGTATACATCGGATACGCCGCGTTATAATAACCAAACACGGAATCGCCCGCATAATTTTGTAGCGGTATTTTTTGGAGTGTGCCGATCAATTTACTGATCATCGTGGCTCCGCTTAACCACATTGCACTGCGTAATAGTGGATTCATGTTCGTAGTATATCACAATCAAAAAAGACCCTTAAAGAATCCTTTTTACCGAAGCAAAAAGAATCTTTAAAGGCATTAATTACGATTCCATCTGTTTGGCGAGAAAACCGGCAGCCGTTTCGGCCATTTTTTGTTCGATCTCTCCCATTTTCACATTTGAATCTTGCGTTACAATGAGCACGGTTCCAATTGGGTCACCAGCAGCAATAATCGGGGCAATTACATATGCAGTGAATTGATCAGTTCCCCCTTTGATTAAATCGACCGTTTGATCGTGTTCTAAATGCTGTTCAATAATCATTTTCCGAGATTCCATTGACGTTTCGACCATTTCACCAACTGCTTGATCAAGAAATTCTTTTTTCATACCACCCGCTGCCGCAATAAATTGATCGCGATCGCTGATCACAACCGTGTGCTTAAGCGTGCTATATAATGATTCTGCATATTCTTTTGCAAAATCAGTAAGCCCGCTGATGGGGGAATATTTTTTCAAAATGACTTCACCATCATGGTCGACAAAAATTTCTAACGGATCGCCTTCACGAATACGTAATGTTCGGCGAATTTCTTTTGGAATGACAACACGCCCCAAATCATCAATGCGGCGGACAATTCCAGTTGCTTTCATAAAAAAAACACCTCGCTTTGAATTTGAAAGTTGGAAGCATGGGCTTAAGTTGCCACAATGGACCAGTTTCTATTCAAAGAAGATGTTTTAATTTGTTATTTTGCTGGTGAAGGTGATGCGTTACGAATTAACAAACCGGAATTTTTAATTTCTGCGGTCATAATTTCTGTCATTTTAGAAGTAATCAATTTTTGTCGAACTTGATCTTGAAGATCTTCAAACGTAAGGTTTTTACGTTTTTCAACACGCATCACATGGTAGCCGTACTCCGTTTGAATCGGTGCACTTACCGTGTTTAATGGCAATTCCAAGCACGCTTTTTTGAATGCATCTACATATTGTTGAGGGTTCGCATTCTCGTATAATCCGCCTTGATCTTTGGAACCTGGATCATCGGAGTATTCTTTTGCCAATTTCGCAAAATCTCCACCATCGTTCAATTTTTGTTCTACTTCTTTAGCTAGTTTCAATGCTTCAGCATCACTACGCATATCTTTGCCGTCCGGCGATTTCGTTGCCACCAAAATATGACGAACATCAACAGAAACGTATGCGTTTTTATCTGTTTTTAGCGGCTCTTCATATGCTGCTTTTACCGCATCATCTTTAATTTGATTACTCATATAGAATGCTACGGTTGCAGTTTTTTTCAAATAAGCAACAAGATCTGTTTCATTTACTTTTGCTGTTTTTAATGCTTGTTCCCAAGCATCTGCAGGTGCATCTTGTTGTGATTTGAAATATTCTTTCATTGACACCAATTGCTCGCTCACTTTTTGGTCGACATCTTTTGGTGCATCCGCTTTAACTTTGTTGTATACAACATCAAGTCCGACGAATTGTTTAATGACGTTTTCGTGGAAACTTGGATCTTTTTCTAAATCTTTGTACGAAGGATCATAAAATTCGATGATGTTTACGTACGTGTCGAGATCCGCTTGTTTAATTCCAGGCATTGTTCCATTGTTATACGTTGCAATGAGGTCCGCCGTAGGATCTGATGTTGCAGATTGGCATCCAGCTAATGACGTACCAATGAGAGCAACCAATCCTAGAGATAGTACGAATCGTTGTAATGTCTTGCGGGTTTTATTGAGTAACATGTTGAAGTTCTCCTTTCGATTTGAACACCCCAGCGTATTTTTCCATCATCTTGATGAGGTCACTAATAATAAGTGACGGCTTTTTACCTTTCCATTTTAGAACAATCTGCATCGGAGTACTAGCCTGAAATTTTACAGCACCCGTTAATCCATGCAAAACACCATTAACTTTACGCATATCCACTCGTTCATGATGCCCAGTGATGCACTGAATCCAAATTTCATCGCGTTTTTGTGCGATCGATGTAAAGCCATATTGTGCACCATACATCCGAAGCCTTGTGACTAACAATAAATCATCTACAGCGTCAGGTAAATCCCCAAATCTGTCAATAAGTTCATCGCGCAATTCATTTTCTTCTTCGATCGAACGCAGTGACGCGACTTTTTTGTATACTTCAATTTTCTGCATTGAATCGTAAATATATTCTGAAGGCAAATATGCATCCACCGGAATATCAATCTGAGTTTGTGTGTCTACTTTGATATCGGCCATTTCAACCGCCTCACCCATTTCCGCTTTGCGGCGCTGGATTTCTTCAGCGAGCATTTGAGAATAAAGGTCAAATCCAACGGACGCAATGAATCCATGTTGTTCGGCCCCAAGTAAGTTACCCGCACCACGGATCGACAAATCGCGCATTGCGATTTTAAAACCGGAGCCAAGTTCGGTAAATTCTTTGATTGCTTGCAAACGTTTCTCAGCAACTTCGGTGAGAACCTTGTCCCGTTGATACGTAAAATATGCATACGCAATCCGATTCGAACGACCAACACGGCCGCGAAGTTGATATAACTGCGATAAGCCCATTTTGTCCGCATCGTGCACGATCAACGTATTTACGTTCGGAATATCGACGCCAGTTTCAATAATACTTGTAGCCACTAATACATCGGATTCTCCATCCAAAAATTCAAGGATTGTTTTTTCAAGTTCTTGCTCGTTCATTTGACCGTGTACGACTGCTACTTTCGCATCCGGAACCAATTGATTTAATTGCTCAGCAATTTGAGAGATTCCTTGTACCCGATTGTATAAATAGTATACTTGGCCGTTTCGTGACAACTCGCGTTCAATCGACTCGCGAACAAGTGTCATGCTGTGCTCAACCACATAAGTCTGGACTGGGAAACGATTTTCAGGCGGCGTCTCAATGACCGAGAGATCACGCACACCGATCATCGACATATGCAGTGTCCGTGGGATTGGCGTCGCCGTCAGTGTAAGGACGTCTACATTGGTACGGAATTTTTTCAATTTTTCCTTATGCGAAACACCAAATCGTTGCTCTTCATCGACAATGAGCAAACCTAAATCTTTAAATACCATATCTTGAGAAAGCAATCGGTGCGTACCTATAATCACGTCAACCGTTCCGTTTTTCACGCCTTTTATCGCGTCATTTTGTTCTTTTTTACTTCGGAAACGTGAAATAACTTCGATTCGAATTGGATATCCGCTAAACCGTTCTTTGAATGTCTCAAAATGTTGTTGCGCCAAAATTGTCGTCGGCACAAGTACTGCCACTTGCTTGCCTTCAATTGCCGACTTAAACGCTGCACGAATTGCGACCTCTGTTTTTCCATAGCCAACGTCACCGCATAATAAGCGATCCATCGGACGCGTTTTTTCCATGTCTCGCTTAATTTCTTCGATCGCACGCAACTGATCGCGTGTTTCATCGTACGGGAAAAGTGCTTCAAATTCTTTCTGATACGTCGAATCGCGGTTAAAAGCAAATCCTTTGATTGCTTGACGTTCAGCATATAATTTAATCAATTCATCGGCAATGTCACGTACCGATGCGCGTGCTTTCGTCTTCGCTTTCGTCCACTCAGTGCCGCCCAGTTTATGAACACGAGGTTCTTTTTCCTCAGAGCCAATATACTTCTGAATTTGATCGATTTGCTCAATCGGTACTGATAATTTGTCCCCACCAGAATAGACGATATGAATATAATCCTTATGGACGCCTTGAATAACAAGCGTCCCGATGCCAACATATTTTCCGATTCCGTGGTTGATATGTACAACAAAATCGCCGACGCGCAAATCGGTGTAACTTTTGATCCGTTCCGCATTCGTCATCGTCGTTTCTGATTTTCTGACTTTACGCTGTTTTTGCGTAAACATTTCCGATTCGGTAATAACGACTAACTTTGAACTTGGCAACTCAAACCCAGCCTGCAAATTTCCTTCGCGGACTAAAATGCCTTCAATCTGAAAATCCGATAAAACCCGCTCAACATGCTTGACGCGGTCTTCGTTTGCGGCCATACAGATCACGTGCTGACCGGATTTTTTCCAACGATCTGCTTCAGATTTCAACACATTCATTTGACCATGGAAATTTTGCATCGAACGACATGTAAAGTTCACTACATGTTGCGGGTGCGTATTCGGCACTTGTCTTAAAAATAATGAGACATATATTGTTTGAAATGGTTTGCGATGCAATAACGATTCATAAGGCTTCGACATAACAAGCGCAGGAATGCTTTTTCCTTCTTGAATCAAATTGGTCATGCCTTCGGCTTCATCTTTTTCCTGCTGTTTCGATGTTTCAATCAACCGAACGGGTTCATCTAACACGAGTACTGTATTTTTTGGCATGTAATCAATTAATGTATGGCGATCTGGGTAAAGCAAGCTTACGTATTTAAAAATCTCTTGAAAATGCTCGCCTTGGCTCAATTTCTCAATATCATGACCAAGCTCACTTTGGAGTTTATCCTTAATCATCCGATCGGTCATTTTTTCAAGTTGCGCTTCAAGCATTCCACGAGCATGTGCTGCGGCTTTGATCGAACGGTCTTTCGTGGCAACCAATTCTTTGCAAGGCAAAATGACCACATCATTTCGCTTATCGTGCGAACGCTGGTCTGTCGGATCAAATAAGCGAATCGAATCCACTTCTTCATCAAAAAATTCAATTCGGTAACCAAGTACGCTAATCAGAGGATAAATGTCCACGATTCCGCCGCGCACGCTAAATTCTCCGCGTGTTTCGACTTTTTCAACGCGCGAGTAGCCAAGGTATACCAAGTGTTCTAACAATTTTTCCATTGCAATCGCTTGACCGACTTTCAGCGATAACTTGGCTTCTTTCATCATTTCCACGGTCGGAATGATTTTACGTAGACCTGAATATGGCGTCACCAAAATCCCGCGAAACCCTTCCTCAAGTCGCGATAATACTTGAATGCGCTGAGCAACTAATTCCGGACTTGCGTAAGCGTTCTCCAAAATCCAAAGCTCATTAGCTGGATACAACAAAACCTCGTCTGCTGACATACATTCCTGCATATCCTCGACGAGTTTTTGCGCCGCAAACAAGTTATGAGTCACAACCAACATGGGTTGATTTAGATCTTCTTTCATTGCTGCCAATACTAGCGGTCTCGAAGAACCCGCTAAACCAGACAGCAACACTTCTTTCATGCCCGACTCGATTCCTTTAAGAACCGATTGATAGTCCGCATCGCTGCGAATAGATGGCTTGACCTCTGCTAACATCTGATGGTGACCCCTTCCTAACAAACGGAAAAGCGACCTCGGCGGATCACCGAGGCCCTGTATTTTTCATTGTATGTTCGTTGTTAAATGAATATTCAATTTCATTTAGCTGGCGCCATTAAACTTCGGAATCGCTTTATGAAATCCATCCGCCAAAATCGTTTCAATTGCCAAAATCGTGCGGTCCAGTGCCAAATTCAACACTTCTCGTTCGCTTTTAGAAAACGAAGAAAGCACGTAATCAACAATCGCCATTCCATCGGAAGGTCTGCTAATTCCGACTTTAATACGAGGAAATGCTTCTGTTCCACTGTGTGCGATGATTGATTTGATCCCATTATGCCCACCAGAACTGCCTTTTTCTCGCAACCGGATTGACCCTTGCATCAAATCCATATCATCATAAATAACAATGATTTGCTGCGGGGTTGCCTTGTAAAAATCCATCCAAGCACGCACCGATTCCCCGGACAAATTCATGTACGTTTGCGGTTTCATCAACGTAATTTTTTGGCCATTATGGTTCGTATCTCCAGTCATCGCCTTAAACTTGGTTGAAGTAACATCAACATTCCACGCTGCGGATAGTCGATCAATCAACATAAACCCGGCGTTATGTCTGGTTTGAGCGTATTGTGCCCCCGGATTGCCTAAGCCAACAAGTAACCACATCAAAATTTCCCTCCAAACAGCAGTCCTCATCAATCTTAACGAAAAGAACCTTTATTCGCAACCAAAATACAATTAAGTGGCAGGACTTTTATTTGCGTTCTCGAATAAAGAAACTTATGATTTTAGAGTGCCAACATCGTCATTCAATCTGCTATAATATTCATACTGAAGGAAGGGAGAATTCGAATGTCTCAGATTGTCAAACCTCAAAAAGAATATCCATACCCAATACCAGCACCTGAGAACCTTCGCAAAGGCGGGGTTGTCATGGACTGGTATCCAGACGGCGGTTTTGTAATCCGGCTTTACCATCCACAACCGGGTCCTGATTTTATCCGCTTAGTAGAAAAGCAGGAAATGAAGCTCTATAACTTTACTGAGCCAAACAATTCGATGGTCGTCAGCGTTTTCTCGTTTGGGATTATGCCGCAGTTTTTCTTGTCACGCTTTGATCCTTGCTTACTTCAAGGGCCCTCAGAATCGTTATTCCAAACCGGGGAAGCGATTCTCGCACTAATTAATTCCAAAACGAATATTGTTATTGGAACACGCAAACTCAAATTACCGGACAATTATTTAGAGTCCATTCGCAAAATGCATGCAGCAAGCAAAAATAACGAAAACTTCTCGTTCTCTTATTTGACGTGGACGAACATGGTGGAATCCAGATATCGTTTGGATGACTTAGCAATGAAAGGTAAATTATTGACCACTTGGCGATAATTTTAATTTACAATTAAAACCCTTTGTTCAGTGCGCACCCATCCAGTCCGCTGAGCTAAGGGTTTTTTTGTCTTAACATAGCGCATGAAGTCATTGTTGAATCAATAACCATAATATGATATCGTGAAAACGTTACACCAAACAAATTGTATGTTGCACTCCGCCATTTTTATGGAATGGAGCGCCCAGTAATCGATGAGATTATTGGAGGGAAAGCGGTTCAAATCCGCTGCAGCCCCCGCTACTGTTAAGGGTGATGAACTTGAGACGATGCCATTGTCCAACATTGGATGAGAAGGCTTCAAGCATCAGATGACCCCTAAGCCAGGATACCTGCGTACGATTTCAGACCCGATCACCTTCGGAGGGAAGGAATGCGGACGCAGATCATGA
This sequence comes from Paenibacillaceae bacterium, assembly GCA_947460235.1. Lineage (GTDB taxonomy): Bacteria > Bacillota > Bacilli > Paenibacillales > CANHGK01 > CANHGK01. The sequence continues at coordinate 54,903 of CANHGK010000002.1, read as the reverse complement.
ACCTCAATTTGCTGATGCGTGCACACATCAGATCTATTTCGTGGTTTTGTTTTGAATGCGTACGAATCTAACCCTTTGATCAGGACCTATCGGTTCAATCAAAGGTTTTTTTATGTTCAATTAGATAATTGGGAGGAATTAACATTGAAACGTTACATTAGTTTTTTACTCATTTCCGTGATTATTTTGATTATGGCACAACCTGTTTTTGCAGCAAACGAAGTACTTGTTCGAATCATTACAGGTCCTGGTGGTAGCTATGAAGGCTGGATCACTCCATCGAAACCAGATGCATTAAGTGCATTAAAAACATTTGCATCTTCTAAAAATTTATCTGTTCAAACGAAAGACACAACGTATGGTCCATATGTAATATCTGTGGCCGGTTTAGCCGAAAAGAAAATATCCGCATCAAGTGGGTGGGGGTTCTGGGTAAACGCTCAATCGCCAGAAGTTGGTGCAGATCAGACCTCTATTAATAACGGTGATGAAATTGTGTGGTCAATTTATGATTATTCATCCACATTGTATCCGATTGTAGATTTTTCACCAAAACAAGCTGTTTATCAACCTGGTCAAATCGTAACTATCCATACGTCTGCAACGAAAACAATGTATGATGAAAATTGGAACGCATCAACATCGATCGTAACGATCCCTGACGCGATGGTCTCTATTAACCAAAACGATCAATCCTTCATCCAACTAAAAACCGATGCAACTGGATCGGCGCAAATTACAATTCCAACGGGTGCTCCATTACATGTTACCGTTGAAAAATATGACCCGTCCAATGGATTACCTTTACTTGTAAAAAGCCGCACGCTCACCTTACCAATTCAATTCGATGGATCCAAGATTAGCGATATCAAATCAACGTTTTGGGCGTATCCGTGCATCATCCGCAACGCAGCGCGCGGTTGGTTGCCACTCAAAAAAAATCAAACTTTTGCTCCTAACGAACCCGTTAGTTTCGCTGAATTAACAGATGCTTTTAGCGTTCTTTTTAAAAATGCTCCAATTTCTAAATGGTTAGCAACTGCTAATTACAAATCATCATTCCAAACGGTCACACGACAACAAATGGCCGTTATTTTGAATGAAGTTTTAACATCCACACCCACATTAAATTCAAAGTTCCCAGTACTTCAACCTGTAAATTCAAACTGGCGTGACCAAAAATCAATTTCTTCAACCGCATTGACAGCAGTTCAAGCAATCGCAAATCGCGCGATAATTAACGGATATGCAGATCGTACGTACCATCCAAATCAGGCGATCACTCGCGCTGAGTTTGTACACGTGCTTCGCATGATTGATGACGTTCAACAATAACTATTTTTCATTAAATGAAGGAGGTGAGTGGTCATGATTCGTTCTTTGCGTTTCGTTATGGTGATGTTCGTTCTTGTTATCATTTGCGGTTGCCAAATTCAATTCTCAAAGCATGAAACTGCCCACTCATCCGTTTTACCGAATACGTTTTCAATTTTAATAACGCGAGATTTTGGCACAAAAAAAATTGGATCATACAATGGTACAGTTGATAATACATTAAATCTACTTTCTGCAATGAAACAACATTTTCAAATCAAAACAGCGTATGACGGTACATTTATTAATGCAATTAATGGTCTAGAATCTGGTTATACCTCAAAATCATGGACAGACCGTAAAAAAAACGATTGGTTTTTTTATGTGAATGGTTTGTTATCTGATAACGGGGCAGGGGATGTGTTCATTCATCATGGTGATTTGATTCAGTGGGATTTTCACTCCTGGGGGAATGGAAAAGACGATATTGATGCGATGATTGGCTCGTTCCCGCAACCATTTATTGCAATGAATCAAAATCAAACACTGCAAATTATTTATGATCAAGGTTTTGAAAAGGCTGCTGAAGAACTCCAATTTTGGATTGCCACCGTTTGTTCTGCTCCGATCGTTTTAACTAATATTTCTGATGTAAAAATAGAATCTATTGAAACACCTTCATTCCGGATCGTTTCATCCGTAAAATCGGATGCGCTGTTTCGCGCAACACGCAGTCGTCTCAATGAATCTCGTCCAATTGTCTGGACACTCGAAGCAAACAACGAAAAAAATGCGCGTTCAATGATTACTCTTCTTTCTTCTTCATCGGTATGGCATGGATGGGCCGCTGCAACACTTAATGGTTCCACTCTTATTCCAGTTGAAGGAGGAAACGACTAATGCAAACTCGCGGTCATATTTTTTCCTGGTTAGTCTATGCAATTATTTTATTCTCATTGATTTGGTTATTTGATGATCTTTTCGCATTATTGATCGAGTCTTTTCTTGTACTTTGGATCGTTTGGCGGACGAAGCAATGGTCGACAATAATTCAGCAGGGAAAGTGGATGATTCGCTTTTTGATTTTGTTTTCACTAATACAACTAGTACTCCGCCATGATGGGCAGCACGTGCTTCTCGAATGGCAGGGTACCATCACATTGTTTAATTTTGATCTCAATTTACATTGGCGGACGACAATGGAAGCGATAAATGATACAACCATTTCAATGATCCGCTTTTTGATGTTTTGGTTTTTATTTATTGCCATTCAGCCGTTATTGCCTACAAAAAGACTTTTGCCATTTACCGCGCAATTATTTCCTGACGGTACACAGATGATTTATATGACCTTACGATTAGTACCCGTATTACGCGAACGTAGTAAGCATTTACTGGACGTGTTACAAACGCGAGGATTTCAACCAGATTCAAATCGAACATGGAAACAATCAATTCTTGTTCGCCTTCCTCTGCTTCAAGCATTGCTTGATGAGTCACTGGAAGGTTCATGGCACCGTGCGGAAGCAATGATTGCGAGAGGTTATGGTAATCATAAACGAACAATTTATGCCGCTGAACAGTGGAGTTGGTTTGATCTGCTTATATTGTTATGTATCCTATTTTCGATCTTTTCAATTTGGGTTCCGGAACTTTTAGTCGCATTACTTATTCCTTTTGAAATACAACGTGCATACGCACAGCAGAGACGTGGCGTATGACGATCCATTTTGAACAAATCCGATATCGGTATCCCTCTACTAATTCAGATACCTGGAATGTTTCAATCGATTCCTTTTCAATTCAACCTGGCGAATTCGTTTTGTTGATTGGTTCTTCAGGTGCTGGGAAATCGACTTTTTTGCGTATTCTTCAAGGATTAATTCCTGATTTTTATGGTGGTTTATTACAAATTCATAGTCTCAATCATACGTTTAATAGTGGATTTGTTATGCAAGATCCAGAGCAACAAATCATCATGCCAGATGTGCTTGGTGAACTGGTATTTGGCATGGAACAACTAGGATTTTCACGAAAAGAGATGGACCGACGGCTTGAACACGTTCAATCTTGGTTACCAGTCCAATCGTGGCAGAACCGCGAAGTCCAAACACTTTCAACTGGAGAAAAACAGCGTCTGCTAATTGGCGCAATTTCATTGACAGATCCTGATTTATTTATTTTAGATGAACCCATTGCACACCTAGATGTTCAATGCATCCAAAAATTAACAACACTCGTTCGCGATTGGATATCTAATAAAAAACACTCGTTAATCGTTGCAGATCATCGGATTGAACATTGGTTACCACTAGCAACACGCGTGATCATGATGGACAAGGGCAGCATTATTTGGGATGGATCTGTCGATCACTGGTTTGATTTTGCCGTGAATTCGATATTTTGGCGTGATTGGTTACCGCTAACGAAGCGAGCAACCGCGATGTCGATCACCGAAGAAAATCAATTGAAACCAAAACAATCAAAACTTAAAAATAAACCAATTGATGATATTCATATAAACAGACTAACCTGCGCTTACGAAAATAATGAAATTATTTTAAATAATATTCAATCCATCTTACGTTCCAATTCACTTACTGCCTTATTCGGTCCAAATGGTTCTGGGAAATCGACATTTTTGCGGGCATTAGCAGGCTTAATAACACCAATCCAAGGAACAATACAATTACAAAGTGGGTTAGACCTTACCAACTGGTCTCCTGCTGAGCGCAGTCGTTGGTTCGGGTACGTATCTCAAAATCCATATGATCATTTAATTCACGATTCCATTTCTAAAGAATTAGATTACAGCATTTCGCTGATGGGCCTAGACCGATCATTAGAACAGGGACGGTTTGATCAAATTTGTGACGCGCTTGAACTATCATCGAATATTTTAAATGCACATCCTAGAGATTTGAGTAGTGGGGAACGGCATCGTGCAGCGTTGGCAACTGTGCTTATTCGAAGACCGCTTCTTCTTTTAATGGATGAACCAACAAGCGGATTAAGTATTCGTCAAAAAAATCAATTTGTCTCATGGCTCATCTCATATCGCGAGAGTGGTGGAACTGCCCTAATTTCTTCTCATGATCTTGATTTTACGGCAGAATGGGCCAATCACGTTTGGTTGCTTCAATCATCAGGCACACGTGATTATATTCAGCTAACGGAATATGACGCTGAACGATTATTTAAATCGCCAGGACTATATCAATCATCACTTGTTCCGTTAACTGGACATTATCAATTAACTCAAGCTGTTCAATACCTTCGCTCACAAAAGAAGGGACGTGATCAACAATGAGTCTACGCGCACATCGAGCAAGAATCATTTCTCTCGTCGCAAGTTTATCTGCATTCGCTATTTTGGGTCGAATCATGTTTGCACCATTTCCAAATATTAAACCGGTCAGTGCATTAATAATAATTGTCGGTGCAATTTTTGGACCAAGAGTTGGTTTAGCCGTCGCCATTTGTACGACTTTAGGATCTAATTTATTTTTTGGTCACGGTCCGTGGACAATTTGGCAAATACTCGCATGGGGATTGATGGGGATTACAAGTGGTTTAATTGGAAATTGGATAGTAAAAGGTCCTACATGGTTTCGTTGGTCTTGGGTGTTTGTGTGGGGATTTTTCTTTGGTTGGATTATGAACGGATGGACGTGGTGGGCATTTTATCCGCATACGTGGTCTGCATGGTTAATAGTTTGTGCGCAAAGTTTCTTATTTGATCTAGCACATGCTAGTGCAAATATCGGATTTATTGCAATTGGCTGGCCGCTTGTTAAACCGATGTATCGGTTTAAATCTAAGTTATCTGGTGTTATTCTACTTGCATTCTTCATGTTGATCATTCCAAACTCATTTAACCAATCTGCTTTTGCAGCCCAAACCTCAACAGAACAAGCAATTCAACAAGCATGTCCAATTATTAATTCTTTTACAAATAATCGCTCCGATGATTGGACAGTGCTTGCAGCTTATTTTCATAATGCAGAATCGGTTTGCAAGCCAAAAATCAAAGGAATTAAATCTACAGAACCTTTAACACCTTTTACCGCACTTACAGATATTGAAAGACATTTGATCGCATTATCTTCTCTTCCCGAGTCCGAGGATGTCAAACGAACTATTTTTATTTATCAAAATATAATCCAAGCTGCACAGCGATCTTCTGGCGCGTTCGCCGATCAATTGAATGGGCAAGGGGAAACACTAGTAAACTCCCATGTTTATGCTATATTAAGTCTTTATTCCTCCGGTGGTAAACTAAATGACAAAGAACAAGCAATCGCTTATTTACGCGTTCAACAACATGAAAATGGATCTTTTTATTGGTCTGCAGAAGCCAATTCAAAATCTTCTTCTGACCCGGATATGACCGCAATGGCATTAATTGCTGCAAAAGTACTCGGTCTTACGCGAGACGATCCACTCGTCATCCGTGCGTTTGATCGAATTCATCAATGGCAAAATGAAAATGGTGGTTTTTTATCTATTGTAAAAGAAAATGCGGAAACAAACGCGGCTATTATTCAAGCACTTATTGCATGGAAAGAACAAATTGTTAATTGGACAACTACAAATGGAAATACACCGATCGATGCATTATTAAAATTTCAACGTGAAGATGGTGGTTTTTCACACGCAATCAACGGAAAATCAAACCCTATGTCTACAATTCAATCGTATTTGGCACTACAAGCAGTCGCAAATCAATTATCCGTCTATGATTGGCTACATGTTCGTATGTCAAAACAATCAAGCTTAAAAGCGCCATTTCACGACATTTCAGGAACGTCCTCATCACGTTCTGTGATTTCATCAATGGTTGCATTACATTGGATTCCTCCGGTAACTAAAAATATGTGGAAACCAAGCAAATTACTTTCAATAAAAGATCTACAACTCATTTTAAAATCCATTGATCCAACAGTTCATTTAAAAATAATAAAATCAACAAACAATACGCTCTTTTCAGCATTACAACTTATCAAAACAACGAAATTAGTAAAACCAATAGACACTTCAACCCTCACACGACTGCAAGCCGCGCAACTCATTTATCAATGGTTTCGTGCACTATAAAAACGGTTTTCCGTAACGTGAGATAGGGACGGGACTGACTCAAAGACTGAAACACATAAGAACACCTTCAAGAAAAATGTACAATGTCGAAAGATATTGTATTTCTCTTGGAGGTGTTTTTCGTTATCTTCGAGAGTAAGTTATCCTTAAACATTCGAAATAAGACTCAAGTGGAGACTGGATTCGTTGGCAAGCATTCAGCAGACCAACCGAATCCAAACAAAACTAAAAAACCAGTCGCCGGTTAATATCCGACGACTGGCTGCATATTGCTTAACGTTGTTTTGATCCCTGTCTCATTCAGGAGATAAGATCCGCATTATATCGCTTCAGAGACAACTTTTTTTATTTTAGAAATCCAAGTTCCGTACCATTTTTGCATGTTGTTGAATAAATTCACGACGGGGTTCCACTTTATCGCCCATGAGGGTATCAAAAATTTCATCCGCTTCGATTGCATCTTCTAAGCTAACCTTGAGCAATGTTCGACGGCTTGGGTCCATTGTCGTTTCCCACAATTGATCAGGATTCATTTCTCCAAGACCTTTATAACGCTGTATATTAATATTTTGTCCTCCGCCAATCTCATTCAAAATGAGATCGCGTTGTTTTTCACTATATGCATATCGAACATTTTTATTTTGTTGAATTTTGAAGAGTGGCGGTTGCGCAATATATACATAACCTTGCTCAATAATTTGTTTCATATACCGATAGAAGAATGTCAAAATTAATGTTCTAATATGAGCTCCATCGACGTCGGCATCGGTCATGATAATGATTTTGTGATATCGAGCTTTTGCAATTTCAAAATCTTCACCGATACCCATACCAAATGCGGTAATCATTGCGCGTATTTCTGTGTTTGCTAAAATTTTATCAAGACGTGATTTCTCAACGTTTAAAATTTTACCACGAAGCGGCAAAATCGCTTGGAAATGTCGATCACGACCTTGTTTTGCGGAACCACCCGCGGAGTCACCTTCTACAATGTATACTTCGGATTTAGAAGCATCCTTTGAAGAACAATCTGCTAGTTTACCAGGCAAGGAACTCACTTCTAGTGCACTTTTGCGGCGAGTTAATTCACGTGCACGACGAGCTGCTTCGCGCGCGCGTGATGCCGCATTTCCTTTTTCAACAACTTTACGAGCTGTAGATGGATTCTCAACCATAAATTCCATTAACTTCTCAGCAAATAATGACTCAACCAAACCACGAACTTCACTATTTCCAAGCTTTGTTTTTGTTTGGCCTTCAAACTGTGGTTCAGGAATTTTTACTGAAATAATTGCTGTTATTCCTTCGCGCACATCATCGCCTGTTAAGTTTCCATCTGCTTCTTTTATCAAATTATTTTTACGCGCGTAATCGTTTACAACACGGGTTAGCGCACCTTTAAATCCAACTTCATGCGTGCCACCTTCGTGCGTGTTAATGTTATTCGCAAAAGAATAAATTTGCTCCGCATAGCTATCATTGTATTGAATCGCAATTTCAACATGGATATGATCGCGCTTGCCTTCGACATAAATTGGATGTTGGTGTAGTACTTCACGATTACGATTCAAATATTCAACAAAACTTACGATACCGCCTTCATAACAGTATGATTTTTGAATATCGTGGCGTTCATCAATTATATCAATACAAATTCCCTTGTTCAGGAATGCCAGTTCTTTAATCCTTGCTTTTAAAATATCAAAATCATATTCGGTTGTTTCAGTAAAAATTTGTTCGTCAGGTTTGAATGTAACAGTAGTTCCATTTTCACTTGACTCGCCGCATTCCCGCACATCATATTGAGGTACACCACGACGATATTCCTGTTCATACACTTTACCTTCACGCTTAACTTGTACATGAACATGTTCAGACAATGCATTTACTACAGATACACCTACACCATGTAATCCACCAGAAACTTTATATCCTTCGCCACCAAATTTTCCGCCAGCATGTAGGACGGTCATAACAACTTCTAGCGTTGATTTTTGAAGTTTTTGATTCATCCCTACCGGAATACCGCGACCATTGTCGATTACTCGAATGCTGTTATCTTGTAACACGAACACTTTAATATGGTTACAATGACCCGCTAAAGCTTCATCGATTGAATTATCGACGATTTCCCAGACAAGATGGTGGAGACCTCTTGGCCCGGTGGAACCAATGTACATCCCTGGACGTTTACGAACAGCCTCCAAGCCTTCTAATACTTGAATCTGACTCTCATCATAGGCGTTTTCTTGTACCGTCATTTGCGATCCTCCAAAATGTTCTGTAACCTTCTTTTTAATGTCATCACCGAGATCGGTGAAATAAAATTTTTATTTGTCGTAATGATTAACGTTTTTTGGTCTTCGGGATCAATTGTTGTTACATTCCATTTGCTCATCCAATTAGATTTGAGTTTCTGTTCCGCCTTAGTTCCTGATTGTTCCTCAGACGGTTCTATCGTCAAATCAATCATTGCGACCAATTCATTGGATGTAACAATCGTTTCTCCACCTAAATCCAAATACATTGTTAATCCTCCCTACGAACGTGCAATTCCGCCATCCACTACATGATAACATACTGGATCCTTCATTTTCTTCCAATTCACGCCATCCAACGAAGTAGTTGTAATAAAAACTTGCGCACGTTCTTGTACTGTTTCAAGTAAATGAGTTTGGCGATAAGGATCTAATTCTGAAAGTACATCATCTAGCAAGACCAAGGGATATTCACCAATCTCATGGTGAATTAATTCCATCTCGGCAAGTTTCACTGATAATGCCGTTGTACGCTGTTGACCTTGAGAACCGTATGTCTGAACATCTCGTTCATTCACCATAAATGTAAAATCATCTCGATGAGGTCCAGTTAGCGTAGTCGATTGCCGGATTTCACGATCTAGCTGTGCAACTAATTTATCACGCCAAATATCAGGATTATCTTCAGGAATTCCTGATTTATAAATCAACTTTAATTGTTCTTGACCATCTGTAATCCCATGATGAATTGGATTTGCCCATTTATTAAGTTGATCGATAAACAATCTACGTCTCTGAGATACTTGCATCCCAAGTTCGATTAATTGTTCATTCCACACATCAAATAAGGAATGGCCAATACTATCACTTATCATACCACGAACTGCGCTTTGCTTCAGCAATTGATTGCGCTGTGTTAACACTTTTTGATATCTAGATAACAAATGTATGTAAGCAGGCTGGACCTGACCCAATTCCATATCTAAAAAGCGCCGACGGTTTGCCGGCGCTCCCTTTACAATCTCAAGATCCTCGGGTGCGAACAACACAACATTACACATACCCACAAAATCACTGAGCTTTTTTTGTTCGAGACCATTAATCTTTGTTTTTTTACCTTTTGGCGTCCAAATAATATCCAAATCACAAGCGCCATATTTTTTATCTAATTTTGCAGAAACACGAGCCCACGGCTCATTCCATAAAATAAGTTCTTGATCCGTATGCGTTCGGTGAGATTTTGTAAGCGCTAGAGAATAGATCGCTTCAAGCAAATTCGTCTTTCCTTGTGCATTTCGGCCAACAAGAAACGTTACTTGTCCGTCAAACGTAACATCAAGCGTCTTAAAATTACGAAAATGTTGTAACTGGAGTTCTTTCAGCTTCACGAGATGCTCCCTGATTCCGATCGGGATGTAATTTGACATTTTCCCACACCGGCAACTTCAACGATATCGCCAGGTACTAACTTACGACCTCTTCGTTGATCTTGTTCGCCATTAATCATTACCGTGTATTCCGCCAAAAACATTTTGGCCATTCCACCAGAATCAATCCAATCAGCCAATTTTAGCACTTGCCCAAGTGTAATATATGACGTTGAAATTTTAATTTTTTTCATTCGACTGTTGCCTCGTTATTTCCCCGTTGTACGGTATGGAAGAATCAGATGAATCAATTGTGTTTCATCTTCTGGTTTTACAATGATCGGACTCATTGGACCTGTAAAACCAATATATACAAGTTCGCTGTCGATTACGCGCAAAACATCCATAATAAATTTAGAGTTAAATGAAATTTTAAGTGATTCACCATTAAAACGATTCAATTCTATTTTTTCGGTTACTTTACCAATTTCTGTTGTACTTGAAGAAATCTCAATCACTTGATTTTCAAGTGTCGTTAATTGAACGACATTTGATTTTTCTTCACGAGACATGAGAGAGGCACGGTCAATTGAATCGCGCAATACTGCTGTAGGTAACACCATTTCTGTCTTAAATTGTGTTGGAATAATTTTAGATGTATCCGGATAAACTCCATCTAATACACGAGAATAGAACCAAGCATTATCCCATTGGAATAAAATTTGATGTTCCGCGCATATAAATGAGATTAATTGGTTTTGATCTGGTAAAAGTTTTGTCAATTCACTTAATGTTTTCGAAGGCAATACTAATTGTTGCTTCGAATTCAGTGTATCTAAGTGAAGAGTACGTTTTGCTAAGCGGTGACGATCTGTTGCAACGCAAGTAAACTGTTGCTCATCCCATTGCCATAGTGTTCCAGTTAAAATACCAGCTGATTCAACTACGGACGAAGCAAAGATTGTTTGACGAATAATTGATTTTAAAACTTCACTTGGTAGTGTAACGCTCATTCGATCATCTACTTGTGGAATTGGCGGATAATCTTCTGGATCGAAACCTAATAATTGTACTTCTGATTTACCTGCTCTAATCCATGCTTGAAATTGTTCATTTGAGTGAATTTCAAGCTCTTTTCCAGGCATTTTTCGAATTAATTCAGCTAATACTTTTGCTGGTAAAATAATTGCTCCTTTTTCTTCAATTGTAGCAACTCTTTTTCCAGGTTCTTGTTCAACAGGTATGAATCGTTGAATTGTGATTTCGGAATCACTTGCAGTTAAAAGTATTCCATCATTTCTAGCTTCAATTTTAATTCCACTTAAAATAGGAATTAGTGGTTTTGATGAAATCGCTTTTAAAACATCTTGAATTGCAGCGTTCAACGCTTCGATTTGGATTAGGCATCTCATCGCTTACAACACCTTTTCTTTTTATTTTTTTATTTAAATCTTTCAGTAATAGTAATAGGTGGCGTGGATATGTGGATAAGTCTGTTTGTATCAGTATTACCAACCTTTTTTTATTCGAATCTACCTGTGAATAACTTAATGCAAAAATAGAAGTTATTCACATAGATTGATTTTTAAGTTGTTCTCGGATGGATTGAATTACTTTTGCGAGTTCTGAATCTATTTTGATTGATTCAGAAATTTTGTCATATGCATGGATAACTGTTGTATGATCACGTCCGCCGAAAGCTTCACCGATCTTTGGTAAAGAGTAGTCTGTCAGTTCTCTTGTTAAATACATAGCTACTTGGCGAGGCAGTGAAACGGCTTTCGTTCTTTTTCTTGCTTTAAAATCTTCTAGTCTGATTTCATAAAACTCGCTAACTTTTTGTTGAATGTCCGCAATTGAAATCAATCGACTTTTTGTATTGTTTACAATGTCTTTTAATGCTTCTGAAGCTAATTGAACGGAAATATCTTGATTTATCAATGATGAGTAGGCGACAACACGGATTAACGCACCTTCTAATTCACGAATGTTCGTGTCAACCTGACTTGCGATATAGATCATTACATCATTCGATATATCCAACTGTTCTGCTTTTGCTTTCTTACGTAAAATAGCTATTCGTGTTTCTAAGTCTGGTGGTTGAATATCTGTTATCAAACCCCATTCAAATCGAGAACGTAAACGGTCCTCTAATGTAGGAATTTCTTTTGGTGGTCTGTCGGATGAAATGATAATTTGTTTTGCTTCTTCGTGTAGTGCATTAAATGTATGGAAAAATTCTTCTTGAGTTTGTTCTTTTCCGGCTAAAAATTGAATATCATCAATTAATAGGATATCGATATTGCGGTATTTGTTACGAAAGTTTTCAGTGCGGTTGTTCATAATTGAATTAATGAATTCATTCGTAAATTTCTCTGATGATATATACAAAACGCGCATTTCCGGATTGTGTTCCATAATATAATGACCAATTGCGTGCATTAAGTGGGTTTTTCCTAAACCTACACCTCCATATAAAAAAAGAGGATTGTATGCTCTGGCCGGTGCTTCAGCTACTGCAAGTGAAGCTGCGTGTGCAAATCTATTGTTCGTTCCAATGACAAATGTGTCAAATGTATATTTTGGATTCAACATATTTGAACCCATTTCTTCTAATGATTGATCACGTTGGATGACACGTTGTGGTTTAGTCTGTATTACAGGCTTTAAGTTATCTTCATCAGGTCTAATTTCGATTCCGATTTCAACACGGTTACCGGTAAGTTCGAAAACAATCGTCTTGATGATTTCTGCATATCTCATTTCTAGCCATTCACGTGTAAATTCATTAGGTGTAATCAATTGTAAATAATGATCATCAAGGGCAATTGCTCTCGTAGATTTCAACCAAGTATCAAAACTTGTTTTACTTACACGAGTTTGCAGTGCCGCCAGCACTTCTTCCCATAGCGCTAGTAGCGGTTCTTCCACGGAATTTCTCTCCTTCAGGTTATTGAATAGAGAAAACTGTAGAGTTATCTACAGTCTTCACAGGCACGAGTGCTATAATATTGTTGAAAAGTAGAACGATGTTCACAAAGTTATACACACCCTGTGGATAATATGTATGTTTCTAATCGGTTATCCCCAACTGAAACCATGTATCATCATACCAAAACATACTTGTAAATTCAATTGATTTGTTTGATTATCCACATTGTGACGAGGATAATTTTACACTTCATACACACCCTGTGAATGTGTGATTTAGTTGTGGACGGTTTGCTTTTTTGAGTAAATAATTTGAATGTGTTTTGTTTATAAAATGCAAGTTGCGGACAGGTGGGTGTGCATAACAAATTTTATCGGTTTATTATATTTGACTTTTAACTAAAAATATGTTTTAATCTTCTATGGTGTTTTTTTTAAGGAGGTGTACTTTGTAATGAAACCGTCATTTAACCCAAATGTAAGTAAACGTAAGAAAAACCATGGATTTTTAACTCGTATGAGTACAAAAAATGGCCGTAAAGTTGTTCGCGCTCGCCGTCAAAAAGGTCGAAAAGTGTTGACCGCCTAATTGAGGACCACGATAGCGTGGTCTTTTTTTATTTATTTGATTAAGATTCGAGGAAGTTAGGGGTTTTTATTGTGCAAGGTTCACTCCGCTTACGAAAACGTGAAGAATTTTCGAAAGTATATCGTCATGGACAATCTACTGCAAATTTAAAATTTGTTCTATATTATATGAAAAATAAACGGACCGACCATTTTCATCTAGGCGTTTCTGTAAGTAAGAAGGTAGGGTCAGCGGTCGTTCGGAATCGAATCCGGCGTCTCGTTAAAGAAGTTGTCCGATTGAATGCTGATCGAATAAAAATTAATTTCGATCTTATCTTTATTGCAAAAAAAGCAGCTGACGGACTAACATATGATGAATGTTCTAAAAATGTGTTGCATATTTTAAACAAGGCCCAATTATTGCATCCAATTGGAATCGTTTGAACTTCCTTTTTCTTTTGCAAGTATGATATAGTTTATTATGAAAAATAAGCACCGATTTTAATCGATCAGGTATCCAGGAGGAATTATGTTGTACCGCGCATCTCGAATTTCTATTTTATTTTTAATGTTTTCTGCTGTTTTGTTTCTTTCCGGATGTGCGCCATCAAACACAGCTGTTGCTCCTGAACGTGCTGGCATTTGGAATAATTTTATTTACTCTATTTCTGATGCATTGGATTGGTTCGCAGCACATTTATGGGGCCAATATGGTTTAGCGATTTTGGTTGTAACTGTTATTATCCGTTTATGTATTTTACCTCTGAACATTAAGCAATATAAAAGTATGAAAAAAATGCAGGAACTTCAACCTGAAATGAATAAATTAAAAGAAAAACATAAAGATGATCCAAAAAAGCAACAAGAAGAAATGATGAAACTTTTTCAGGAAAATCAAGTAAATCCATTAGGTGGATGTTTTCCTTTAATAATTCAAATGCCTTTTATTTATGCACTTTATATGGCTATTAGTCCTCAAACTTTATATAACGCACAAGTTGGAGCACATAAATTTTTATGGACTACGCTTGGTCAACCAGATCCGTTTTATGTTTTAGCAATTTTAGCTGCGTTAACTACTGCAATTCAACAATTAATGATGATGGCACAGAATACAAATCAACAATCGCAAGTTCAAATGAGAATCATGTTGGTTGTTTTTCCTGTAATGATTTTTGTAATGTCGATGAATTTTCCAGCAGCATTACCTCTATATTGGGTTTACACAAATTTATTTACAATTATTCAGAACTACTTCTTATACGGTGGCAGTAAATCAAATACTGAACTTAAAGGTGGTCTGGCGAAATGAAGCAAACGGTCGTATCTGCGAAATCAATAGATGATGCGGTACAAATTGCTTTACAACAACTAAATGCGACACTCGAACAAGTAAGTGTGGTTGTGCTTGAACAACCTTCAAAAGGGTTATTTGGTTTAATTGGTTCTAAAGATGCAAAAGTTGAAGTTACAAAAAGTCCAGACCCAGTAGATGATGCGATTGAATTTCTTAATGGGTTAGCAAGTGAAGTAAATATCTCTTTTTCATTTAAAGTAGAACGTAATAACAACGAAGCTACGATAAATATTCAAGGTGATCAAGTAGGTTTTTGGATTGGTCGTCGTGGACAAATGTTAGACTCTATTCAATATTTAGTTAACATTGTTGTAAATAAAGGTCATGAATCACATTTCCGAATTACGATTGATGCAGAAGATTTTCGTCTGAAGCGAAAACAAACGTTGGAGTCTTTGGCAAATAAACTTGCGGATCGAGTGATTCGAACACGTAAAGATGTTGTTTTAGAACCAATGACATCACATGAACGTAAAATAATACATTTCCAATTACAAGAACATCCGAGAGTACGGACGTTTAGTAAAGGCGATGAACCAAATCGTAGAATTGTCATTTCATTAAAAGATTGAAAAGAGATAACGATGATCGATATTTTATCGATCATTGTTTTTTCATTTTATGAGGTGTGTATCAGATGTTACAAGATTGTATTGCTGCGATTGCTACTCCACTTGGTGAGGGTGGAATTTCAATTATTCGGATCAGTGGAGATGAATCGATTGCTATTGCTGACCGAATTTTTCGTTTTAAAGGTAAATTAACTCAAATGACCAGTCATACGGTGCACTATGGCAAAATTGTTCATCCTGAGGATGGGCGTATTTTGGATGAGGTTTTAGTTCTTATTATGTTGGCGCCCAAAACTTTTACTGCTGAAGATGTTGTTGAAGTTCATTGTCATGGTGGCATGTTTATTACACAGCAGGTATTGCAGTTAATTTTACGAGCAGGTGCCCGCCTTGCTGAACCCGGTGAATTCACGAAACGTGCATTCCTTAATGGTCGTATTGATTTAATTCAGGCTGAAAGTGTTATTGATCTGATACGTTCTAAATCCGATCGCGCTCACCGTTTAGCAATTTCACAACTAGATGGTAAAATTTCTAAAGATATATCTAAATTTCGTAATGAAATGCTTCAACTATTAGCTCATGTTGAAGTGAATATTGATTATCCTGAACACGATACTGAATTAATGACTCAGGACGAGATAATAGATTCTACAAACCGTTGGATTTCTGTTTTGGATGAATGGTTACGTACAGCTCGCGAAGGTAAATTAATTCGTGAAGGCATTCAGACAGTCCTTGCAGGCCGTCCTAATGTTGGAAAATCATCTCTCTTAAATTCCTTTGTAAAAGCGGAACGCGCAATCGTTACGGACATTGCTGGGACAACTCGAGATGTTATTGAAGAATGGATTCAAATTAAAGGTTATGCACTTCGCCTTATGGACACAGCAGGACTTCGTGATACAGAGGACCTTGTTGAACAAATTGGTGTGGAGCGTACACGGGTTGCAATTGAGTGTGCAGATCTGATTCTTTTTGTAATCAATGCAAACGAACCGCTTTCTAATGAAGAGTGGACGTTGTTAAAAATGTTTGAATCTCGTCCAGTTATTTTAATTTTGAACAAAACAGATCTTACAGTAAATGTAAATACTGATGAAATCATTTTTAAATTTCCGAATCTTAGAATTGTTTCTGTTAGTGTTCTTCAGCAAACTGGATTAGATCGTTTAGAAACAGAGATTATTGATATCATACAAGTTAACGGTGTAATTGTTGATGAATCATCTGTATTATCACGTTCAAGACACATTGAACTGGTTACTCAAGCAAGAATGATGTTAGAGGATGCAAATTCGGCTGCTGGTATGGGTGTGCCGATTGATCTGATTCAAATTGATTTACGGTTAGCTTGGGAAACATTAGGTCATTTAGTTGGTCAAACGGCAAGTGACTCTTTGTTAGATGAGTTATTTTCGCAATTTTGTTTAGGGAAGTAAGGTGTGAATGATGAGTTATAAAGCTGGATCTTTTGACGTAATTGTTATTGGTGCTGGACACGCTGGATGTGAATCTGCACTTGCCGCAGCGCGAATGGGTTGTTCAACACTTTTGATGACCATTAATCTAGATATGGTTGCGTTTATGCCGTGTAATCCATCTGTTGGAGGTCCTGCTAAGGGACATGTCGTTCGTGAAATTGATGCGCTTGGTGGAGAAATGGGTCGGAATATTGATCAGACATTTATTCAAATGCGTATGTTAAATACAGGAAAAGGTCCTGCTGTACATGCGTTACGTGCTCAAGCTGACAAAATTTTATATCAGAAGAAAATGAAGGAAACAATAGAGTCGACCCCTAATTTATCTTTACGTCAAGGTATGGTAGAAGAATTAATCGTTGAAATGGGTGTTTGTAGGGGTGTAGTTACAAAAACGGGTGCAATTTATGAAGCTAAAGCTGTCGTTTTGACTACGGGCACATATTTGCGAGGTAAAGTTATTATTGGTGAATTGATGTATGAGAGTGGTCCTAATAATCAGCAACCGTCGCTATCACTTGCTAAATGTTTAAAGGATCTTGGTTTTGAATTAGTTCGATTTAAAACAGGGACTCCGCCACGAGTCCATGGCGATACAATTGATTTTTCAAAAACCGAAATTCAACCAGGTGATGATAAGGTTAAATATTTTTCATACGAAACAAAATCAATGGAGATTGAGCAATTACCATGTTGGTTAACGTATACATCCAGTGAAACGCATTCTATTATTGAATCTAATCTTCATCGTGCGCCAATGTTCTCAGGTGTAATTGAAGGCACAGGACCAAGATATTGTCCTTCTATTGAAGATAAAATTGTTCGTTTCGCTGACAAACCAAAACATCAGATTTTTCTTGAACCTGAAGGAAGAGATACTAAAGAGTATTATGTTCAAGGGTTGTCTACCAGTATGCCGGAAGATGTTCAGTTGGATATTTTAAGAAGTATACCCGGTTTGGAAAGAGTAGAGATGATGCGGACAGGTTATGCCATTGAATACGATGCAATGGTACCAACGCAACTAAAACCGACACTTGAAACGAAGTTGATTCAAGGTTTATTTACTGCTGGTCAAATCAACGGGACATCTGGTTATGAAGAAGCTGCCGGTCAAGGGTTGATGGCAGGTATTAATGCAGCTTGTCTTGTGTTACAACGAAAACCCGTTGTTCTTGATCGTTCAGATGCTTATATTGGCGTTATGATTGATGATTTAGTTACAAAAGGCACGAATGAACCTTATCGATTATTAACTTCTCGCGCTGAATATCGTTTATTGTTACGACACGATAATGCAGATCTACGGTTAACGGAAATTGGATATTCAATTGGTTTAATAACTCAGTCTCGTTTTGATTCTTTCATAACAAAAAAGAAACTTGTTGAAGAAGAGATTAAACGTCTTCGTACAACAAAAGCAAGACCAGATGTTGCAACCCAAGCAATGCTTGAACGCCAGTCATCGGTTAAGTTAGTCAATTCAGTCGATTGGGTATCTATTTTAAGACGACCTGAAATTTCTATTCATAATGTCTTTGAAGTTTGTCCTTCTCCTTTTTTGCTTAATGAGGAAGAAATGGAGCAGGTAGAGATTCAAATTAAATATGAGGGTTACATTGATAAACAATTACTGCATGTCGAGCGTTTGAAAAAGATGGAGCGAAAATTGATTCCGTCAACATTAGTGTACGATGCTGTTCATGGTTTATCTAATGAAGCAAAACAAAAACTCAAATTGATTATGCCTCTTTCAGTGGGTCAAGCATCTAGGATCTCCGGAGTGACTCCTGCAGATCTTTCTATTTTATTAGTTTATATGGAATCAATGAGACAACGGGTGGCAGCGAACGAATGAGACAATCTACTGATATTGAAAAAATATTCACTACCGAACTTAGTAATCGAAATATTTTTCTCACTGAAACTCAACTTGATAAATTTCGTGTTTATTTTCAACTTTTGATTGAATGGAATCAACGCATGAATTTGACAGGGATTACAGACGAATTCGGAGTATATTTCAAACATTTTTATGATTCAATTTCACTTTCTTTTTGTGTAAACATAGATCAAATTCAAACTTTAGTTGATATTGGTCCTGGGGCAGGATTTCCAGGTATTCCTTTGAAAATTTGTTTTCCTCATTTAAAAATTACAATGATTGAGTCACTTAATAAAAGAGTTACATTTTTAAATGAGGTTATTAATGAACTAAAACTTTCGGGAATTAATGCAGTTCATGGTCGAGCTGAGGAATGTGCTCACGAACGCAAATATCGTTTCCAGTTTGATTTAGCTACCGCGCGTGCTGTTTCTAATTTATCTACATTGATAGAAATTTCTTCTGCATTTTTAAATGAATCAGGTTCGTTTATTGCGATGAAGGGACCGGACGTAGCAGATGAACTATCAGCTGCAGAATACGCGTTGCAACAATTGCGCGTGAAAAAAACTCGCTTACAATTATTTGATCTTCCACAAGAACTCGGCAAGCGTTCTTTAATCTCATTTGAACGTTTTGAGCTAACACCATTTAAATACCCAAGAAAACAGGGTTTGCCTTTTAATAAGCCATTATAAAATGTTTCACGTGAAACATTATCGAATTTAGGTGAAGTTGATATGTCTCTAAAAAACATAATCTCGCGCTTTGCTAAGCAATCTGAAATAACTATTGATATTCGGAATATTTTATTATCTGAAATTTCTTTAAATCCGTATCAACCACGCACGGTATTTGACAGTGTTAAAATATCTGAACTTGCTTCTACGATAAAAACCCATGGACTATTACAACCTATTATCGTTCGGTCAGTTGGAACCGGTTTTGAATTAGTTGCAGGTGAACGCAGGTTACGGGCTTGTAATGAAGCTGGATTTGATAGGATACCCGCAATTGTACGTGAGATGTCTGATTTAATGTCCGCATCAATTTCATTAATAGAAAATTTACAACGAGAACAACTTAATCCAATTGACGAAGCTATAGCATATGAACAATTAATGAAATTAAATCATATTACCCAAGAAGTATTGGCACAACGTCTTGCTAAATCACAATCAGCAATTGCGAATAAAATTAGATTGCTTAAACTACCACTATCTGTGCAAGATGCATTAAAACAATATAAAATTACGGAACGACATGCAAGATGCTTGTTAAATATATCGGATAAATCATTACAATTAAAAGTACTT
Organism: Paenibacillaceae bacterium; assembly: GCA_947460235.1. Taxonomy (GTDB): domain Bacteria; phylum Bacillota; class Bacilli; order Paenibacillales; family CANHGK01; genus CANHGK01. The sequence goes on along the minus strand of CANHGK010000002.1, from coordinate 34,752 downwards.
AATGATATTATTGATAAGGAACTAAATGTTAAAGAAACGGAACTTTTAGCAATTCATTATGCTTCTGAAGAACCAAAAGAAAATCTCTCAATTAGAAAAAGTAAAACAATAAAAGTTAAAAGTGTCCGGCTTGCTATTAATACAATTAAACGCTCAATACAAATGGTGAGAGATTCAGGAACACTAATAGATACATCTGAAATTGAACACCCTGATTATTTTGAAATACTTATTAAAATCCCAAAAAAAAATTCAAGCAGTTAAAATCCTTTTTGAGGTGAATCATGACAAAAGTTATTGCAATTGCAAATCAAAAGGGTGGAGTCGGAAAAACTACTACATCTGTTAATTTAGGCGCATCTCTTTCGGCATTAGGTAAAAAAGTTTTGTTGATTGATATTGACCCACAAGGCAATACGACTAGTGGAATTGGTATAAATAAGGCTGATGTTGTGAACTGTATCTATGATGTCATTATAAATGATGTGCATCCAAAGGACGCAATGATCGAAACCAGGTATTCAAATTTAAAAATCATTCCAGCAACAATTCAACTTGCTGGAGCTGAAATTGAATTAGTTCCTGTAATGTCTAGAGAGGTTCGTTTAAAACGGTCTATACAATTAGTTAGTCATTTGTTTGATTATGTAATAATAGATTGTCCGCCGTCTCTTGGTATCCTAACGATCAATTCTTTAACGGCAGCAAATTCTGTATTAATTCCAATTCAATGTGAGTACTATGCGTTAGAAGGATTAAGTCAATTGTTAAACACCATTCGACTAGTTCAAAAACATTTGAATACTTCTTTACAAATTGAAGGAGTACTATTAACAATGTTTGATGCTCGAACGAATTTAGGTATCCAAGTTATTGATGAAGTAAAAAAATATTTTCAACAAAAAGTATATAAAACTGTTATTCCTCGAAATGTACGTTTGAGTGAGGCTCCAAGTCATGGTCACGCAATCTTAACGTATGATGCAAAATCCAAAGGTGCCGAAGTTTACTTAGAACTTGCGAAGGAAGTGGTTAGTGTTGAGTAAGCGACTTGGTAAAGGCTTAGATGCACTATTTCCTGGATTAGAAGTTACATCAAATGATAATGTTTCTAAAATTAATGTAAATGAACTTCGGGCAAATCCATATCAACCACGGAAACATTTTGATGACGAATCAATTCTAGAACTTTCAATTTCAATTAAAGAACACGGTATTATTCAACCAATTATTGTTCGTTCTGTAATAAAGGGATTTGAAATCATTGCCGGGGAACGCAGATGGCGTGCAGCGCAAAAAGCTGGTTTATTTGAAGTTCCGTGTGTTATTCGTTCGTTTTCAGATCAACAAGTAATGGAAATTTCATTAATCGAAAATATACAACGAGAAAATTTAAACGCTATGGAAATAGCAAACGGATATCAATTATTAATTAATCATTATGAATACACGCAAGAAGAACTATCATTAAAAGTAGGAAAGTCCAGATCACATATTGCAAATTTTTTGCGGTTGTTAAACTTGCCAGAAATCATAAAAGAATATGTTTCACGTGGAACATTATCAATGGGCCATGCACGAGCGTTAATTTCAATTGAGAATGAAGAAGAGAAATTATCGTTGGCAGAACAAGCAATCAAAGAAAATTGGAGCGTACGTGATCTTGAAGCTCGAGTAAGTGAAGAACAAATAGATTTAGCTTCAGAAAAAACAACAACTAAAAAAGAAAAAGCAAAAACAAAAGAAAGTAAACAAAGCGTTTATATAAAAGATTTAGAAGATCAACTTACTTCAAAGTTTCAAACAACAATAAAAATAAAAGCTGTAAATGATAAAGGAAAAATCGAGATGTTTTTCCAGTCTAACGATGACCTACAACGTTTGCTAGAAATGTTGAAAGTGACTAGTCTATGATTTATTTAGATCATGCGGCAACAAGTTGGCCTAAACCACCGGGAGTCGTAGATGCAATGATTGAGGCTGTGACTGTTTATGGCGCCAACCCGGGGCGGGGAAGTCATTCGATGTCCCTCGATGCTAGTCGATCAATATATCAAGCTAGATCTTCGATTGCAAGGTTGTTTTCAATTAAAGATCCTAATCGATTGGTTTTTACGAAAAACACAACGGAAGCATTGAATCTTGCGCTGTTTGGGTTTTTGAAAAATGATGATCATGTGATTTGTACTTCAATTGAACATAATTCAGTTAGACGACCGCTTGAATATTTAAAGAAAACCAAACGAATTAGTATAACATATTTGGAACATTCCGCGGATGGTGAATTGAATGCAGATCAAATCGCAGATAAAATCCAGCCTAACACGCGGTTAATCGTTGTAACCCATGGTTCAAATTTGTTGGGAACGATTATAGATCTTGCAAAAATAAAAGAAATAGCTGAATCAAATTCAATTCCAATTTTGGTAGACTGCGCACAAACAGCCGGAGTTTTTCCAATCTCAATCCGTGATTTGGATATTGATTTTTTGGCTATGCCAGGTCATAAAGGGTTGTTGGGACCGCAAGGAACGGGTGTCCTGTACGTATCGCCTAAATACGAAATCGAACCTTTTATATATGGAGGAACGGGAAGTAGGTCAGAAGATATTGAACAACCAAAGATTTGGCCTGAGGGATATGAAGCAGGAACGATAAATACTCCCGGTATTGCTGGTTTATCTAAAGGAGTAAATTATGTCCTTGAACAGTTGAAAAACAAACCACATATTAAAGAATGGGAATTGACACAGTATATCATTGAAAAACTGCTTTCAATTAACACAATAAAAATTCTTGGACCAACACTCGGCAAACCTCGCTGCGGTTTGATTTCATTTACTCATTCAAAGTTAGATGCGGCAGAGTTTTCAAATATATTAGATAAACATTATTCAATTTGTGTGCGTTCTGGTTTTCATTGTGCACCAATGGCACATCAGTTAGCTGGAACAATAGAAACCGGGGCTATTCGTGCAAGTGTCGGTTGGAATACAAAATTGGAAGATGTTGAACAATTTATCAACGCGATTAAGGAAATCGAAAAATCATTATAAATGTTAAAGGTGAAATGATAAATGGACGAGTATATAATGTCGTTCGATTCTACTCAACAAGCATTACGAGCAGAAATGTTACTTGAGTATTTTGATATTGGAATAGATATTAGACCAACACCTAAAGGAATTACGGCGGGTTGTGCACTTTCCATTGGATTTGAACAAGCACAAATTGATGTGGTCACCAAAATCGTATTAGAAGAAAATATTCAGATAAAAGGTATATTTTTAGAAAGTTCTGGCCAATACGAACTAGTGTTTGGTTCAACGATACGGGAGTGAACGGAATGACACAATGGTGGTTGAAGTTTCGTGATGTTTTGTTTGATGAACATTTATGGCAAAGTATTGGTTGGACATGTTTCAAAAGTATTTTGATTATAATAATTGGAAAATTGATTTTAAGTATCACTTCAAAAATAATTATTAAAATCGTTCCAGCAGAAACAAAGTATAAACGTATCCATCAATTAGATCAAAGACGTGTAAAAACAATCGCAATGCTCGTCAAACATATCTTAATGTATACAGGAAACTTTATTATTATGCTGATGGTATTAGCGCAATTTGGAGTGGAATTAGCGCCCTTATTAGCCGGTGCAGGCGTTGTTGGTTTAGCAATTGGATTTGGGGCCCAAAACTTTGTAAAAGACGTAATAGCAGGCTTTTTTATTATTTTTGAAGACCAATTTGCTGTTGGGGATCAAGTGCAAATTGGTGCATATAAAGGCACTGTAGAAGAAATTGGTTTACGAATCACAAAGTTAAAAAGTTGGAAGGGTGAATTATACATCATTCCAAATGGTATCATTACACAAGTAACGAATCACTCCATATTTAATTCAATTGCAGTAGTAGATGTATTGGTTCCGAATATAATTCCTTTAGACGCTGCTTTGGAACAAATAAATTATTATTTAACGACGACAATTATTCAAATTGAATCGTTGATCAAACCTGCCGAATATCATGGTGTTCATGTTGTAAACGAACACGGAACAATTATACGAATCATTGCAGAATGCAAGCCGAATCAACAACATGAAGTACAACTGATTATTTTTGAACAAGTGCGAATAATACTTGATGGCATGAGGTTTAAAAATGGATAACGTGTATAAACTAGGCTCAAGAATTGAAATGAAAAAAGCTCATCCATGCGGAAGTTTAGTGATGTTGGTTATCAGATTGGGTGCGGATATTAAAATTGAATGTGAACAATGCAAACATCGGATCATGCTGCCAAGGCACGAATTTGATCAAAAAATTAAAAAAATATTGGATTAAGATTCATGTATTGTTATCGTGTAAGCGTTATGATAAGATATGAATTGTCCTTAAAAACGAGGAAAGATACCCAAGAGGTTCAAGGGGACTGACTCGAAATCAGTTAGGCGTCATCGCGGCGTGCGTGGGTTCGAATCCCACTCTTTCCGTAAGATTAGTGGAGTGAGCAATCGCTCCACTACATTTAGCGACAAAAAGAAAGCGCTTTAATGTGTGAAGAGGTCAGTCACAACTTTTTTATTTGCACCAAAGTGCAAACGATTTTATTACCCGGGAGGAACTTCAATGAAGTTACGTAAGTTGATGGTTTTGTTTGTATTAATTGCTGTGTTTTTGCAGCCGCTTAACGCCGCATTTGCCGAAATTGCCGCAACCCACGTTTATCACAATCACATGCCAAATTTTTTTCCTTGGTATGACACGAGTACCTATGACAAAGCTACCAATGGTTCTGCGATCAGATACTCATACGACGGACAAGTTGTTAACAATAAACTAAATCCTCCAGCGAATTATCCAATGTCTGGTACAGGCAAGCCATTGCCGCATGATGATTTGGCTGGCGGTCAATACTATTTGCATCATGCTAAGGTTGGTGCATATACTTCTTGGCCAGCAAATGTTGCAAATAACCTTGCGGGTAAATTCAAACAAGGTCAAATTCATGTTACCATGTCAGCAGCTGTAATTAATAATGTACAAAGTTTTGCTGAACTAGGTAATGTCGATGGTTACGGAAATAAAAATTGGGGTAAAACGTGGAAAGATGCTTACTCTAAGTTAAAAACAACAAATGGAAAACCCGTTCTTGATATGATTCATTTTACAGGTCACCACTCGATGGGGCCATTGGTCGGAAACGACTATATGTTGAAAGACATGATTTATCATAACGTTACACTTGCGCAACCATATTTTCTTGGCGATTCATTTAAGTCATCCAAGGGGTTTTTTCCGACTGAACTTGGTTTCTCGGAGCGATTAATTCCAGTATTGAAGAAGTTAGGAATTGAATGGTCAGTAATGGGGAATATTCATTTTTCCCGTGCATTAAAAGATTATCCTCAAGAGTTAATGGATAACCCTGGTTCAGACACAATGGTTTCACCACCAAACCGTGCAGACTTCCAAAACACTAGCGATGTCGGTGAATGGATTAAGAAGCCGATGTTTAATGAGAAACAAAACACGTTTAATAAATTCCCATTTGCATCGACACCGCATTGGGTAAAATATGTTGATCCGAACTCGGGTTCAGAACAACGGATCGTTGGTATTCCAGTTGAACAAGCATCGTCTTGGGAAGAGGGATATCAAGGTTCGGTTAGTGGAACATTCCTCAAAAAATATGATGGTATGACGAAACAAAAACAATTCTTCGTTATCGCACATGATGGAGACAACTCGTCAGGTCGTGCGGGCGATGAAGGTACGTGGATGAGTGGGGCCAATATGACCTATTCCGAAGCTGGAATGAATGGTCAAGGTGTCGATGAATATTTGGTAAGTAATAAACCTGCAGATAGTGATGTGGCGCACGTTCAAGATGGTTCATGGATTGACACACGCGATTCTTCAGCTGACCCAACTTGGTATCATTGGCACTTGCCGTTCTGTATTTGGAAAGGTCAATTTGCAGATTTTAATAAAGCAATGGGTACAAATTTAGCGCCACAAAAAAACCTTGCTGGAAATCCAATGGGTATGAGTGTGAACTTTGAGTATGGTTATCATTACTTAGAGCGTAACTTCGCGTTATTGCAATCTGCAATGAACTATGCAAAAACAGCAGAGCAAATTTGGTTAGATGATCATCCGAACTATTGGCAGCCAAAAACGGCAATGGATCGTGAAGTTGCCCCTGCAGGAAATCAGTTGAACCCTTGGATGATGTCATATCCGGTTAAAGGGGATGAGGCAAATGATTATAAAGGCGGGGCAAACCCTGCTGAGTTATCATGGTACTTCTTAGTTCCTGCAATTGATTCAGGATTTGGTTATTATGACGAGAACCAAGACGATAATATTAAACCAACAATTTCATTCAACCAATCACTTTATTTCTCGGAACCTTATGTTAAAAAGAATCTTGCAAAAGATAAAACGGGTCCGTCGATTTGGTGGCCTCAACGCTATCCGTACAACCCTGGTAGCGCGAACAATGGTAAGTCTGAAGGGTGGACACCAAGTTATTTCAACAATAAATTTGGTATCTATACGTATGCAGATGATGTGAATGGTGTTTCGGGGATCAAATTGATGATCCGCAAACACAATAAGTCGTCAATTGATGTAACCGACAATACATTCCGCGTATACGATCCTAAGGCATTGCAAGCTAAAGGTGTAGCAAACATTGATGCATCTACGGTTAGCGATTGGATTGAATATCCGATGTATCAACGTGATCTTTCATCGGAGATGAATGGAGTCGCATGGCAAAAAGGTCCGCAATTTGATTTATACAAAACAATTGGCGGTAAAAAAATCGGTAATTTATATTATTCTTACATCGATGATTTCCGCAGCCAAATGCTTGATTATTATATTGAAGCGATTGACTCAAAGGGTAATGTAACCAAATCCGATATTCAACAAGTGTGGGTTGGTGCAGGTAAATATAGCAAAGGTGGCACTGGCTATATTGAAGATCCGAATGGAACGATTGAAGGAACAGATGCATTTATGAGTAATGTTCCACCGCGTGATTCGATATCCGTTGCACCAATGTTTAAGTCCGATGGTAAATTAGTAAGTGTTACACCAGATCCGACGTATGATCCCAAAATTGTTGAAGCGACAGCAACACCGGTGCCGGCAACAACGCCGAAACCAGTGGTAACACCAAAACCAGTGGTAACGCCATCACCTACAAAGGGCGGGGTAGCGACACCGGTTGTAACTACCGACACTACTGGGCCGACGACGCCTTCAATTGACACAACAGATACAACAATTATCTATTACAAAAAAGGCTTTGATTCACCATACGCTCACTATCGTGTAGGTAGTGGCCCATGGACGACGGTACCTGGAAAAGCGCTTGATGCTTCAGAAGTTTCAGGTTACGCAAAAATTAGCATTCCATTAAATGGTGGATCCCAAGTTGAAATTGCTTTTAATGATGGCAACGGTAAATGGGACAGTAATGGTATGAAGAACTATGTCTTTAAAGCGGGCTATTCAACATTTAATGCAGGAACAATCACTACTGGAGCACCTGCTGGAGCGAAAACGGAAACAACGGGTTCGACGAAACCAAATGTTGTTACTCCGACAACAAATGACAATGATTATACTGATGCAGCAATGATTTATTACAAAAAGGGATTTGATACACCTTTCGCACATTACCGGGTTGGAAGTGGTGCGTGGACGGCAGTACCGGGCAAAGCACTTGAGTCATCATCTGCTGCAGGATATGCTCAGATTCTAATTCCACTAAACGGCGGTTCCCAAGTTGAAATTGCTTTTAATGATGGCAACGGTAAATGGGATAGCAATGGTATGAAAAACTATTTGTTCAAAGCCGGAATTTCAACGTTCGATTCAGGTACAATTACAAGCGGAGCACCAGAAGGGCTTGCAACACCGAAACCACCAGTTGAAACACCAGGACCAACACCAGATGTGACTCCTGCACCAACGAATGAAACTGTTAAGACGCCGATACCAACGCCGACGAAAACAACGAGTCCAACAGCGACAACGACACCTAACATAATTCCTGCACCAGTTGTTGATGGAATTAAACAAGTAACAGAAGAACAAATGAATGATTTAATGAAAGAAGATCAACCAGTCATTGTCCTTGCGAATGATGAGGAAGGCGTTGCAATCCCTTATCAGGCAACAGAGAATTGGAGTGGAAACGATCTAATTTTAACCAAGGAAACAGCAAGCGTTGCGATTCCGACGGAATCATTGAGATCACTATTGACCACTGCATCCGTGGATAATAAAACCGTAAATTCTGTGATTTTCCGAATTCACATCATGACAGATGACGAAAAATCAATGCTTATTCCGAGCAGTACAGAACGAGGTTTAACATTTAATGTTGCTGGTGAAATGGCAGGAGTTGAGGCAATAGTCTTAACTAACGCCGGAAAACTTGTACCGATTACCGAATTCCAGAAACCAATTACCATTTCACTCGCGTTTGACCAAAATGCAGATCCAAACTTACTTGGTATTTATACAGTGAATGATGATAGTGAATTGGTTTACACTGGCGGAAACATCAATGATACCTCAATCGACGTAAGTGTATCCAAAACCGGTGATTTTGCAGTGTTTAGCTATGAGAAGTCATATAAAGACGTTTCAAAAACGCATTGGGGATACAATGTCATTAAAGAATTAACAGCGAAACATATTGTCTCAGGTATTTCAGACACAAATTTTGGTCCAAACCAAGCGGTAACACGTGCAGAAATTGCGACGTTCTTAGTTCGTGCCATGAATTTACCATTAACGAATGAGTCAGAATTCAAAGATGTAGATCCAACAAAATGGTATTCCAAATATATCATCGCAGCAGCAGACGCTGGAATTGTTACTGGTAAAGGTGATGGGAAGTTTGCACCGACAGCCCGTGTGACACGTCAAGAAATGATTTCCATGTTTATGCGAGCGTATCAATATATGACGGATACAACGCCAGAAGAAGATAATGTAACCTATGCGGATTCGGAATTGATCAATGATTGGGCACTTCCTTATGTACAACAAGCAATAACTGTAGGGATTGTCAAAAACAGTGAAGGTTCCTTTAACCCATTAAAACCTGCTTCGCGCGTTGAAGTTGCACAAGTTATTTCAAATCTCTTAAAAGCAGTAGATTCGCAAATGTAATTGGTGAATTGTAATATAACGCTACACACTAACATTGGTGTGTGGCGTTTTTATTTAAGATTTTTTAAGATTACCCTTGTATGGGTTAGCGCGTTTTGTTATATTAGAAAGGTACGTTTTTTATAACCATTCCTGCTCCACGCCAATGTGCGGGGGCCGTAGACCAGAGGAGGTGAATTGGCATGCGTAAATACGAGTTAATGTACATCATTAAATCAAGCGTTGAGCAAGATGCAGTAACTGCTTACGTTGAAAAATTGAAAGCAATTATTACTGTAGAAGGCGAAATCGCGAAATGTGATGTACTCGGAAAACGCCGCTTGGCATACGAAATCGATAAACAACGTGATGGAGTTTACGTTTTGATGCAATTTCAAGCAACGCAAGCCGGAATCAAAGAGTTGGATCGTGTAATTGGAATTTCCGATGAAGTGATCCGTCATTTGCTTACTAGCGATGTCGCGTAAGTAATGCGTGTGAAGTGAGTATTTCAAGAAGGAAGGCAGTTGAATCGTCAATGTTGAATCGTATCATTTTAATTGGTCGTTTAACAAAAGATCCGGAACTCCGTTATACCGGTGCCGGGAATGCTGTAGCTTCCTTTTCACTAGCTGTTGACAGACCATTCGGTGGTCAGTCCGGTGAACGCGAGACGGATTTCATCAATATCGTTACCTGGAACAAACAAGCAGAAACAGTCGCTCAGTATTTGAAGAAGGGTAGAATGGCCGCGGTTGATGGCCGTTTACAAATTCGCAATTACGAGAATCAAGAAGGAAAGAAGGTTTATGTGACGGAAGTCGTTGCAGAAACAGTTCGCTTCCTTGATGGCGGAAAAGACGGCGGGTCCAACCGTGACGAGTCGTCCTCTGACAAGTTTGTGTCCAATCAGGACCGTTATGGCAATGCTTCTTCAAACAAAGCAGAAGCCGGATCGAAAAATCCGTTCGCAGAAATCGGCAAACCGATCAATCTATCAGATGATGATTTGCCGTTCTAGTATAAGATCGACACCCAAATTTGGAAGGAGGTTCAACTATGAGCCAGAATGATCGTGCAGATCGCGGAGATCGCGAGGATCGTGGCGAACGCAAAGGCGGACGTCGTGGTCGTGGTAACAAACGCCGTAAAGTTTGTTTTTTCAAAATGAACAAAATCGAGCACATTGATTATAAAGATGTGGATCTTTTGAAAAAGTTCATCAGCGATCGTGGTAAAATCTTGCCACGTCGTGTAACTGGTACATCCGCGAAATACCAACGGATGTTGACAATCGCGATTAAACGTTCCCGTCAAATCGCTTTGATTCCTTACACAACTGATTAATAACGATACAAGACAGTACCCAAATCAACCATGTGTTGATCTAGGTACTGTCTTTTTATATGAAGAAATATAATAATTTTTATAAATTGTGGTATAATGCGAGAGGAACGTGACACCTAACTAGAGGAGTTGAGAGAATGCCAACGTATTTTTTGAATCGCTGGCACATATTCTTTTCGATTATGTATAGTGTAGTCGGTATCTTTCTGATCATACTTACATATTTTCAATGGATAATTGGCGCAACGGGATTATTAATCATGGGTGTATGTATTTACATAAGTATTCGTTTGGAAAAAACGCTGGTGCATGAGATAACACTGTATTTGGCGACGATTTCTCATCGGGTTCGACGAGCTGGCAATGAAGTGATCAACCAATTGCCCATTGGAATGTTGCTATATAGCGACGAGAAAAAAATTGAATGGCACAATCCGATGATACCGTCGATTCTTCGTCTTGAAACATCGGAAGTTGCGGTTGGAAATGCGCTATTCGACCGTTTTCCGGAACTAAAAAATAAGCTACATAAAGAAGAAGTTTTTGAAGTGACCGTTTGCGCTAAAGAATACAAAGTGACGCACCGTCCGATGGAGCGGTTGCTTTATTTTGAAGACATTACGGCTTATGACCAATTGCGTAAAACATACGATGCGGAAAAACTTGTGATCGGGATGGTTACCATGGATAACTTGGATGATTTGACCCAAACATTGGATGATCAGACAAGAAATCTCGTGCTAGCAACGGTAACGCAAGAAATTACAGAATGGGCAACCTCGAATAAAATGTATTTCCGCCGAATGGCAGCGGACAAATATATTTTGATTTTGAATCAACAAATTTTACGCAAACTTGAACATTCGAAATTTGATGTGCTTGATCAAGTTCGCGAAAAAACATCGCATTATAAGATACCTATGACGCTAAGTATCGGAATTGGCGTTGATGCGGTTAGTGTCTTTGAACTTGGCAAGCAAGCACAGTCGAGTTTGGATATGGCGCTCAGTCGCGGCGGAGATCAAGTTGCGGTCAAAGATGGTATGAAAGTATCTTTTTATGGCGGGAAATCGAATGCAATCGAGAAGCGTACGCGCGTACGCGTTCGTGTAATTTCTCATGCGTTACGCGACCTAATTAAAGACAGCGATCAAGTGGTCATTGTTGGACATAAAGTTCCTGATATGGACTCAATCGGTGCTGCGGTAGGCGTACTCAAAATGGTTCGTTTAAGTAATAAAGACGGATATATTGTGCTCGAAGGCATTAACCCTTCAATTAAACGTTTGATGGATGAAATTGCAGATACAGATTCAATTAAAAAAGCGTTTGTCACACCGGAGCAAGCGCTTGAGATTGTAAATACCCGTACACTTGTCATTGTCGTTGATACACACAAAGGATCGATGTTATATGACTCCAAAATTTTGCAACAAACGAACCGAACAGTTGTTATTGATCATCATCGACGCGGTGAAGAAATTATTCCGAACGCGTTACTCGTTTATATCGAGCCATATGCATCATCGACAAGTGAGTTAATTACTGAATTACTTCAATATTTCCACGAACAATTAAATATGGACATTATTGAGAGTACCGCACTTTTATCCGGAATCGTAGTGGATACTAAAAACTTTACCTATCGCACGGGTGCGAGGACGTTTGAGGCGGCATCCTTCTTGCGCCGAAATGGTGCAGATTCTGCAATGATTCAAAGATTATTCAAAGAGAATCTTGAGGATTACTTAAAGAAAGCCGATTTAATGCGCAATACGGAAGTTCTGTACGATCAACTTGCAATCGTGACTGCCAACGAAGGGCAGGTGTTTTCACCGTTGTTGGTTGCACAAGTAGCCGATTCACTTTTAAATATGTCGCAAATCGCTGCGTCTTTTGTCATTTCGGGAAGACCAGATGGCATGATTGGTATCAGTGCCCGCTCGGCGGGACAAATTAATGTACAACTCATTATGGAAAAACTCGGCGGCGGCGGTCATTTTACAAATGCCGCGGTTCAATTGGATTCAAACACAACGGATGTTGCGAAACAATTGAAGCAAGTACTTGAACGAATTCAGAAAGAAGAGGGGATTTTCTCATGAAGGTTATTTTTATGCAAGATGTTAAGGGCCAAGGTAAAAAAGGTGAAATTAAAGAAGTTTCTGAGGGATATGCACGCAATTTCTTGTTGCCGCAAGGCCTCGTTCAACTTGCAAATAGCGGTAGCGTAAAAGTGTTGGAGCAAGTGAAAAAGAGCGAAGAGAAAAAGAAAGATCAAGTTCGCGAAAATGCAAAAGCGTTGTCGATCAAATTGCAAGAAACGCTAGTTACGATTAAAGCGAAAGCTGGCGAGGGTGGTCGTTTGTTTGGTTCAATTACCAATAAACAAGTTGCCGAAGAGTTAGATAAATTAAAAATAAAATTGGATAAACGCCAAATTTTGATGGAGGATCCGATCCGTTCCCTTGGGATTACAACGGTTACGGTAAAACTTCACCCTGAAGTAAGCGCATCCTTGCGTGTACAAATCGTCCATGAATGAGCAAAATTTTCGAGATCGAACGCCTCCTCAAAATATTGAGGCAGAACAGGCGGTACTCGGTTCCGTTTTACTCGAACCAACATCAATGATTATCGCGATGGAGAAGTTGCAACCAGATGATTTTTATCGGCCGCAGCATCGTCTGCTCTATGAAATGATGATTGATTTGAATGATATGAATGAGCCGATTGATGTCGTCGCATTGGCCACTCGTTTGAAAGACCGCCAACAACTTGATGAAGTTGGCGGGTTGACTTACATTACTCAACTGGTGCAATCTGTACCGAGCGCGGCGAACATTGAGTATTATGCAACACTTGTAGAGGAAAAGTCAGTATTGCGCCGATTAATTCGCACCGCGACGCAAATTGCGAATGAAGGTTATGCGCAAGAAAACGAACTCCAGGTAATGATCGACCAAGCGGAAAAGCAAATTTTCGAAATTGGTGAGCGCCGCACGAGTGACGGGTTTAAGCCAATTAAGGATGTATTGCTCACTGTATTGGATCGCATTGAATTCTTGTATAATCATAAAGGTGGAAACTCAGGTGTGTCGACTGGGTACCATGATCTAGATCAAATGACAGCTGGATTGCAAAAATCGGATTTGATTATTTTAGCTGCGCGCCCATCCGTTGGTAAAACCGCATTTGCACTAAATTTAGCGCAAAATGTTGCGATCCGTGCAAGGCAGACGGTCGCAATTTTTAGTTTGGAGATGGCGGCGGATCAGCTTGTACGACGGATGCTTTGTGCTGAAGCGAACATTGATTCGGCAGTCATGCGCTCTGGGCATTTAAAGGATGAAGATTGGGAAAAATTAATGATGGGCATTAGCTCAATGTCTGAATCGAATATTTATATTGATGATACGTTTAGTATTACGACGTCTGATATCCGAAGTCGTTGTCGTCGCTTAAAAAAAGAACGTGGACTCGGCCTGATTGTAATTGATTACTTGCAGTTAATTCAAGGTCGCTCCAAGGGCGGCGGAGACAGACAACAAGAAGTGTCCGAAATCTCCCGAACGTTAAAAAGCATTGCTCGTGAACTTGAAGTGCCGGTTATTGCACTTTCACAGTTAAGTCGGAGTGTGGAGCAACGGCAGGACAAGCGTCCGATGCTTTCTGATCTTCGTGAGTCCGGTGCAATTGAGCAAGATGCGGACATCGTATCCTTTTTATATCGTGATGACTATTACAATCCTGATTCAGAGAAAAAGAATATTGTCGAACTTATTATTGCGAAACATCGGAATGGACCTGTTGGCAGCGTCGAAATGGTCTTTATGAAAAACTACAATAAATTCGTCAATTTACATCAAGGACCGGAAAGTAATTCCGCATAACTTGTGAATTCTTTACTTCGTTCGTTGGAATTGTTATACTACTTAAGTTTGAATGCATTTAATATGAATGAATGTGGTTGGAGGAATTCAATATGTCCACCGTAGTAGTCGTAGGTACCCAGTGGGGCGACGAAGGCAAAGGGAAAATTACAGATTTTTTGGCAGAGCAAGCAGAGGTTGTTGCTCGTTACCAAGGTGGTAACAACGCAGGGCATACAATCATGATCGGCAATCATAAATATAAAGTTCATCTGATTCCTTCGGGAATTTTTTATTCGGATAAAAAATGCGTCATCGGTAACGGGATGGTTATTGATCCGAAAGCATTGATCCAAGAAATTAACTACATCCATGAGAATGGATTTAGCACAAAGAACTTGAAGATCAGCGACCGCGCGCATTTGATTATGCCGTATCATTTGTTGTTGGATGGTTTGGAAGAAGAGCGCAAAGGTGACAACAAAATTGGTACGACACGTAAAGGGATCGGCCCATGTTATATGGATAAAGCTGCCCGCAACGGAATTCGGATTGCTGATTTGATGGATGCTGAAGAGTTTACGCAAAAAGTGCGTAAAATCGTTGCTGATAAAAATCAATTAATTGAGCGTATTTATGGTGCAGCGCCACTTGATGTTGAGCCAATGATTAGCGAATACCTTGGCTATGCAGAAGAGATTCGTCAATATGTGACCGATACATCCGTTGTATTGAATGATGCAATTGATGCAGGCGAGAAAGTACTGTTCGAAGGTGCACAAGGTGTGATGTTGGATATCGATCAAGGTACATATCCGTATGTGACTTCGTCGAACCCGACAGCAGGTGGGGTATGTATTGGTGCGGGCGTTGGACCAACGAAAATCAAAAATATTATCGGCGTAGCCAAAGCATACACGACACGTGTTGGCGATGGTCCTTTCCCGACGGAATTATATGATGAAATCGGTAATCGCATTCGCGAAATCGGTCATGAGTATGGTACAACAACTGGCAGACCACGCCGTATTGGGTGGTTTGACAGTGTCGTTGTTCGACATGCTCGCCGTGTTAGCGGAATTACAGGATTGTCTTTGAATTCCATCGACGTTCTTTCTGGATTGGAAAGCGTCAAAATTTGTACGAGTTACAAAATTGGTGATGAAGTCATTGAACACTATCCTGCTAATTTGAATGTGCTTTCCAAATGTGAAGCAGTATATGAAGAACTCCCAGGTTGGAGTGAAGACATTACTGGTGCTCGTTCATTAGATGATCTTCCGGTCAATGCCCGCCGCTATTTGGAGCGCGTTGCCGAATTAACGGGTATTCCGATTGCAATTTTCTCGGTTGGTCGAAACCGTGAGCAAACCAATATTGTCGGTACAATTTACTAATATTTTATAATACTTCTACCCCAATCCCGGAAAATTGTTTTCTGGGATTGGGGTTTTCTGTTATCGAACAACTAAATATTGTGCATACTAGAATCAGAATGAAGAAACGGATCGAACTTTATGTCTGTGGGGTGCAGTGATTGAATTTTTTGCAGAAGTTACTTGGCGTCGCATTTTTTACTTTGGTTGCCGTCACGATTTCATTGGCAACAACGTTTTATGTCGTGCAACATACATTAAGTGATATGATGCAAAAACCGATCGCCGCAAGCAATATGGTAAGTGATGCCGTTGAGGTGGGTGCGTTTAAATCTTCGGATGAAGAGGAGTTTGTTCCAACGGCGACGGTAAAGGAATCGGCAGGTCCGATAAATGAGCAGTCTGTTTCTCCGACTTCATCGATTCAACCTACACCTCAAGCGAGTACATCACCAGACAAAGTGATTATTCATGCTGAACAATTTTCATCACGAAAAAATGGTTTGACGAATCGGGAGCGCTTACGCATTTATGAACTTTTCAATAAAAACGTTCCCGAAAAAGAACTTAAAGGACTGTCTACAATCCTCGAGAACGGAATTACAGAGCATGAATTAGAAACGATTGAGCATTTGTTACATGAATATTTCCCAGAAAAAGAGCGCGTAGAGCTCGAATCAATTTGGATGCGCTGGGCTCCGCTACCTTCTGTAGAACCAAAGAAACTCCCACAGATCACGACGCGTCCAAAATAATTTGGATGCGTTTTTTGTTGCCCACGCTTAAATGGCTGTGATACAGTTAGCGTTGGAAGGTGGTGGGCGAATGCGTTTTACTATTTTGGGCAGCGGTTCGACGGGTAATGTAACGGTGATTGAGAGCGGCGGAAGTTATTGGCTTTTGGACGCTGGATTGAGCTGTAAGAAGATCGAAGCGTTGTTGCAGGAACGCGAAGTTGATCCATCATGGATTCAAGGTATTTTTGTCACGCATGAACATGTAGACCATTATCGCGGAATTGCGGTTTTTAGTAAGAAATACAACGCAAAAGTATATGCGAATGCAAATACGTGGATGGCTTTACGTCGATTAAAAGTGGATGTTGATGCATCGCGTACCGTAGTTATGCCTACAGGATCTGCCGTGAATGCAGGGAATATGCGCGTCAAGTCGTTCCCCGTGTCGCATGATGCGTCTGAGCCGGTAGGTTACGTGTTTACAGATGGCAACGTGAAACTTGGCATTGCAACGGACTTAGGATACATGAGTTCCAAAGTGTCAGAAGCAATTTCGGGATCAGACGTCTTGGTGCTTGAATCGAATCATGATGTGGAAATGTTGCGAATGGGCAGATATCCGTGGAATATTAAACGGCGTATTTTGAGCGATGAAGGTCACTTATCTAATGTTGCTGCTGGAGAAGCACTAGCATCATTGAATCATCCAATGTTGCAACGTGTATATTTGGCACATTTGAGTAAAGAACATAATATGAAGGAACTTGCTCGTTTAACCATTCATCAGACGCTTCAGGAAATGGGCGTGAATTATCAATTTCAAATTATGGATACGTACGATGATCGTGCGACCGAATGGTGTGAGCTAATTGTCAAAGCCGTTACCGTCGCGTGAATTGAGGAAGGAAGATTACGTTTATGGAAGAAAAGAAAAAATCCGAATTTAATATTATGAGCACAAAAGAGCACCGTGGATTTGGAGCGGGCGCGTTGGATTTGAACTTGTTGTCGAGCATTATTGTTGACGGCGACGACGCATATATCGATCTTGGCGCGATTCATGCGAAAAGCAAAGTCGAACGCGGCATTAAATTTACACCAAAGCGCGAAGATGTTCCGCACGGCCGCCGATGTTGGATTGTTTGGGTGAAAGTTGCCAAAAACGAATCGGGTAGTTTTTATGCTGGCTTAAGCACATGTGAGATGGTTATTGATACCGAAGCCAAAATTGGTTTCAAAAGTTTGCCAGATCACGTTAACCGTATGGACGCGGCAATGAAACACCGTATTCTTGTTGATGGAATTAATGAGGCTGAAAAAGTTGCACTGCGCGGCGCACTAATCGCACACAGCTCAGACATGTGGGAAAACACGCCGGATCAACTAAAAGAATGTTTGGCATAATAAAATACAAAGCGTTGATGGTTCAATTTGAGAACCACCAACGCTTTATTGTTTTCCAGAGAGAATTGTTTGTGTCTGGTCCGTTTGTGAGCGTACTCGGTTTGTCTTTTTGTGTAGTATTCGCTGATTGAATCGGTTCCGTACCTTTTACGAACCATTCGAGCCTGGCGTTCTGAGTGGCAGACGTGGCGCGATTTCCGGTTTCGGGATCGATGTAGATAGAGACGACACTGTCCATCGGTGGTTCAAAAATTTTTGGCGGAACATTGGCGAGTGCACCATCGATGAAACGAGCAAAAATTGGGGCGGCTTTGCGCGCATCAATGGTCGCAAGTGGTTTATTTTTATCGTATCCAACCCATACTGCGACTGCGAGCTCTGGTGTAAATCCGACCATCCAAGCGTCTGTTTTGGTAGTGCCTGTTTTAGCGGCGACAGGACGATGTATGTCGTGTGAGACGCGATAACCGGTTCCCCCAGGGTCAAGTACACTTTGCATTAAAGAAGTGAGTACAAATGTTTCTGGTTGCGTTGTTGGTACTGGCAATGCGGGTGTGTGTTTAAAAATAAGGTTGCCGTCCTTGCTAATTTCTTCGACGGAATAAGGTGTAACGCGGTTTCCGCCATTAGCAATCGAAGCATATGCGGTGCACATTTCTAGTGGACTGACCGGAAACGTTCCAAGTGCAAGTGCAGGAACCGCCGAGAGCGCACTCGTAATCCCTAGTGAACGTGCGGTAGCGACTACATTTTCGGGACCGACGGACATGATCGTTTTTACTGCATAAATATTATCTGATTCCGCAAGTGCGCGGCGCATATCAATTTCTCTGTACGCGTAGTGATTTTCGTAATTGT
This sequence comes from Paenibacillaceae bacterium, assembly GCA_947460235.1. Classification (GTDB taxonomy): domain Bacteria; phylum Bacillota; class Bacilli; order Paenibacillales; family CANHGK01; genus CANHGK01. The sequence goes on along the minus strand of CANHGK010000002.1, from coordinate 15,976 downwards.
TTGGTCGGTATGTTTTTCGGCCGTGATCGTATATAAACATGGTCGGCTCGCTAATTAACCTCGTCGTAGGAACCCAGCGCTGTTTAAGTGCTGTTAAGTATAAAATTGGTTTGAACGATGAACCGGGTTGTCGATTGCTACTGATCGCACGATTAAATGTGTCTCCGCCCACCATTGCTCGTATTGCACCGGAGCGTGGATCAATTGCGACAAGTGCCGCTTGCAATGGTTGATGTCCGGTTTTAATGTGATCTGTTTCTTTTAGAACATCATTGATAACAGAAACGGCTAGCTTTTGCATCGAAAGGTTTATCGTCGACATAATCACAGGGTTAGAATTTAAGGTGTCTGGTTTAGGCGGTAAGTTTTGATAAACATAATTTGCGAACGCTTCAATCGCGTGTGGGGGATTATTGTCGGCTGATGCTAACGCAATTGGATCCGTTATAGCTACAGATTGCTGTTCTTTTGTAATTTCGTCGTTTTGAAACATCGCCTGAAGAACTTCTTTTTGTCTTTTTTTGGCGAAATCCAGATGAATATCAGGTGAATAAATGGCGGGTCCTTTTGGAATTCCGGCAAGCAAAGCAGCTTCGCCAATCGTTAATTCAGATGCCGCTTTTCCAAAATACCCACGGGATGCCGACTCGATGCCATAAAAATGATGGCCATAGTAGATCGTGTTTAAATATTGTTCAAGAATTTCAGATTTTGATTTTTGAAGTTCAATGCGAATCGCAAGTTCGGCCTCGGCTAATTTTCGAAACAACGTTTTTTCACGCGATAAATATAAATTTCTCGCCAATTGTTGTGTAATCGTACTTCCGCCTTGCTTCAAGGATCCGGATTGAATGTTAACCAAAAACGCGCGAACGAGACCCCGTAAATCAATTCCGGGATGACGATAAAATCGTCGATCCTCAATCGCAATCGTTGCTTTAATAATCCAAGGAGACATATCACGAAGCGGAATCGGATATTGAATATCAGCTAACGCAGGTACTGGAAGTGGTTCGCCGGTGACGTCGACGATTTGAGGTGTTGCCAGTTGTTGAACGGGCGGCAATGATTTTGATTTTTCGATAAAAATGAATATAATCATTGAGAGAATCATTATCGCTAAAACGAATATGAAACGACTAAACCAGCGGCGAACCGGACGGGTTACGTTATGTTTCGGCTCGATTTCACGGTTAGATATACAGACTCGCCTCCTTGCCCCTTTTATCCGGACGTGAACATTAATTTGCAGATATAGTATGGTCGCCGCATCAAGCATCCATTCAACATTTTAAGGGGGGATTTTTAAGATGGGATTATGGTTCACGGAACAACAAACCGAGACGTTTGGCATTACATTAAAAATAAAAAAAACCTATTTAACAGAGCAAACACCATTCCAAGAGATTTCTATGGTGGAGACGGAAGCGTTCGGGAACGCACTTATTTTAGATGGAATGGTTATGACAACGATTAAAGATGAGTTCGTATATCACGAAATGATTGCACATATTCCAATGTTTACACATCCAAATCCAGAAACGGTTCTCGTTGTTGGCGGCGGAGATGGCGGGGTCATTCGAGAAGTGTTGAAACACCCGAGCGTAAAAAAAGCAGTTCTTGTTGAAATCGATGGAAAAGTGATTGAGTATTCTAAACGATATTTGCCCGAAATCGCGGACGCTCTTAACAATCCGCTCGTTGAAGTCAACGTTGACGATGGTTTCATGCACATCCATCAGTTCAAAAATACGTATGACGTAATTATGGTCGATTCCACAGAGCCGGTTGGTCCTGCGGCACCATTGTTTGAGCGTGGATTTTATCAAGGGATTTTTGAATCGCTGAAAGCAGATGGGGTTTTCGTCGCACAAACGGATAATCCTTGGTTCAAAGCGGATTTGATCCAAAAAGTGAACAAAGATGTTCGTGAAATATTCCCAATCACGCGTACGTACATTGCTAACATTCCAACCTATCCTAGCGGCTTGTGGACATTCACAATGGGGAGTAAAGCGTATGATCCATTAAAAGTAAACGAAGCGCGTTTTATAGATCTCGATACGAAATATTACACATCGAAATTGCATTTCTCCGCTTTCGTCTTACCGCGTTTTATTGAAAAATTAGTGGACTAAACTTAAGCCAATGCGGCAAGAGGAGTATTAATACAATGAGATTACCAGAAATTTATTCAGGACAAGTGTTTATTTTAAGTTCCGATAACTATGAGAAATCAAAAGCGGTTATTTACGGGATGCCGATGGACTACACGGTTAGTTTCCGTCCAGGTTCCCGGTTTGGTCCGCGCAAAATTCGTGAGGTGTCGATCGGACTCGAAGAATACAGTACGTATCTCGACAAAAGTCTAGAAGAAATAACATATTTCGATGCAGGTGATTTGTTGCTCCCATTCGGAAATGCGGCGAAAAGTTTGGATGTTATTCACGAATACGTGACCGGCCTTTTGAAAGATGATAAATTCCCGCTCGGAATCGGCGGAGAGCACTTGTGTTCCTGGCCGATTTTCCAAGCGATTTATTCAAAATATCCTGATGTAGCGATTTTGCATTTTGACGCGCATGCGGACCTTCGTGAATCCTATGAAGGCGAACTTTTGTCACATTCTACACCACTTCGCAAAGCGGCGAACTTGATTGGCGGCAAAAATATTTATCAATTTGGAATTCGTTCAGGTTCGCGCGAAGAGTTCAAATTCGGCCGTGAGAACATTAACTTTTTCCCATTTGAAGTACTCGAACCACTTAAGAAAGTGTTGCCATCGCTTGCAGGTCGTAAAGTGTATGTGACAATCGATATCGACGTGCTTGATCCATCAGCTGCACCGGGAACGGGAACTGCTGAACCAGGTGGGATCACGAGCGGCGAATTGCTTGCTGCGATACATGCAATTGCAAATTCAGAGGTTGAAGTTATTGGTGCGGATTTGGTTGAGGTAGCACCTATTTATGATCCAACAGAACAAACCCCGATCGTTGCATCCAAATGCATCCGTGAAATGTTGCTAGGATTCGTTCGTTAATCTAGATTGTCAAATTGTGTTTTTCTTGACAGTTTGGTTTAAACCATTAAACTGTTATGTGAGGTGAAGGAAATGGCATCCAACTATACGTTGAACATCCCGGCAGACAAAGCAAAAGAAATGCCGATGGTAGACCTAGCTTTCGAACTTTTGAAGCAAATCAAAGAACCGATTTATTATCGCGATATCATGAATGAAATTGCCGGCATTAAAAAAATGCCGACGGACGACATCAATCGTGTCATCGCACAATTGTATACTGAAATAAATATTGATGGCCGTTTCGCGTGTGTTGGTGGAAATATGTGGGGCTTAAAGCGTTGGTATCCGATTGAGAAATCGGAAGAAGGCGGACTCACGAATTCTAAACGACCTCGCATTATTAACGATGATATCGATGACCTTGATGATGAATTATTTGAAGAGGAAGTCGAAGAAGATTACGAAGCACCGTTTGAGGCAGAGGTCGAAGAATTTACTGAAGATGAAGAATTCCTTCCAGAAGAAGAGTTGGAAGAAGTTCCTGGTCTTGAAGACGATGAATTGGCTGAAGACGATGAAGATTTGGAGACTGCAAACGACGAGGAATCAGAAGAAACATTTGAATATGCCGAACCTGATGACGAGGAAGATTGATTCGCTTGACATTGTAGTCAATGCGAATATAAACTATGTGATGGGCTTTAGTTAGATCGGCTATAAAGTGCCCCGGAAACAGGGCACTTTTTTTATTTTTCAGAAGAAGTTTTAAGTGGTTTTTAAATGTATGGTGGCTTGGCAAATGCCGGTCAGGGAGGGAACGTTTGTGACGAAGTATATTTTCGTAACCGGTGGGGTCGTGTCATCTCTCGGGAAAGGAATTACGGCAGCTTCATTAGGGCGATTGCTTAAGAATCGCGGATTGAAGGTGACGATCCAGAAGTTTGACCCATATATCAACATCGATCCGGGAACGATGAGTCCTTACCAACACGGAGAAGTGTACGTCACTCAGGACGGCGCAGAGACCGATTTGGACTTGGGGCACTATGAACGGTTTATTGATATTGACTTAACGCAGGACAGCAATGTAACGACGGGGAAAGTATATTCCACGGTGATCAGCAAAGAGCGTAAAGGCGAATTTTTGGGCGCAACTGTCCAAGTGATTCCGCATATTACGAATGAATTGAAAGAACGTGTCTATGCGGCAAGTCGTGCGAATCAATCCGATGTTGTCATCACTGAAATTGGCGGTACGGTTGGGGACATCGAGAGTTTGCCGTTCCTAGAAGCGATTAGACAAATTAAAAGTGATATCGGCCGCGAAAACGTGATGTATATTCACGTCACGCTTATTCCTTACATTAAAGCGGCAGGTGAAGTGAAAACGAAACCGACCCAGCACAGTGTAAAAGAACTTCGAAGTCTCGGCATTCAACCGAATGTGATTGTATGCCGCACAGAGAAATCGTTTCATGCAGACTTAAAGAAAAAAATTGCACTATTTTGCGATATCGATCAAGAAGCGGTGATCGAAGCGGTTGACGCGGAATCATTGTATGAAATTCCATTGCTTATGCAAGAGCAGGGATTGGATGATATCGCGGTAAAATTGTTGAAGCTTGATGTGCCTAAGGCAGATATGTCGGACTGGCGCAAAATGGTTGACCAAATCAAAAGTGCGTCGAAACCGCTGAACATTGCGATTGTTGGTAAATATGTTGAACTTCACGACGCATATATCAGTATTGCGGAGTCGATTAGTCACGCTGGTTGGTCTATGGGTAACAATGTGAATATCCATTGGATTCAAGCGGAAGAAGTGTTTCCGCACAATGCGCATGAAATTTTGAAAGACATCGACGGAATTCTAGTTCCTGGCGGTTTTGGTGATCGCGGGGTCGAAGGAAAAGTTGCTGCAATTCATTATGCGCGTACGCAAAAAATCCCTTTCTTTGGTATTTGCTTGGGTATGCAAGTTGCCGTAATCGAGTTTGCACGAAATGTTGCTGGACTTGCTGGTGCAAATACATCCGAAATTGATCCGGGTACAGCGTATCCGGTCATTGATTTGTTGCCGGAACAGAAGAATATCGCCGACCTTGGTGGTACGATGCGTCTTGGGGAATATCCATGCACGATCAAACCTGGAACGAATGCCTATAAAGCATATGAATCGACGGAAGTAAACGAGCGTCACCGTCATCGTTACGAATTTAATAATCAATTCCGCGAAACGCTTGAACAAAATGGGTTGCAAATTACTGGAACTTCACCGGATGGACGGTTAGTTGAAATGATTGAATTGTCCAATCATCCGTGGTTTTTAGCAGTTCAATTCCATCCAGAATTTTTATCGCGTCCGAACCGGCCACATCCGTTATTCAAGGGATTTGTTCAAGCGGCAGAAATATTGCGTGAGTCTCGTTGAATAGATGCCAACATACAAGTTAAAAAGGCATTACAGGAGGCAATGAGGCGTGCATAAAATTTTGGTGGTTGATGATCAATATGGTATTCGTGTGTTGCTCAATGAAGTATTCCAATCCGCTGGCTATGTAGTGCATACTGCAGAGAATGGTTTTGTCGGTTTGGATTTGTTCGAACAACACAAACATGATTTGGTCTTGTTGGATATGAAAATGCCGGGTATGGATGGCTTGGATATTTTGACCAAGGTTCGTGCAACGGATAAAATTACACCAGTCTTTATGATGACAGCTTATGGGGAACTGGATTTAGTCATACAAGCAGATCGTTTGGGCGCAAACAAACATTTTACTAAACCATTCGATGTCGATGAACTTGTCGTTGCTGTTAATGAAATTTTCAAATCTAAGTTCAGTTAATCCATCTGTTTATGATATAATACAAAAGTGATTTTTAAATTCGGGGAGGACTTAATTATGCCATTAGTTACTATGAATGATTTTTTACCAAGAGCAAAAGCAAACCGCTTTGCCGTGGGTCAATTTAACATGAACAATCTTGAGTTTGCACAAGCGATTACAGAAGCGGGTATCGCTGAAAAAGCACCTTTCATTTTTGGTGTTAGTGAAGGCGCATTGAAATATATGGGTATGGAAAATACAGTTGCATTGGCTGAAGCTGCTGCAAAAAAATCAGGATTGCCAATCGCATTGCACCTTGACCACGGCAGCACATTTGAAGTTGCAATGGCTTGTATCCGTGCAGGTTTCTCATCGGTTATGTTCGATGGTTCACACCATCCTTTTGAAGAAAACATTAAATTGACTCGCGAAGTTGTTCGCGCGGCACACGCAATGGGCGTTTCTGTTGAAGGTGAACTTGGAACAATTGGCGGAGTAGAAGACGATATTAGCGTTGCTGAAGAGGACGCAAACCTTGCAAAACCTGAAGAAGCGATCCGTTTCTACGAAGAAACAGGCGTTGACTGTGTTGCAATTGCAGTTGGTACAGCACACGGTATGTATAAAGGCGAACCAAAAATTCATTATGATATTATCGAAGCAGTAGCAAGTAAAATCCCAGTTCCAGTTGTTTTGCACGGTGGTTCAGGCGTTCCTGACGATGCAATTATTAAATCAATTGCTGCAGGCGTAGGTAAAATTAACGTGAACACTGAGAACCAAGTTGCGATGACTAACGTGATTCGCGAAGTGCTTAATAAAGACGGAAAAATTTACGATCCACGCAAATATTTGGTACCTGCACGTAATGCAATGATCGAAGTTGTTCGTACGAAAATGCGTTTGTTTGGTTCAAGCGGTCAGGCATAAGAATTACAAAGGATGCATAATATGAACACAAGGGATCAGGTGGTAGCCGTTCTATTGGACGACTCGCCGATTAGGGGGAAGCAGGATCGAATGGAAAGACTGTTGATCACTGGAGGTAGACCGTTGCGCGGGTCGGTTACGATTTGCGGAGCAAAAAACAGCGCGCTCGCACTCTTGCCGGCTGCAATCTTATCCGAATCGGTCGTCACGCTGGACAACCTGCCCGAGTTGAGCGATATCGAAGTCTTTGTGTGTATTTTGGAAGAGTTAGGTACCAAAATTGAGCGCATTGGCGATCAAATGACCATCGATTCCAGAAATATTTCGCTTGTATCTATGAATAATGAATTAGTCCAAAAGCTGCGCGCCTCATATTATTTAATGGGCGCGCTACTTGGACGTTTCGGAGAAGCGATTATTGGTTTGCCGGGTGGTTGTAATTTTGAACCTAGGCCGATTGACCAACATATCAAAGGGTTCGAAGCAATGGGAGCAGAGGTTCACTACGAACATGGCGCCATTCATTTGCGTGCAAAAAAGCTATCCGGTGCAAAAATTTATCTAGATGTAGCCAGTGTCGGAGCTACTATAAATATCATGCTCGCAGCATCCCGTGCTAAGGGGGTTACGCTTATTGAGAATGCGGCGAAAGAGCCAGAAATTATCGATGTAGCGACACTTCTTAATGCAATGGGTGCAAAAATAAAAGGTGCCGGTACGGAGACGATCCGGATCGAAGGTGTTGTAGAGATGCACGGTTGTCGTCATTCGATCATTCCGGACCGAATTCAAATTGGTACATATATGATCATGGCAGCAGCTACGCGTGGGGATGTAACGGTAGAGAATGTGATTCCGAAACATATGGAAGCATTGACTGCTAAATTACAAGAAATGGGTGTCGAAGTCATCGAAATGGATGAATCCATTCGCGTCATCGGCAAAGATGAATATGAAAGTATTGATGTAAAAGCGTTGGTTTATCCTGGGTTTGCTACAGATTTACAATCGCCAATGACAACGTTATTGACGCAAGCAAACGGGATTAGTGTGTTGACGGATAACGTATATAATGCACGCTTTAAACAAGTTCCCGAATTACAAAAAATGGGTGCGAAGATTCGTGTGGAAGGTCGATCCGCAATTATTGAAGGGTCTAATTTACGCGGTGCAAAAGTATTCGCAACGGATCTACGAGCGGGTGCAGCACTTGTTATTGCCGGATTAATTGCAACAAGTGGAGTTACTGAAATTCACGGCGTTGAGTATATCGACCGCGGTTATGATGGTCTGGTAAATAATCTTCGTGGATTAGGTGCAGAAATCTGGCGCGAGAGCGAGTGAGGTGGTGGCCGGAGTGGATAATGTACATTTAGCTGAATTAGAATCGAAGAAACTAACCGAGCTGTATCAGTTGGCCAAACAATTTCAAATCGCACAACACGGCCAGATGAAAAAGAAAGAACTTATTTTCGCAATTCTAAAAGCGCAAGCAGAGAAAAGCGGATTTTTATTTATGGAAGGCGTATTGGATATTTTGCAAGATGGTTATGGATTCTTACGTCCGATTAATTTTGCCTCTAGTTCCGAGGATATCTACATTTCGGCATCACAAATTCGCAAATTTGATTTGCGACCAGGGGATATGGTATCTGGCAAATGTCGACCACCTAAAGAAAATGAACGTTATTTCGGATTGCTTCAAGTGGAAGCCGTAAATGGACTTCCGCCTGAAGCCGCATCGGAACGCCCGCATTTCCCTGCGCTAACTCCTTTATATCCTCAGAATAAATTAGTTCTCGAAACGTCTCAAAATCACATTTCAACACGGATTATGGATATGATAGCGCCCGTTGGAATGGGTCAACGTGGACTTATTGTTGCGCCGCCAAAAGCAGGTAAAACATTGTTGCTTAAAGAAATTGCAAATAGCATTTCCGCCAACTATCCGGATGTTAAATTGTTTGTCTTGTTGATTGATGAGCGCCCTGAGGAAGTAACTGATATGCAACGATCCGTCAAAGGCGAAGTAATCTCTTCAACGTTTGACGAAATGCCAGAAAACCATATTAAAGTGGCTGAACTTGTGTTAGAGCGTGCGCAACGTTTAGTAGAGAGCAAGAAAGACGTTGTGATTTTGCTCGATAGTATTACCCGATTGGCTCGTGCATACAATTTGGTTATTCCGCCAACTGGCAGAACGTTATCCGGTGGTATTGACCCCGGTGCATTCCATCGTCCGAAAAGATTCTTTGGTTCCGCTCGGAACATCGAAGAAGGCGGAAGTTTGACGATTATTGCAACTGCGTTGGTTGAGACGGGTTCCAAAATGGATGAAGTTATCTATGAAGAATTTAAAGGAACAGGTAATCTCGAGTTGCATTTGGACCGGAAGCTTGCAGAACGCCGCGTGTTTCCTGCGATCGATATTCGTCGTTCCAGTACGCGTCGTGAAGAGATGTTAATGACCAAAGAACAACTAGATAAAGTTTGGCAGATCCGCCGTGCAATTAATGATTCCGCGGATTTAACTGAGCAATTGGTTAAAAAATGGAAAGATACAAAATCTAATGATGAGTTTATGTCATCACTTGAAGGGATCCTTCCGCAAGCGGGAACAGTAACATCGGCGAGAACGCCACGGAGAATGTCATGAAGTTAGTTTACGCAAATCGTAATAATGAAGTTTTTGAAGAAGAACAATGGGGCGCGCTCGGACGTAGCGGTTCAGATATTATTGATGTGTTGCCGGAAGAATGGATTCCATTGCCGAACGGTGCCACACTCGTTAGTTTACCGGATACACGTCCGGTCGGGATTGATCCGATCACTGGCGAGATGGCGATGTATCCGCAAGATGTTTATTCGGTCGGAGCACTTCTCCCACAAGGATACACGCGTTTAATGATTCCGTCGTATGTGAAGACGGATACGACGCGTGTTTTGCCGTTATTTGGATATACCGCAACAGCTTGGCATAATGGACAATTTTACGTAGCTGCGGAGAAGACAGACGCACCAGATCCGTGGAATCCGCAAAATGTAGACGTCGGGGTACTGAATGCATCAGTAAAAGAAATTTTGACCAAATACCCCGAAAACCGAGTATATAAACATCTCTCAAAATGTGCATTAGAATACGAATGTTTGACAGCCTCGAATACGTTTTTGCGTCGTTTAGAAGGTGCGGTATCTGTATCCTATTCGTGTAATGCAGCTTGTTTTGGATGTATTTCTGAGCAACCTGAGGAAAGTGGATTTCCTGCACCACAAACACGAATGAACTTTAAGCCTGAGATCGATGAAATCGTACAGATTATGCGTGAGCAGTTGACGGCAGAAAATCGTATAATTACATTTGGTCAAGGGTGCGAGGGTGAACCATCGACGCAAGCTAAGATTATCATTGCGGCGATGAAACAAATTCGGTCCGAGACACAAAATGGATACATTAATATCAACACAAATGGTGGATTGACGGACTATTTACGAGCAATCGTTGATGCGGGTTTGAATTTAATGCGGGTAAGCACGATCAGTGCAATTGACGAACATTATAATGCATATTACAAACCGCGAGGTTATGATTTAAAGAATGTCGAAAAAACGATACGATACGCAACGGATAAAGGTGTATACACATCGATTAATTATTTGATTTTTCCTGGTGTCATGGACCGTCAAGAGGAACTTGAAGCAATGATCGAATTTGCTCGCCGATCCGGATTGCGCAGAATTCAACTGCGTAATTTAAATGTCGATGCGGAAGCGTATATGAAGATTGTACCTTCACCGCAAGGTGAGATTTTTGGTATGAAACAAGCAATTCAGATCTTGAGAGATGAATTACCACAAGTTTCAATAGGGAATTACACGGTTGTGCCGCCTAAGGGTATTGCATAAGTGCGCAATAGGTGATAACATATACAATCGTTGAACTCTGTATCTTAAAGATTCAGGGCAGAAAGAGGTGATCGTGATGAAAGCTGGAATTCATCCGAATTATCAAGTCACGGCAGTAACTTGTGCATGTGGTAATAAATTTGATGCGGGTTCTGTGAATAAGGTTGTACGTGTTGAGATTTGCTCAGCATGCCACCCATTCTTCACAGGTAAGCAGAAATTTATTGACGCTGGCGGCCGTGTTGATAAGTTCAAAAAGAAATACAATATCTAAAAAGAATCAAGACGCAAATCTTTTGTCGAAAATGGCAAAAATTTGCGTTTTTTCTTTGGTTGTTTTTGGGTATGAGAATGTTATATAATGATGAATGTCGCGCTAGACGGGGAGGTTGCGGTGCCCTGTAACCCGAAATCCGCAATAGCGGGGTTGAATTCCGTATAAGAGGTAATGTGATGTTTGGTCTGCCCAATCAACGATGTGTTGACGATCGGGTCCGCCGCAATGGAAATCGATGAACTTGGTCAGGTCCGGAAGGAAGCAGCCATAAGTCGTAACTTTCATGTGCCGGGGGGTTGCCTTGTCTGAGCATTGAAGAGCGGTAACGCTTGGATCACATGTATCAATTATCGGTGCGCGGCATTTTAATAAATTTGAAGATTCAATCGCTCACATTTACGCAACCGATTGCACAATAATTTGAACCAATAGTCATCTATTTCAAAATATGATAAAACGAGAGAGATGAGTAGCATGAGGAATACCAGTATCAAACAAGAGTTAGAATATAAAGTTCACTTAGATCACCAACTTGGCAACATCGTATTAAATGAGATGGATTTTGGTGTTATCATTATCTCAATAAACAATCGAATCGAAGAAATTAATGAAAATGCAAAGAAAATCTTAGGTATTTGTGATGAAAATATACGTAAACACAATATCGATGAGATTTTTTATAAATTACCTGTAGATTATCAATTAATTCAACGATCCATGATTGATGGAATTGTTTTTCGTAATCATGCTGTACTGTATCGAAACGGGGAGCATTCTTTTGAATTATTGATTGACACCAGTTTAATAAAAGACAATTTTGGGAAAACAACTTCGGTTTGTTTGTTAATGCGCGATATCACAAATAAGAGGTCATTAGAACATCAATTATACCGCGCTGATCGATTAGCATTGATCGGTCAAGTTGCAGCAGGAACCGCCCACGAAATTCGTAATCCACTGACTGCAATACGCGGATTCATTCAATTGTTTCAAAAAAAATTCATTAATCAAACGCAAATTAAAGAACAAACGTATTTACGATTAATGATGTCTGAAATAGACAGAATCAATCATTTAGTTAATGAATTTTTACTAATGAGTAAACCGAAAATACCTTCTTATAAATCGATATGTGTTCAAGAAGTATTAGAAAACCTAATGCCAATCATACAATCCGAAGGGAATTTGAATAAAGTTCAAATTCATTCGGAATATATTGATCAATATTTGAGCTTTTCCCCAACTGATTTCCAATGTCCGCGAGTTGTTTGTGATGCAGACATGTTAAAACAAGTGTTTTTGAATATTACTCGAAATGCAATAGAAGCAATGCCAGACGGTGGATTGCTGTCAATTAAAATCAATGTGGATCAAAGTAATCGCAGATTGCTGATTCGTTTTACTGACAATGGAATCGGAATACCACCATATATGTTAGATAAACTATTTGATCCATTTGTATCAACGAAACCAAGCGGAACTGGACTTGGGTTATCAATTTGTCAAAAAATCATTCATGACTTAGGCGGACAAATTCAGGTATTCAGTAAGGGGTTCGGAACTACATTTCAAATTGCATTGCCTTATTCCAGTCATTAATTGGCGGAGTGGGGCAATTTTCATTTGTGAAATAAACATTTTATAGTATATTTATGATATTGATTTTAACGGAGGGGTAGCATGAGCCATGTAGCGTTGTACCGGGCGTGGCGTCCGAAACTTTTTGCAGATTTAATCGGGCAACAAACGATCGTCACCACATTGCAGAATGCGATGAAAACGAATAAGGTTCATCACGCATATTTATTTAGCGGGCCTCGGGGAACTGGGAAAACAAGTGCAGCCAAATTATTAGCCAAAGCGATTAATTGTCTAGAGCGTGTAGACGGCATCGAACCTTGTAATCATTGTGAAAACTGCAAAACAGTACAGAGCGGATCTGCGGTTGATGTGCTAGAGATTGATGCTGCATCGAATCGTGGAATTGATGAAATTCGTGATCTCCGTGAAAACGTTCGTTTTGCTCCAGTATCGCTTACGAACAAGGTTTATATAATAGATGAAGTACATATGTTAACTACGGAAGCGTTTAACGCACTATTAAAAACACTTGAGGAACCACCAGGTCATGTAATTTTTATTTTGGCAACAACGGAACCGCATAAATTACCTTCCACAATTGTATCGAGATGTTTGCGATTTGATTTCCGCAGGATTTTTCTTGACGATCAGATGGAGCGATTGCGTCATATATGTAAAGTGGAAGGAATTCGTATTGAAGAAGAAGCGCTTCGACTCGTGGCACGGTTATCAGATGGCGGAATGCGTGATGCGTTAAGTTTATTGGAACAAGCAACGACCTTTACAGGTTTAGAAGATATGATTAAATTGGATGATCTAACAGCGATTTTGGGCGGCGTTCCGATGAAACAGTTGGAAGAACTTTTGCTTGGCTGTCATCAGAATAATCCGGGTAGCGTATTAAAAATTTTGGACCAGTGGATTCAACAAGGTCGAAGTGTTGAGCGGATTGTAGATCAATGGATGCATGTTATTCGAGATTTACTCATTTTTCGAATTGCACCGAATTCAATTGCATGGAAAGAACGTTCGACGATTCGAGTTGATATTGCAGAGCGATTAAATATAACGTTTACACCTTTTCTATTAAATACTTGGCTTTCCATACTAGATGGAATGATTTCCGAAATTCGCAACTCATCATTGCCGACACTTTTATTAGAAATGACGGTTCTCAAATGTTGTAACATAGATAAACCAGTTTCCACAGATAACAACTTGTTAGAACAACGGATTCAACAGTTGGAGCAAAAAGTGATCGAATTACAAAATAGACCGATCGCAAATGCTTCAACATTAGAAGTTCCAGGAGAACGAATCAGTAAAAACACATCAACATCAGTGTCTAGTGTTACACCGTCACTGTATCGTTCGGCATCTCCGAACACAACTTCTTCCACGAATAGTACTCCGATTACAAATTTAAGTGACTTTATTACAAATGATGATCCAGTTTCCTTACAAAATGTATTGACGGCATGGCCTACTATTTTGCAAAATGTGAAAGAGAAAAAGATTACGTTGCATGCTTGGTTGAGGGATTGTGACCCAACGAAAGTATCTGGCCAACGAATTCTTTTACTTTTCAAAAACGCAATGCATCGTGATACAATAGACAAACCTGCGAACCGTGAATGGATTGAACAATTCATAGAACAAGTAACAGGACGTAAGTTTCGGATTGTATCACTATTGCAAAAAGATTGGAACGAACAATCGCATTCATCTAAGGGTGTTGCGAAAGAAGGCTTTAAGCAAGATTTCAGTTTGGAGCCTGAGCCTGCAGAAGACGCATGGATTGATAAGTTGGTGTCACATTTCGGGCCGGAAACGGTTACGATTATTGATGAAAGTAATTAGGGGGAACGTAGAATGTTAAACAACATGCAACAAATGATGAAACAAGTAAAAAAAATGCAAGAGAAAATGGAAAAAGCACAAGAAGAATTAGCAACAAAAGAAGTTGAAGGAAGCGCTGGCGGTGGTGCAGTTTCCGTTGTTGTTACAGGTCAAAAGAAAATTATCTCTATTAAAATCAAACCAGAAGCAGTTGATCCTGAAGATGTAGAAATGTTACAGGATCTTGTGATGACTGCTGTGAACGATGCGATTACGAAAGCTGAAGAAATGATGCAAAAAGATATGGGACATATTACAGGCGGAATGAAAATCCCTGGTTTGTTCTAATTATAGGCTTATCACTTCAATAGTAAGGAGTCGAGCGCGGTGTATTATCCTCAACCGATTGCCCGTTTGATTGACTCTTTCTCAAGATTGCCTGGTATCGGATCCAAAACGGCAGCGCGTCTAGCCTTTCATGTGCTACGCATGAATGAAGATGATGTCGTAGAATTCGCAAAGGCGCTTGTTTATGTCAAACGCAATTTAATTTTCTGTAAAGTATGTTGTGCGATCACTGATACGGATCCATGCAAAATTTGCGCGGATGCTTCTCGTGACCACGAAGTTATCTGCGTTGTTCAAGAGTCAAGAGATTTAATAGCAATGGAACGAACTCGAGAATTCAAAGGTGTATATCATGTTCTTCATGGTGCGATATCGCCAATGGATGGAGTAGGGCCAGATCAAATTAAGTTATCGGAACTGTTGCATCGATTAAAAGACGAAACAGTGAGTGAGTTAATTCTTGCAACGAATCCGAATGTCGAAGGTGAAGCTACAGCAATGTATATTTCTCGACTTGTAAAGCCATTTGGAATTAAGGTAACAAGAATTGCGCACGGTTTACCGGTCGGTGGGGATTTAGAATACGCTGACGAGATGACGCTCACGAAATCATTAGAAGGTCGACGAGAAATATAATAGTAATATTCAAGCTAACACCAACCTTTTCAATCAACAATTGAAAAGTGTTGGTGTTTTTAGTTCTAAAAACCAATTTAAGTGGGTATACCATATAATACTTATTTGGTTAGGGAGTGTTATATGTGAACATTATATGGACAAAGTGGTTGCACAAGTTTGAAACGAGAAGAACCGAGATGATTCGGCGCGAAAAAGAAATTAATGACACGCGAATGCTAATATTCGAATTAGACAGAGCATTTGAGCAATGGACAACAGCTGAAAGGAATTTTCATGAAATAACTGGGAATGATAGGATAGATTACGCAATATTCGCGGTAGAAGCGGCAGAAAAGCGCTATGAATACCTGTTAAGAGAGGCAAAAAACAAAAAAATAACAGTCCAAAAAAAACTCGAAAAATAGTTAAGAAAAGCATTTGACTTTATGTTTTAATCCATGCTATGATTCTCCTTGTCGCTTCTGAGACACGCAAAAACAACTGAGAAGAACGACATCGCACATTGAAAACTGAACACTGAATGTAAGAGAGAAACGATGAGATCGTAGCGGAGATCATCGAGCAATAAAAACGCTAGCGAGAGCTTAAAGGTCTTAGGACCTT
>CANHGK010000001.1 GCA_947460235.1 Paenibacillaceae bacterium | reverse complement strand
TGGGGTGGAAGCGCCGTAAGGTGTGGAGCTGACAAATACTAATCGGTCGAGGGCTTACCCACAATCTAAACGTGAACAACAGATATTACTCCAATCCGGTTTTCAGGGTGCTGGTACCTTGTATTCCCTGATAGCTCAGTTGGTAGAGCACTCGACTGTTAATCGAGTTGTCACAGGTTCGAGTCCTGTTCGGGGAGTAAGTAGGCTCCCATAGCTCAGTCGGCAGAGTGCTTCCATGGTAAGGAAGAGGTCACCGGTTCGATTCCGGTTGGGAGCTTAAATAAGGCCCGTTGGTCAAGCGGTTAAGACACCTCCCTTTCACGGAGGTAACAGGGGTTCGAATCCCCTACGGGTCATTGCAACAATTTTAAGGGATTAAGGACGTCAAGTTCATTACAAACACGCTTTGTGTATGTATTCCCTACAATAATGTGGACGGTTAGCTCAGCCGGGAGAGCATCTGCCTTACAAGCAGAGGGTCGGGGGTTCGATCCCCTCACCGTCCATTTATAGGGGTATAGCCAAGCGGTAAGGCAACGGACTTTGACTCCGTCATCCCTAGGTTCGAATCCTAGTACCCCTGCTTCTTGAGCCATTAGCTCAGTTGGTAGAGCACCTGACTTTTAATCAGGGTGTCGTAGGTTCGAGTCCTACATGGCTCATATGCGCGTATGGCGGAATTGGCAGACGCACCAGACTTAGGATCTGGCGGGTGACCGTGGGGGTTCAAGTCCCTCTACGCGCATTACTTATTGCGGAAGTGGCTCAGTGGTAGAGCATCGCCTTGCCAAGGCGAGGGTCGCGGGTTCGAATCCCGTCTTCCGCTCTCTTTTTACTTATCACCATCGTTATGTGCCCGTAGCTCAGCTGGATAGAGTGTTTGACTACGAATCAAAAGGTCGGGAGTTCGAATCTCTCCGGGCACGATTTTATTCACTTTGCGGGTGTAGTTCAATGGTAGAACTTCAGCCTTCCAAGCTGATAGCGTGGGTTCGATTCCCATCACCCGCTTCAACAAAAAAAAGCCTTTCACTTTGGAAGGCTTTTTTTATTTATTATTTTAAAAATGAGGGATGTTAATGGAGCTTATTCGGTTGATTGGAGTGCCAATGGACTTGGGTGCGGATCGGCGTGGGGTTGATATGGGACCATCTGCAATCAGATATGCCTCAGTCACAAAAAAATTGAAAGATTTGGGTCACCAAGTAATTGATTCAGGTAATTTATCCATTCGAACGTTAGGTGATTCAACGCTTGATTTATCCTCAGTTGCAATATCGAAGTTTGGACATCATATAAAGTTTGAAGAAGAAATTGCTGAAGCTTGCGAGGAACTTTCTAAACATGTGGAGTTAGCTTTGCTAAAAAATGAATTTCCTCTAGTAATCGGCGGAGATCATTCCATTGCAATGGGGACATTGGCTGGAATTGCAAAACATCATTCTCAAAAGATAGGTGTAATTTGGTTCGATGCGCATGGCGATTTAAATACTCCAGACACAACCCCAAGTGGAAATATACACGGGATGTCACTGGCTGTAGCATTAGGAAGAGGTTCAGGACGATTGATGCGAATGTTTGAGCATCAGGCGGTAATAAGGCCAGAAAACGTTGTTATTATCGGTGCACGCGATTTGGATCCTGGTGAGAAGGAATTAATTAAAGACCTTGGAATTACCGTATTTACGATGCATGATATTGATCGATTGGGCATAAACAATGTCATGGAACGTGCAATTAAAATTGTATCAAAAGAAACGAAGTGGGTTCATTTAAGTTTGGATGTAGATGGAGTTGACCCTCAATTTGCACCTGGCGTCGGCACACCTGTGCCTGGAGGTTTGAGTTTTCGGGAAAGTAATTTTTGCATGGAAATACTAGCGAAGAGCGGTTGTGTTCGATCGTTAGACGTTGTTGAGGTCAATCCAATCCTTGATAAACAAAATAGGACTGCTGAACTGGCGGTTTCGTTGATACTGGCGCTTTTTGGTGATACAATTCTATAAAAATAGGTTTGGAGGAGAGACGATATGGCAAGTGAACTCTCCGCGGCGAATAAATCGAGTGCCAATCATTTGTTGCGACGCGATGTACGATTCTTAGGAACTATTTTAGGAGATGTTTTGGTCCATCAAGGTGGGACTGAACTTTTGAATGTCGTTGAAAAAATTCGTGAATTAAGTAAATCTACACGGAGTCAGCATAATGAATCAATGATTCAAGAATTTAAGGAAACTGTAAAAACGTTGTCACCAGATATGCGCACACAGGTGATCCGTGCTTTTGCGGTATATTTTCAATTGGTTAATATTGCAGAGCAGAACCATCGTTTGCGTCGTAAAAAAGAGTATGAACAAGCAAGTGCGGATGTTGTACAACCGGGCTCTATTGAACATACGGTTTCTGAACTTAAGCATAAAGGGGTAGAACCTACCGCTTGGGCTCAAATTTTAGAAACAGTCTCTTTAGAATTAGTGATGACAGCGCATCCTACGGAGGCGACGCGTCGTGCGGTACTTGATATTCATCGTCGAATTGCTGAGGGTGTTGCAAAACTAGATGATACATCTTTAACATATCGAGAGCGTGAGCAATTGCGTGAACGTTTGTTGCATGAAATCATGATATTATGGCAAACTGATGAATTACGCGATAGGAAACCAACAGTAATTGATGAAGTTCGGAATGGATTATATTATTTTGATGAAACACTTTTTGAAGTAATTCCAGCAGTATATGAAGAATTAGAACGTTGTCTTGATAAATATTATCCAGAGCAACATTGGCATGCACCGAACTTTTTGAAGTTTGGGTCATGGATTGGTGGAGATCGCGATGGAAATCCAAATGTTACGGCTGCATTTACGTGGGAAACGCTCGAAATGCACCGTCGTTTAGCGTTACGCAAATATGATCAAGCACTACGCAATTTGATGAAATATTTGTCTTTCAGCAGTAATATGGCGTCAATTCATCCAGAACTTATTCAATCACTTGAAAAAGATAAAGCTGAAATCTCACTTACTCGTCATGATGAGTGGACAAACGATTTAGAACCATATCGTCAAAAGTTGACGTTTATGCTTGAGCGGTTGTACTATTCCCGTAACGATCAAACAATCGAAGCAAATCTTCGCAAGATGGCATATCAGAATGCGGAAGAATTATTATCTGATTTACGTTTGATTGAAAAAAGTTTGAGACATCATTTTGCAGATTATACAGCGGATACATTGCTTAGTAAATTGATACGTCAAGTTGAATTGTTTGGATTCCATTTGGTGACCTTAGATATTCGTCAACATAGTAAGGAACATGAAGCAGCGATTACAGAGATTTTAGAAAAAATGGGTGTTGTTAAACAATATTCTGCACTTGAAGAACAACAGAAAATTGATTTAATTGTCCGTTTATTGAAAGATCCTCGTCCGATTACTTCGCCATATTTGCAATATACAGAAAGTACACAAGAGTGTATGGATGTATATAAAACGGTAAAACGTGCACATGAGCGTTTTGGAAAAGAATCGATCCGTAAATATTTAATTTCGATGACACAAGGGTCCAGTGATATGTTGGAAGTCATGTTGCTCGCGAAAGAATTTGGATTGTTCCAATACCAAGAGAATGGTGAGACAATCAGCACACTCCAAGCCGTTCCATTGTTTGAAACGATTGACGATTTACATGCAGCCCCTGAAATTATGAAAACATTATTTGAAATTCCATTGTATCGCGAAGGAATTCGCGTTCAAGGTGGAGTTCATGAAATTATGCTCGGGTACTCAGATAGTAACAAAGACGGTGGTATGGTAACTGCAAATTGGGAATTGCGTTTGGCACTCAAATGCATCACTGAAATGGCCAATCAATATCAAGTGAAACTGAACTTTTTCCATGGACGTGGTGGAGCACTTGGACGCGGAGGTATGCCGCTTAATCGTAGTATTATGGCACAACCACCAGAAACCGTTGGCGCAGGGATCAAAATTACGGAGCAGGGTGAGGTATTATCTTCAAGATATTCGATGCCGGGAATTGCATACCGCAGTTTGGAACAAGCAACATCAGCACTGGTAACACAAGGTTGGTTAGCGATGAATCCACAAGCTGACGAAACGCCGCAAGAATGGTTAGAAACAATTGATATGATTTCAACGAGTTCGTTAGATACGTATCAAGATTTAGTCTTCAGAGAACCTGATTTTATGACGTTTTTCCGTGAATCGACACCATTACCTGAAATCGGAGACTTGAACATTGGATCCCGACCATCTAAGCGAAAAAATAGTGATCGTTTCGAAGATTTGCGCGCGATTCCTTGGGTGTTTGCATGGACACAAAGTCGATACTTATTCCCAGCTTGGTATGCTGCAGGGTCAGGATTGAATGCTTTTTACCAAAACAATAACGACAACTTAAATTTGTTAAAAGAGATGTACCAAAATTGGTCGTTTTTCAAAACATTAATCGATAATTTGCAGATGGCATTAGCTAAAGCTGATCTTTACATTTCAACAGAATACGCACAATTGATCAAAGATGACGTGATCCGTCAGCGAATTTTTGGACGCATTGAAACCGAATTCCAATTGACAAGTAAAATGTTGTTATTGATCACTGGTCAAAGCGAAATTTTAGATAATGTACCGGTTATTCAAGAATCAATTCGCTTACGCAATCCATATGTAGATCCATTAAGTTATTTACAAGTTCATTTATTATCCGAGTTACGAGATGTGCGTGAACAAGGTGGAGATGAACAAAACATTTTACGGGAAGTATTATTGACAATTAACGGGATCGCTGCAGGATTGCGAAATACCGGCTGATCTGATCAGTAAGGAATTTTGAAATGAAATCATTCAAGGCAATTCTTTGGGTAGTAAGCGCGGCGGTTAGTTATGGTTTACTAACCCCGCTCATTAAAATCGGATATATTCATGGATGGATGGCCAATCAAATCACTGCAAGTCAGTTATTGATTGGGACCATCCTTTTATGGTTATGTGTCATTTGGAAAAAAGAAGTGCGAAAACGATCTTCTTTCGATAAAAAAGCATTTATGATTGGTTTTTCTGGACTTGGATTCAGTACCGTTTGTTACAATCAATCGTTAATTTGGCAAGAAGGAAGCGTCGCGATTATTTGGATGTTTCAATATGTTTGGATGACCGTTGTTATAGAAGCATTTAAACGTAAACAATGGCCTAAATTGTCCAATTGCTTCGGAATTCTTGTGATTTTGGTAGGAACATGGTTTGCATCGGGCGCATCAAATATTAATGGGGGTTTTATCCATTGGCAAGGCGTCCTTTTGGGTTTATTATCCGCACTTGGATATGCGATTTTCATTGTTGGATCGAGTAGCGTTTCACAGGATGTAAATCCGTATCGCAACGGGGCAATGATGATGACAGGAACAATTCCTTGGGGAATTTTGCTTATTATTCAAAATATATTTTCACAAAATGATTTAACGATACAGGCAAGCGATTGGACGGGTGCGATATTTTTTGGGGCAATACTTGGATTGATCGGACAAGTGATTCCAACGCTAGGCTATCAGCTTGGCGGACCGATCTTAGGTAGTTCTCGGAGTGCAATAATTGGATCCCTTGAATTGCCGGTTGCAGTAATTTCTAGTGTTTTGTTGCTTGCTGAGGGTGCAAGTTTGGTTCAATGGTTCGGAGTTGTGTTGATCTTTATAGGTGTCATTTGGACGCAAATGGGGAGTTTTTATGAGTCGTGATCGTGACTCCAAATGGGTAAATCAATCTTTACGTGGAGATAAGCGGGCGTTTGGTATGCTAGTTGAACAATATCAAAGTAGTGCGCTTTCCATTGCCTTAAAATTGATGCGACATCGTCAGGAATCAGAAGATGTTTTACAAGAATCTTTTATAAAAGCATATAAAAATTTACATCGGTTCGATACTACTTTGAAATTTTCCACATGGTTATTTCGGATTGTAACGAATCAGTGCATCGATCGATTGCGAGCCAAGAAAACGGCAGTGAAAATGGAAAGTGCGGAAATTGATCGCATGGAATGGATCATTGACCGTAACCCTACTCCTGAACAATATATGATTCAACATGAAACAAAAAAACAAACCGAACAACTAATTGCAGCGTTGCCGCCATCCTATCGGGCGGTCGTTATTTTGCGATATGAGCGTGGATTGGCAATACAAGAAATAGCGGATATTTTAGAAATTCCATTAAATACTGCAAAAACAAGAATACATCGTGCGCGGGAAATTATGCGTGCAAAAGTAACGAGTAGAACTTCCGAAACTGGGGGTGAACCGAATGCATTGTAACCAATACGTATCCTTAATGCATGATCAAATGGACGGGTTCATTTCAAACGAACAATTACTTGCGCTGACAGAGCACCGGAGAGCGTGTATTCGATGTGCAAAAGTATGGGAAGAATTGAATCGAACCGAATCGATTTTGAGATTCGAAATGTTGGAACAGGAAAACATGGATAATGATCCAGAAACAATTTTTTATCAAAAACGATTAACGTATCAAGTCATTAAATCGTTACCCAAATTATCATGGGCTAATATGATTAAACATTGGTTGTTGAAATATGGGATCGTTGTTTGTGGTTTGTTAGCATTAGGTATTTTTATTGGATCAACGATCGTGTACGCTTACGAAAATTTATCAAGTAATGAACGAATGCAGGTCGAAGGAACAGATTTAAAGGGCATTCAAATGGGGAGCAATACAATTACAATTGGACAAGAAAATACGGTGCATGGGGATATCTTACTTCGTCATGGTACGTTACAATTAGATGGAATTGTGAATGGAAATATAACGATCTTTGATGGAGAAATTAAAATTGGGAAAAAAGGTTACGTGAGCGGAGAAGTACATGTGATCGATGGATTACTAGACTGGTTAAAATGGGTCTTTGATAGTTGGGAGAGGGGTTGATTCGCGGCCATGAATGGCGGTATCGGTGGATTACTTCAACAGTTTTCGTTTACGGACCTCGTGGATATATCAATTGTAGCGTTTGTTATTTATAAAATAATCATGCTAGTTCGAGGCACGCGTGCAATTCAATTGTTGCGCGGTATTTTGGTACTTGTTTTAGTATGGGCGTCTAGTATTTATTTGAATTTGTATACATTACAATGGATGATGAATCAAATTTTTACGTTTGGCGTATTGGCTGCGGTTATCATTTTTCAACCAGAATTAAGGCGTGCATTAGAGCGACTTGGTCGAGGGACATTGTTTAGCAGACAAGGGATGGACTCCGAGCAAGAAGTGAATCGGTTAATTAGTGACGTAATCAAAGCGATTCATCATATGTCGCAACATAAAGTTGGGGCATTAATTGTGTTCGAGCGGGAAACTGGGTTGACTGAATATATTGAATCAGGAATCGCATTAAATTCTAAGATTAGTCCAGAATTGATTTTGAATGTGTTCACCCCGAATACACCGCTTCATGACGGTGCGGTCATCGTGAAAAATCAATTTATTGCTGCTGCGGGCTGTTATTTACCGCTTTCTGAGAATACATCGTTAAGTAAAGACCTTGGAACAAGGCACCGTGCGGCAATCGGAATTAGTGAAGTATCAGATTGCATTGCGGTCATTGTGTCGGAAGAGACGGGGCACATTTCGATGGCAGTTAATGGTCTAATTACAAGACAAATTATCGAGGAAAAATTAATTACGAAGTTATTTGAAGAACTAACAGTCGCACAAAAACCGAAAGAACGGGCGCCGTTCTGGAAGTGGAAAGGGATGAAAAATGGATAAATGGTTCTCGAAAACATCCGTAATCCGCATTTTGGCGATCGGCATTGCGATTTTGTTATGGGCCATTGTCCGATTAAATAATCAATCCGGTACGATCAGTTCACCAGATTCGATTGAGCGGGTTCCGATTCATATCGCATATGATGAAACAAAATATAGCATTAATTTTGAACCTGCATTAACCGACGTGGAATTGAAAGGGAAACCGGCAGATTTGATGAAGGTAAAGATGAGTCCTTATAAAGTGATTGCTGATGCGATGAACCTTGGTGTGGGAAAACATACGGTTCGACTAACTGCTGTAGATTTTCCTGAAGGGGTAGATCTTGTTTTTCATCCGGAAAATGTAACGGTACAATTAGAGAAATTTAAAGTGAAGGATTTTCCTGTTCATATTAATGTGACTGGAAAACCAGCGGTTGGATTTGATGTCGGTGTACCGGTATTGAAACCTTCCCGTATAAAACTAACTGGATCTGCAGAGCAATTAAAACAAGTTGATCAAATCAAAGTTGATATTGATATACAAGATGCAAGTGCGACGTTGGAACAAACGGTGGATATACAAGTTCTTGATGCAGATGGACATTTGCTTTCATTCCCTTCAGAACAACAAACGGTTTCTGTTACTGTTCCTGTAACCAGAAATGTAAAAGTAGTGCCATTAAATGTTCCAATTGGCAAATTACCGCCTTCTGGTTATGCAATTAGTAAATTGGTGATCAAACCAAATCAAGTATCAATATATGGTGCGAAAGATGTGTTGAATCAAATCAGTATGTATAAAACAAATGAACTTAATTTGGAACAGTTTACATCAGATCAGGATTTAGAAGTATCCATCCCAGTTGTTGATCGTGTTTCTGAAATAAGTCCGACTACTGTGAATGTTTCATTGCATATTGTTCCGTCAGTAGCAAAACGGATGAAAACTGTGCCAATTCAATTGATTGGGCTTGCAGAAGGATTAAAGGCCGAAATAAAGGGCAATCCGGATGGCGTTATCGATTTGGACGTTGAAGGAGCTGAAGAGATCCTTGGCAGAATTTCGAATAATCAGGTTAAATTAATTGCTAATGTTGAGGGACTCACTGCGGGTGAGCATATGGTGCCCGTGCAAGTTCAATTGCCAGAATGGATACGAACAACTCAATCGATTTCGGATATAACAATAACAATTAAATAAAGTTCATTACGCTACTGATAAAGTGAGGTTACGTACATGGGGAAATATTTTGGAACGGATGGCGTTCGCGGCGTTGCGAATACAGAATTAACACCGGAATTGGCATATAAAATTGGTCGTTGCGGTGGATATGTCTTAACGAGACATACTGCACATCGACCACGCATACTAATTGGGATGGATACGCGGCGTTCTGGCGAGATGCTCGAAGCGGCGTTAATTGCCGGTTTATTATCGATTGGTGCAGATGTCGTTCGGTTGGGTATTATTTCGACACCGGGAGTAGCATATTTAACCACATCAACGCAAGGTGATGCAGGCGTTATGATTTCAGCCTCGCATAATCCGATGCAAGACAACGGAATTAAATTTTTTGGTTCTGATGGATTTAAGTTAACAGATGAAGTTGAAAATGAAATTGAAGAGTTGATGGATGCGCAAGTGGATGAATTACCAAGGCCTATTGGTGGCGATTTGGGTACGGTTACTGTAATGGAAAAAGCGACATCCATGTATCGTGCATATTTACGTGGAACGATTGATGGGGAGTTTAGTGGATTGAAAATTGTGCTCGACTGCGCTCATGGTGCCGCTTCTGTGATTGCTCCAAAATTATTTCGTGATTTGGGTGCAGAAGTAATTGCTATTGGAGCAGAACCGAACGGTTTAAATATAAATGCTGGGTTTGGATCAACGCATCCAGAAAAATTGCAAACAGCCGTAATTTTGCATCAGGCTGATATTGGATTGTCATTTGATGGTGATGCGGACCGATTGATTGCAGTCAATGAAAATGGCGAGTTGGTTGATGGTGACTTTATTCTATTTATGTGTGCAGTTGATTTAAAAGAAAAAGGCAAGTTAACTGGAAATACAGTTGTTTCGACGGTGATGAGTAATTTGGGCTTTTTTCATGCACTTAAAGCGCACAATATTAATGTGGTTCAGACAGCAGTTGGTGATCGGTATGTAATGGAAGCGATGCGCGAAGGAAATTACGTGCTTGGCGGGGAGCAATCAGGTCACGTGATATTTTTACAGCACAGCACAACTGGAGATGGAATACTTACCGCGTTACAATTGGTAAATATGTTGCATAAAGAGCACATCACGGTGTCTGATTTGACGTTTGGGATAAAAAAATTCCCGCAATTATTGAAAAACATTCGTGTTTCTGATAAAAATGCTTGGAAGACGAATGATGCAATAGTTCATGCGATTAGCCATGCAGAGCAAGCGCTTGGAGATACAGGACGCGTGCTTGTAAGGCCATCGGGAACGGAATCATTAATTCGTGTCATGGTAGAAGCTCCGACAGAAGCAATTGTTCACGAGCATGTAGAAGCAATATGTAGTGTCATTGTTAAAGAATTAAGTGAATAATTTAGTGACAGTGAGTATACGATAGGGGCGAAACGTTTATGTGCGGTATTGTTGGATATGTTGGTCATCAGGAAGCGCAACCCATTTTGTTGAATGGATTAAGTAAATTGGAATACCGGGGATACGACTCTGCAGGATTAGCGACATTTTCGGAAGATGGTTTGATTGTCCGCAAAACAAAAGGTCGTCTAAGTGTTTTGGCTGATTCATTAAGTGTGCATAACATGAAGGGCAGCATCGGAATTGGACACACGCGGTGGGCGACACACGGAAAACCGTCTGATGTGAATTCACACCCACATACAGACAATGCCATGAAGTTTTCCGTTGTACATAACGGAATTATTGAAAATTATCTGGAATTAAAAGAAGAATTACAAGCAAAAGGACATGTATTCGTTTCTGAAACGGATACAGAAGTCGTTTCGCATTTGCTTGCTGAATTGTATGAAGGAAGTGTGCTTGAGGCGGTTAAAGCTGCTGTCGCACAAATGCGCGGGGCCTTTGCGCTTGGTGTGCTATCCGATTTCGAACCGGACCAATTGATTGCAGTTAGATATCAAAGTCCGTTGATCCTTGGTCTTGGTGATGGTGAAAACTTTATTGCTTCGGATATTCCGGCGATTTTGGAGCATACCCGCGATATTTACATTTTGAACGATGGTGAAATGGCGGTTTTGACTCGAAATGGCATTCAATTATTAGGTAGCGAAGGTGAAAAAATCGATCGTGAGATTTATCGCGTCGAGTGGGATCTAGTGCAAGCAGAGAAAGCCGGATACGAGCATTTTATGTTGAAAGAAATTTTTGAACAGCCAAAAGCATATACGGACACGATGCGTGGACGTATTGATGAAGAAACGATGCGAGTGATCTTCAATGAATTAGAGTGGACAGCTGAACTTGCGAATTCATTTGATCGTATTCATATCGTAGCCTGCGGAACGGCATATCATGCAGGAATGGTTGGCAAAACTGTCTTGGAACAGTTGTTACGCATTCCAGTGGAAACCGATATTGCTTCTGAATATCGTTACCGCAAACCGATCATTACACCACAAACATTATTGATCGTTGTCAGTCAATCCGGAGAAACGGCAGATACGCTGGCTGCACTTCGCGAAGCCAAGAAACACGGTGCGCGAGTGCTCGCAATTACAAACGTCGTGGGTAGTTCCGTATCTCGTGAAGCGGACAATGTGATTATCACGTGGGCAGGTCCGGAAATCGCCGTTGCCTCCACAAAAGCATACACATCCCAACTGGTTGCTTTTTATTTGTTTAGCCTTTATATGGCACAATTAAAAGAAGTGATCGTACAAGAAGAGTTAACGACGACACTAAAAGCGTTAATCGAATTGCCGGCGCAAGTTCAGCATATTTTGCATCAACATGAGCGAATTAAACGCTTCGCGGATCGTGTGTCCGAGCAACCAAGTGTGTTTTTCATGGGACGTGGGTTGGATTATGCGGTTGCACTCGAAGGGTCATTGAAATTAAAAGAAATTTCGTATATTCACTCCGAAGCGTATGCTGCGGGAGAATTGAAACACGGTACGCTTGCACTAATCGAAGAAGGACGTCCGGTAATCGCACTTGCAACTCAACCTGCATTGTTTGAGAAAACGGTGAGCAATATCAAAGAAGTGAAAGCACGTGGTGCTTATGTGCTTGGCGTGACATGGGAAGGCGACGAAGAATTGATCAAGTCTGTGGATAAAGTTTTTAAGGTTCCTCAGACAATACCGCTCTTAACATCTGCGTTAACCGTTATTCCTTTGCAATTACTCGCATATTACACTTCTGTTGCGCGTGGTAATGACGTAGATAAACCGCGTAACCTTGCGAAAAGTGTGACGGTGGAATAGGATATGTCTAAATTTTATGTGGTTTGGAATGGGCGAAAGCCTGGTATTTATACGACTTGGACGGATTGCCAAAAACAGGTGCAGGGATTTAAGGGGGCAGTGTTTAAGTCATTCGCCTCCAAATCCGAGGCAGTTGAAGCGTTTGGCGTTCAAGTAAATGAGTCTCAACCTGGAAGCACAAAATCAGCATCGGGTCCGATTTATCCTAGTATTTCGGTGGATGCAGCGTGTAGCGGCAATCCTGGGGTGATGGAATATCGCGGTGTCTGGACAGAAACAGGTGAAGTGCTTTTTCATCAAGGACCATTCAAACGCGGAACGAATAATATTGGCGAGTTTTTGGCCATTGTTCATGCGCTTGCGATGTGTGATAAAAACGGATGGGATATGCCGATCTATTCTGATTCGGTGAATGCTCAATTATGGCTTCGAGGAAAAAAATGCAATACAACGCTCGAGCGTGATGCTTTGACGCAAGAGCTATTCGAAGTGATCGATCGAGCGGAAAAATGGTTAAAAGAAAACAAAGTAAAAAATCCGATTCTGAAATGGGACACGCCTAAGTGGGGCGAAGTGAAGGCGGATTTTGGACGCAAATAATGGCTTGAAGCAATTATTATAATAAAGAGGGGGAGTATTATGCCAACCGAGAATTTGACGGGGGAGGCGGAACACTCCCGTTCTTTTTTTTATTGGGTACAAAGCACGTACGAAGACGTTCGTGAAGCCTTTTTAATGGATGAGTGGTTTGCACATTTGGTAGGAGCAAAGCAATTGGATGCACCGGTGCTTCATGTGTGGCGTCATCAAGGGGCAATTGTGCTTGGAATACGCGAAAAAGAACTCCCTGCGGTTCGGAATGCGGTAGAACGATTTGAACAAAAAGGGATACAGGTGATGTCGCGCACGAGCGGCGGGGCGGCAGTATGGCTCGATGATGGTGTGGTGAATGTGTCCGTCATCTGGCCAGGACCTCCGGGTCAATTGTCGCTGAATGCTGATTTTGAAAATTTTGCAGCGATGCTTGATGCAACATTACCTCCTATTGGGAGAGCGCAGTTCAAACGTGGCGAGGTGAAGGGTTCGTACTGTCCTGGAACATATGATTTGTCTCTTGACGGTAAAAAAATATGCGGACTCGCGCAACGTCGACCGCTGCGGAGCCGCATTTGGCAAGCATTTGTGAATGTATCTGATGTTGGTTCTAACCGGGCAGGGATGGTGGCTCAATTTTATGCGACAGCAGGAGCGGAGGATCTCGCAAATTCAATCGCTTCGAACACGGTGAGCAATCTATCCGTACTTTTAGAGCGTAAAATAAATGCGATATCTTGGATTGAACTGTTTAAGGACGTAACTGAAAACAATTCAAAGATTCAACCGTTAGAAAAACAGTGGTTGCAAATCCCCAATGATGATCAATGGATTGCATGGCGTGAGCAATGGTTAGATCGTTATCGAGTGTGAACAAAATTGTGCATTAAAACTTATTCATGGGCGGTAATAGGTGCCTCAAGACAAACCATAAATTTGCGGGCCTTTCAGCTAGTCGGCGACTAAAATACGGATACCAATGCGTTCCGAACGGTGTGTAAATACGAATGCGATATCCTTCGTGCACCAATTGATGTTGCAAGTCTGTCGCAATTCCATATAGCATTTGAAATTCAAAACGATCGCGATCGATGTCTTGTTCTGCGATAAATCGAATCAAATTGGCAATTAAAATACGGTCATGTGTGGCGATGGCGGTGTAACTTTCTGATTGCAGGAGTGAACAGACGAGATTGAAGTATGCAAGATCAACATCACATTTTTCTGGATATGCAACTTCTGGGGGTTCAGAATAGGCGCCTTTCACGATGCGGACGCTCGCACCAAGTTGTTGAAGCGTTTCAACATCCGCAGGGGTTCGATATAGGTAGGATTGAACAACGACACCGATATGTTTTGGACCGTATATCATGTGTAATTTTGAAAAGAGCTCCAGTGTTTGACCCGTAACGCTGGAATCCTCCATGTCTATGCGTATGAATTGACCGTTGGTACGAGCAGTCTCCAGCAGTTTGTGCATGTTTTGTTCACAAAGCGCAGGATTAATGATAAGCCCGAGCTGCGTAAGTTTAATTGAAATATGAGAATCTGAGCTTATCTGACGGAGATGATTCATCATTGCTTCGATCGAATGACAGGCAAGCCTTGCAGTTTCCTCATCTTCAACGGATTCCCCAAGTAAATCTAATGTGACCATCAACCCATCTGCACGTAATTGTTTGACGGCAACGAGCGCTTCCGTCAAGGTAGTACCTGCTACAAATCTACGCACGACATACTTCAATCCTTGATGTTCCATCCAATGCTTTAACCACGGCCACGCAGCAACGTGTAATACCGTTTCTCGCATATTCCGCTCCCATTTCATCGCGACCACCTCCAATGAGTGACCATTTCCTGAACGATTAAATGTCTTCTTAATACTATATTAAGACCAATTCATTCGGTGTACAATTGTAATATATAGTGAATATTCTGAATAAAAATATGAGGTGGTCACCGTGATTCCGTATAAGAACGAACCATTTTCATCATTCAGTGAGCAGGAAGAACAAGCATCATTTTTACGGGCATTATCGACTGTTAGAACGCAGTGTGGACGAAACTATCCGCTTTGGATTGGCGGAAAAACAGAGTATCCGGAGACGGGTTGGATTGAGTCGTTTAATCCAGCAGAACCAGAAGCGCGGATTGGAAATGTTGCAAAAGGTACGGCAGAACATGCGCATCGTGCGGTGGAAGCGGCAAGTGAAGCGTATCCGAAATGGAAGTCGACAAAAGTAATTGAGCGGATTCGAATATTATGGAAAGCGGCTGAACTACTTCGGCGTAGAAAACATGAATTTTCGTCGTGGCTCGTACTTGAAACAGGAAAAACATGGGCTGAAGCGGATGGGGAAACGGCAGAGGCCATTGATTTTTTGAATTACTATGCGCATGAGGCGGAACGTTTGGCTGCCTGTAGGCCACTTACAGTGTATGCTGGTGAAGACAATGAATGGAAGTATGAGGCGCTGGGAGTCGGTATTATTATTGCGCCTTGGAATTTTCCGTTAGCAATATTGGCTGGGATGGCAGTTGCTGCGCTCGTTTGCGGGAATACGGTTGTTGTTAAGCCATCTAGTTTAACGCCAGTTGTGGCTGCGAAATGGATTGAATTGATGCATGAAGCAGGCTTGCCACCAGAAGTTCTGCAATTCGTTCCAGGCCCTGGTGCAGAAGTGGGCGATGCGCTTGTTGATCACCCCAAAACTCGGTTTGTGAGTTTTACAGGATCAAGAGAAGTAGGACAGCGGATTTATTCACGGGCTTCAATGGTGAATTTGGGGCAAAAATGGCTTAAACGATCGATTTTGGAGCTTGGCGGTAAAGATGCAATCATCGTTGACGCAGATGCAAATATTGAAGCGGCGGTTCAGGCTATTGTGGTATCATCTTTTGGATTTAGCGGACAAAAATGTTCTGCGTGCTCTCGTGCGATTGTGCATCAAGACGTTTATCATGATGTGTTACATGGTGTCATTGCACAAACAAAACGGCTTCGCGCAGGGAATCCAGCAGATTTTGGCGTGCAAATCGGTACAGTAATTGATGGTATCGCACAGCGAAATCTTTTGAGGTATATTGAAGAAGGTAAAAACGAAGCGGATATCGCGTATTCAGGGGATATTTTGGATGCTAATGGGTATTACGTCCCACCAACAATATTTAATGAAGTACCATTAGAAGGAATGTTGGCTCAACAAGAATTGTTTGGACCAATCCTTTCGTTTCACCGAGTGGAGCATTTTGAAGCAGCGATTGCAGCCGCAAATGATACGGTATATGGATTAACGGGTGCGGTATTTAGTCGGAATCGTAATCATTTGGCATATGCTAGGGAACATTTTCATGTTGGGAATTTATATTTTAACCGCAAATGTACTGGTGCGTTGGTTGGGGTACATCCTTTTGGCGGATTTGGATTGTCGGGAACAGACAGCAAGGCAGGGGGACCTGATTATTTGCTGAATTTTTTACAAGGGAAAGTTATTTCCGAGGCGTTCTAGGAGCGTGAAGGATGGATAAGTTTTGGATGCAAGTCGCACAAGGGTTAAAAGCACAGTATGGCGGGGAGTGGACGGTCGGTCCGGGAGTTGATTCTGGATCGACGGTTTGGCATGCGGATGGAATCACATTGACAGAAGAGCAGGAAGCGGCAATTACGCATGTCTTGCAAGCGGTCTCGAATGCGCGTAGGCAAACGTCTCAACCGGGAGATGGGTTTGGACAGTGGCTTCGTAGAGCTGTGAAAAGTGGTATGTCTAATTGGTCGATACCAGGCGAATCGTTAATCGGATTAGGGCTGGAACATCCGTTTGGATTTATATGGATAAAATCCCATGATCATTTGGAGGACACAATTTTACAGTCGTTGCTGAATCGTTATTTTGCTGATTTCCTCTATGTTCATGTATATCAAATTGATGATGACGAATGGATTGTGTTATTGCCTTCCACGAAAAGCACGCGAGTCTCGGCAATGCTCGAACAAATGCTTGAACATGCACAGGGGATTCATGCCGTGCTGCTAGAAGAACTTGGTCAGCATTCATTTATTTTGGCGGAGCGACCGAAACGATGGTTTCGATCTAGTGGCGGAGACGTGGACCGGGATGGTTCTACGCTATTGCAAGCGATTTTTGCATTGAAGCGAATGGGCCAATGGGTAAAACAATGGATTCCTGAAGAACCAGTGCATGGTATATGGGCGTTTCAGACGGAACAATTGATCATGTCCCTGAGCGCTGCGCAACAAGTGCAATGGTTAAATCAATTGGGCGCAATGGCCAAGTGGCACCAAGTACTGGCAGATGATGAAGAATTAGAACAGACGATCCGTGTGTGGTTGCAATCGGATGCGAATAGTAGCGAGGCGTCAAAGCGATTGTTTATTCATCGCAATACATTATTGTATCGGCTTGAAAAAATACACACGCAATTCGGCTTAGATCCGCGTCGATTAGAGGATTTAATGCTTTTACGGATTGGTTTGATCCTATACAAATTACACAAAAAATAAATAATTATTTTTGTTTGTTTTGTATATGGAAAAAACCATGGGGCAGGGTTATGATAGTCGAGGTAAAGATAAAAAGATCGATAGATTAAGGGAGGCCAATTCCAAATGGCAGGCTTACAGTTAAATAATATTTATAAGCGTTATGGTAATGGTGCAATTATCGTTAATGATTTCAATCTTAAAATCAAAGACAAAGAGTTTATCGTTCTTGTTGGACCATCCGGTTGCGGTAAATCAACGACGCTTCGTATGATCGCAGGACTTGAAGATATTACTGACGGAGAATTGTGGATTGGCGATCGTTTGGTTAACGACATTGCGCCAAAAGACCGCGACATTGCGATGGTTTTCCAATCCTACGCGTTGTACCCACATATGACTGTTTATGAGAATATGGCATTTGGTTTGAAATTGCGTAATTTTAAGCCGGCAGAAATCGATCTTCGCGTTCGCGAAGCGGCGCAAATTTTGGATATCTCCCATTTGTTAGAGCGTAAACCAAAAGCATTGTCCGGTGGACAACGTCAACGTGTTGCTTTGGGACGCGCGATCGTTCGTGAACCACAAGTGTTCTTGATGGACGAGCCGTTATCAAATCTTGATGCGAAACTTCGCGTTCAAATGCGCGCTGAGATTAGTAAATTGCATAAACGTCTGCAAACGACAATCATTTATGTTACACATGACCAAATCGAAGCAATGACGATGGGCGATCGGATCGTTGTTATGAAGGATGGTATCGTTCAACAAGCAGATACACCGGATAACATTTACACATATCCACATAATATTTTTGTTGCAGGATTTATCGGATCACCAGCGATGAACTTTATTAGTGGTGTTGTAACAAATCAAACGGGAAAAGTAACGTTCCGCGCGAATGGAATTGATCTTGTAATGCCAGACGGAAAAGCAAGAGCCTTGATCGAGAAAGGTCTCGTAAATTCCGAGGTAATTCTTGGCATTCGTCCGGAGCATATTTTGGATGATGCTGATTATATCCGCGCAAATCCAGGAAGTGTGATTTATACGCAAATCGACGTGAAAGAAAATCTTGGTGCTGAAGTGTATTTATACCTTACTGGCGTTGGTACTGAGCCAGTGGTTGCACGGATTAACCCTCGTCAAGGTTTGGAAGAAGGTTCTTCAATTAGCCTTGCGATTGACACAGATAAAGTACATTTGTTTGACAAAGACTCGCAACGCGCAATTCTTGGTCCTGAACATTATGGTTTAAGCAAATAAGTTTGATCACAATTGCACCGGAGGGTATCTTCCGGTGCTTTTTTAACACATATCGGGAGAGGAATGATTGTTCTTGTCAGCGAAAGTGAAAGTTTCTGAACTCGTTAATCATTTCAAAATGGAAGTTGTCGCTGGTACAGGTGGCCTAAAACGAAACATTACTGTTCCAGATTTGTATCGTCCTGGGCTAGAAATGGCAGGATATTTTACATATTATCCGAGCGAACGCGTGCAAATTCTGGGCAGGACGGAATTGAGTTTTTTTCAGACATTATCAGAAGATGAGAAATCCGAGCGTGCAAAACAATTGTTTGATGATGTGACGCCGTGTATTTGTATTAGTAGGAATCTAGAAGTTCCGTTGGAAATTTGTGCGGCAGCTGAAAAAGCGGGTATTCCTGTTTTGCGTAGCCCGATCGCAACGACAATTCTTTCGAGCAGGATTACTGGATTTCTTGAAAATGATTTAGCACCGCGTACGACTGTTCATGGTGTGCTTGTAGACGTTTATGGTATTGGCGTTTTAATTATGGGCAGTAGCGGAATTGGAAAGAGCGAAACCGCACTTGAGCTCGTGAAACGTGGGCATCGCTTAATTGCCGACGATGCGGTAGAAATCAGACAAACGACAGATCATATTTTATTTGGAGTTGCGCCTGAATTAATTAAACACCTGTTGGAGATTCGTGGGGTTGGCATTATCAACGTTATGACGTTATTTGGAGCAGGTGCGGTTAGGAATGAAAAACGTGTGACGGTCATTGTTCGACTGGAGAACTGGCAACCAGACAAAAGCTATGATCGCTTAGGAATCGATGAAGAGACGACAAAAATATTAGATACGAGTATTCCACAAGTGACCATTCCGGTAAGACCGGGACGGAATTTGGCGGTCATCATTGAAGTGGCTGCAATGAATTATCGTCTCAAACGGATGGGGTATAACGCCGCGCTTCAATTTGCAAATAAGTTAACAGAAACGATGAATGAAGAGATGGAAGATAGCGATTGAGTTTTGATAGAGAGACGGGGAGAGCAAAATGTATAATCCGATAGCAATTTCATTGGGGTTTATTGACATACGGTGGTACGGATTGCTAATCGGGACCGGTGCGTTTATGGGACTTTTGCTTGCGATTATCGAAGGAAGACGTTTTAAATTGCCCGCCGATTTTTTTATGGATATCGTTTTAATCGGATTGCCCACCGCAGTGCTTTGTGCTCGAGTCTATTATGTTTTATTTAATTTGAAGGATTATCACTCGCTTGGAGACATGCTCTCGATTTGGCATGGCGGAATTGCGATTCATGGAGCACTGATTGGGGCCTTAATTGGTGGTGGTGCGGTGATTGTGCGAAATGGTTATAATTTTTGGCGGGTGGCTGATATTTGTGCGCCGAGCTTAATTATCGGTCAAATTATTGGGCGTTGGGGTAATTTTATGAACCAGGAAGCATACGGCAGTGCGGTAAGTGAATCGTTTTTGCGAGACCAGTTACATTTGCCGAATTGGATTGTTGCACAAATGAACATTGGTGGTGTTTTTCATCATCCGACATTTTTGTATGAGATGTTGTGGAATATCATAGGGATTATTGTTTTGTTTATCATTCGTCGAACGAACTGGATTCGTGCTGGGGAATTGTTGCTGATTTACTTTGGATGGTATTCACTAGGGCGTTTTTATGTGGAAGGGTTCCGTACGGATAGTTTGACGGTAACGTTGCCGAATTCGGTTGCAACATTTTTTAATTGGTTATGGTCTCCGCTAAATGGCATGTTCGAAGCTGGGGCGTTGCCAGATGGAAATGTGCGTATGGCGCAATTAATTTCAATGATCATTTTAATTGTGGTAATTACGCTAATTGTGGTACGTCGGAAAACGATGAATTTACCGAAATATTCTGATCCGGTTGTGTCTTCAAAAGTTGAAGCAAAGAAAAGCGGGATGACGGTATGAGCGGCAAACGATGGGAAGCAATTTTATTTGATTTGGATGGAACATTAATTGATACGAATGATTTAATTTTGAGATCTTTTGAACATGTGTTTGAAACAGCAGGAATTAAGCAGTGGAGTCGCGAAGATATGATTCCGTTAATGGGCATGCCACTTTGGGAACAAATGCGCCGATTTACCGGGCGTGAAGATGTTCATGATCTCGTTAGAATTTATCGCAAGTTCAATTTGTATAATCACGATCGATATGTGAAGCCGTTTCCGGATTTGCAAGAAGTGATCATGTCATTACATCAGGCGGGATATCGCCTAGGAGTAGTGACGTCGAAAATGCGCTACACTTCCGAATTGGGATTAAGTTTATACAAAGTATTGCATCATTTTGAATCGATGGTTACCATCGAAGATGTACGAAATCCGAAGCCGCATCCGGAACCGATGCGCGTTGCTATGAAAAATATGAATTTGATGCCGAGTCAATTACTAATGGTCGGTGATAGTTCAGCAGATTTGGCAAGTGCACGGGCGGCAGGGATTAGCACAGTTGCGGTTGAATGGTCACTAAAAACGAAAGATGAGCTAGAAAAATATCAGCCAACATTTTGGGTGAAAACGTTGAAGGATTTAGAAGTGCTATGTGGAATTAAATAAATTAAGGTCTTGTCGATTCTCATCGGAAAGTACGAAGTATATTTGTCCGATGCGCAACGAATTTGTTGCAAGATTGTGAATATTCATTTAAAATTATAATAATGCTTGAGGGGGGATTCCAATGGATAAATTGGAGCTTCGTTATGGACAATTGGTTCAAGACTGTACATTGCTCAGTTTTGAAGGGGAAGTATTGGAAGTTGGGTTAAGTAGTGTGACGAATTTCAAGGTAGGCGATGTGATTTTCCTCCAACAAGGTGGACAACGCCAAAGTGCTCCAATCGTGCGTAAAAGTAGTAACTCTATTTACGTATTGGTGCCGTTGACGATGGATACTTTCTTAAATGACCGTCGAAACTTCCCACGTTATAACGTGGATGTGCCTGCGAAAATTAAAGTGAACGAATCCGGCATGCACGCTGTTTATGATGTGCAAATGACGGACGTGAGTCTGAAAGGATTCGGGTTTATTGTTGCTCAACGCTTTGCGGAGAACAGCACGCTTGAGAAAATTTTCTTCGATTTTGACAACAAAACTATTGAAGCAAAATTGAACATCATCAATGGAACGCAAGTATCGAATGGAATGCGCTACGGGACAGTAGTTACGTTCATCGATCAAGATTGTTTTGATTTGTTGCGTAAATTCATTTTGACGGAACAAAATGTGATTTCTAAAAAATCTTGGTTTCACAATTTGGTACACACCATTTTCTCTAAAATTGATTTAAGAAAATACAATTAATCGCTAGTAAAGGAGAGGATATTTTACAATCTAAATGGATTGTAAAATATCCTTTTTTTAATTGGATAGCAGGAAAATACAATTATGAAGTTGAATTATAAAGCAATACCTTTTCAGACGGAAAAGAGGAATCACTCATGGCTCAATTTGAACTTCTGTTTAAGGAAAACTCCACAATGTGTGAGGCCGTTAACTTTGAAGGAGAGATCCTTGAAGTGAGCATATCTGGAACATCTAGTTATCGTGTGGGCGATATCGTTTTTCTTAAGCAGGATGATAACAAAATTTGTGCGCCGATCGTAAAAAAGACCAATTCAACGTTATTTTTATTGATTCCGTTGCATCAGTCTACGTTTTTAAATGATCGTCGTCAGTTTACGCGGTATACTGTGAACGTTCCCGGTAAAATCAAAAGTATGAATCCGAGTGTACCTGGATTAACAAATATCTCGATTCTTGATGTCAGTTTTAATGGCTTCGGGATTGTGACTCCAGTAAAAATGCAAGATCTGAGCAGCGTACACAAAATTTTCATTCAGGAAAAAGAATACAATATTGAAGCGAAAGTAAAATTGGTGAACGAATTTGCAACGCCAGATGGTCAATACCGTTATGGATCCACCATTTCTGCAATTGAGCAAGAAAATTTTGATCAATTGAGAAAATGGATCCTGATGGAGCAGAATATTCTAACAAAAAAATCATGGCTTGTGCACTTCTTAGCAAGCTTTTTCGGTGAAATGCAAGCACCGAAATAAATCTGCTTGTTGAAGACCGTTTTCGTGGAGAAATTATGTCCGCGAAAACGGTCTTTTTCGTTTGGAGTGACCGATGTCCTTTACTTTATGGCTGAAAATCTGATATTATATGAAAAGATATTGATAATCATTCTCAACGATATGATGATACGAACGGATGGGTGTAGATGATGTTCCTTAACGAACTGAAACCGGGGATGAAAGCGAAAGTGAAGGAGATTTGCATTGAGAATGAAATGCTTTGCCGTCGTTTGATGGATATGGGCATTGCTGAAGATGCAGAAATTTTGATCACTTGTAAGGCGCCATTAGGTGGACCAGTCGCTTTGGAATGTGCAAATCAATCGATTTGTATTCGCCGGAACGATGCGGCATGTATCCAGGTGGAACGAGTATGAAACAAACGGCACTTGTCGGGAACCCGAATTGCGGGAAGACTACGCTTTTTAATAGCATTACAGGTTCTTATGAATATGTAGGAAATTGGCCGGGTGTTACTGTTGAGAAAAAAGTTGGTGTTCTGTCCGGTGTTTCTGAAGAGCAGATCATTGATTTACCCGGTTTGTATTCGATTAATCCAGTGTCGGCAGACGAAGCAGTCGTTACGAATTGCTTACTGGAAGTGCCAGTTGATGGCATTTTGAATATTGTCGATGCAGCCCAGCTTAATCGGAGTTTGTATGTAACATTGCAACTACTAGAACTGCAGAAGCCAATGTTAATTGCATTAAATATGATTGACGTGGCGCGCAATCGCGGAATTAAAGTGGATGCAGTGAAGTTGGCCGAACAATTGAACATACCTGTTACACCAATCATTGCGCGATCCGGAGAAGGATGCAATGATGTGAAAACTGAGATTACACGATTGGGCGGAGAAACGAAACCGTCTTTTTTTATTGATTATGGTCCGCTTGTTGAACCGATGATCCTTCAAATCGAGAAAATCGTAGGCGATGAGCATACTGTGCCAGCACGTTGGATTGCGATTCAGTATTTAGAAGGAAATGCTGCCGTAGAAAGCTGGTTAACGGTTCGGGGATTGCTCGACCAATTGAACGGACACCGCATTACTTTAGAAGAACAAATTATTGAGATTCAATCTGTCAAATCGTTATCTCAATATTTCCGAATGGTTCGATCCGTACTCATTTCAGATATGGTTCAAGTGGTGGAACAGCGAGTAAACGCGCGTATGGTTACGCGTACACAGCAACTAGATCGTATTGTCACACATCCATTGCTCGGAGCTCCCGTTTTTTTGATATTTATGTTTTTAATTTTTAAGGTGACATTCGATTGGGTTGGAACACCGCTTTCCGATGTGTTGTCCATATGGTTAGATCAGGATGTTTCGCCTTGGATGAACCAGTTTTTAATTTCGCAAGGTGCATCAGATTTTATCATTGCAGTTATCACAAATGGAATTATCAGTGGCGTTGGCGGAGTGCTTGTATTTGTGCCGCAAATCTTTTTGTTGTTTATGATGATTTCATTTATCGAAGATTCCGGATATATGGCACGAGTTGCGTTTGTGATGGATCGAATCATGCAATTGTTCGGATTAAATGGCAAGGCATTTATTCCAATGATCATCGGATTTGGGTGTAATGTGCCTGGTGTTATGGCGGCTCGGACGATCGAACAGCCGCGCGAGCGATTGTTTACGATTTTATTGACGCCGTTAATGTCGTGTTCGGCACGCTTGCCGGTATACAGTTTGTTTGCAGGAACGTTTTTTGCGGCGAATCAATCGATGGTTGTATTCTCCCTGTATTTGCTGGGCATCATTGTTGCACTCGTACTGGCCAAGGTGTTTTCGCTATTTGCAGGGGTAAGTGGTACGGGGATGTTCTTTATCGAGTTGCCTCCTTATCGCGTTCCCCAATGGAAAACGTTGTGGCGAAGTACGTGGGAAAAAGGAAAGGGCTTCGTACGAAAAGCAGGAACATTTATTTTCGGAG
This sequence comes from Paenibacillaceae bacterium, assembly GCA_947460235.1. GTDB lineage: Bacteria > Bacillota > Bacilli > Paenibacillales > CANHGK01 > CANHGK01. The sequence goes on along the minus strand of CANHGK010000001.1, from coordinate 200,652 downwards.
GTTCCGTGCTCATTTGGTTGCTTAGTTATCTTGGACCAACAGGTGCGCATGTCCAAATGAATGAAAGTTTACTCGCGATCATCGGTGGGTGGATTGCTCCTGTATTTGCACCGATCGGTTTTGGAACTTGGCAAGCAGGCGTTGCGCTAATTACTGGATTTTTGGCAAAAGAAGTGGTCGTTTCTACGATGAATATTATTTATGCTGCACCTGACGCGGGGACATTAGCAACTGCAATTGGCCAGGCTTTTACACCGCTAAGCGCATATTCTTTTATGGTATTTGTATTACTATATGTTCCTTGTCTTGCGACGGTGGCAGTGATCCGGAAGGAAACGGGTTCGACAAAATGGACGTGGTTTTCTGTGGGCTATGCGCTCGTTATTGCGTACATTTTGGCGTTGGTCGTATATCAAGGCGGGAAGTTGCTCGGGTTTGGCGTGTAGTCATCGGAGGTGAATGCGGTGTTGTTTAATATTTTGGTAGGCGTATTGATTTTTGGATATGCGGCGTGGACAATCGTGCGTTACGTGCAGAAAAGCAAGCAAGGTAAATGCGCATCGTGTTCGGTACAAAAATCTTGTCAGGTAGGATGTTCGGTGATAACGGATATAAAAGAATAAACAAAAAGGCGCCGCAAGTTGACGGCGCCTTTTTTTTATGCAATTCCATATTAAATTAAGCCCAATTTGTCCGCAGCCTCTTTTGCCCGTTCCCTTGCCTGTGAAACCGTTTCGCCACTAGATAATGCAACTGCGATACGGCGTCCTGGATATGCAGATGGTTTACCAAATACACGCACTTGTGTCCCCGGAACGGTTAGCGCTTCAGTGACACCAGATACTTGGTAATGTTCCATCGATTGCGTAGCTTTTAACGTATAACTCGCCCCTGGTGTCCATTGGCGAATGGATTCGATTGGGAAGCCGAGAATTGCACGAACATGCAATGCAAATTCTGACCATTCCTGACTGACCATCGTGACCATCCCTGTATCATGCGGACGTGGGGACACTTCACTAAACCACACTTGATCATTTGGACCGAGGAAAAGTTCAACGCCATAAATTCCGCGACCACCGAGCGCGTCGGTAATCGTTTGAGCGATGGATTGAGATCTTTCAAGTTGAACGGCAGTCATCGCGTGTGGTTGCCACGATTCGATGTAGTCTCCGTCTTTCTGAACATGACCGATTGGTGGGCAGAAAAATGTTCCTGATACGGATCGCACAGTTAGCAGAGTGATTTCGGATTCGAAATGAATAAATTCTTCTACAATGACGCGTGGTAATTTGGTTCGTGCGCCTTCCATGGCGTAGGTCCACGATGTCTCGATGTCTGATTCGGTACGACATATACTTTGACCTTTGCCAGATGAACTCATAATCGGTTTAATGACGCAAGGGAGTCCAATCTGCTCGACAGCCGCTCGAAGTTGCGCTAAGGAGTCAGCAAATTCATAGTTTGCAGTTGGTAATCCGAGTTCTTCTGCAGCGAGACGACGAATGCCTTCTCGGTTCATTGTAAGCTGACATGCTTTGGCAGTTGGGATCACACATTGACCTTGTGCTTCGAGATCAACAAGAAGTGCTGTGTTGATTGCTTCTACTTCCGGCACGATGAAGTCTGGCTTTTCTAAGGCGATAACATTGCGAAGTGCTTGTTCATCGAGCATATCGATGACATGAAAGCGATGTGCGACCTGCATCGCGGGCGCGTGTTCGTATCGGTCGACGGCGATTGTTTCAATGCCGAGCCGCTGTGCTTCAAGAATAACTTCTTTACCAAGTTCCCCAGAACCGAGCAACATGATTTTTTTTGCATATGGAAAATTGGGAGCGCCGTACATCGATATTCCTCCGAAATCAAGATGATTTCTTTTATGGTATCGTGTACAGCGCAGTGATGCAAATTTTTAAATTTGATGGTTAATGCAAGTTCAGTGAAATGATGGTTTCGCGAATTTTTGCTGCGGATGCTTGGAAAAGACGCTTTTCATCGTCAGACATCGAAATGGGCAACACATTCCGCACGCCGGTGCGATCGACAACACAAGGAACACCTAAGTACACGCCGGACTCCCCGTGGTAATTTTCTAGTAACGTGGAAACATTGAGCACACTGCCTTCATTTCGCAAAATGGCCGCGACAATCCGGTCAATCGCTAGGGCGATCGCATAAAAAGTTGCACCTTTTGCTTGGATGATCTCGTATGCGGCATTTTTTGTATGATCAAAAATATCAGCTTTGACCGGTTCGTCGAGTGTTAATGTCGTTCCAGCTACGTTCGCGATGCTCCATACGGGGAGTTCGGTATCACCGTGTTCGCCGATGATATGTGCATGAATGCTGCGCGGGTCAAGGTCGAGTTCTTTACCGATCAAATAGCGAAAGCGCGCACTATCCAGCAATGTTCCCGTGCCAATGACGCGGCTCGATGGAAAACCAGAAATTTTTAATGTGACCGCACTCATGATATCCACGGGATTCGTGGCGATCAGGAAAATTCCATCTTGATTGTATTTGATTACTTCTCCAATGATATTTTCGAAAATCGATGCATTGCGTTTCAAAAGATCTAAGCGCGTTTCACCGATTTTTTGTGCTGCGCCGGCTGTAATTATGATTAAATCAGCATCTTTACAATCTTCATAGGTTCCAGCCCATACTCGTGCACGCCCGAGAAAGGGCATGCCATGATTCATATCGAGTGCGTCGCCGACCGCTTTTTGATGATTGGCATCGATAAGCACCAATTCATCCATACGATCGCGAAGAAGTAATGTGTAAGCGGCCGTTGAACCGACGGCGCCGGTGCCGATCATGGCGATTTTTGTTATGTTAGACATAGGAGCAACCTCACTTCATTTTTTTAATTCAAGTTAGAAATTATATTACCATTTTTGGATTGGCGCTTGATGTAACAAATTTCATAGTTATAATGGGTAATATTGACGGGAATTTGAAATTTATAGAGATATTCGAGGGAGTGTCGGGTGTGCTGGTTGTATTACGTAAAAATGAGACAGAAGAAATCGCATCAGCGATGTTAATCAATGTGTATGATTTGGAATATTACGGTGTAAAAACATGGGCGACGATTGAAGAGGCAAATGCAGAGAAAAACGTATTCTTAGCGTCGAATGAGTTAGGGTTGCCGGGCGACTGGCAGGCAATTGCTGCGGAAGATCATAAAGTAAAAATTATGAATGTAAAATTGAACAACAATCCATCTCGACGCGTGAAGTTTGACTCGAGTGGCTCAGTTGAATTAATGAAGTGATTAATCCCTCGCATCAAGAATGCGGGGGATTTTTTTGACTCAACGATGACGACAATGATAAATTAACATTCGTTTAATAATAATTTAATTCCTTTCCTATTTTTCATTGGTGTTGTTGGCGTATTGGTTTACGAGTATCAACCAAGTCGCGTTGTTTTGGTTAGCGTTTGTGTTAACGCGGCCGTTCGGAGCTACATTTGGTGATTATTTAATTAAACCGCATGAAAAAGGCGGGCTTGGTTTAGAAAATGGAACGGAGATTGCGTCTGCCATTTTGCTTGGGATTTTAGTTGTTTGTATCGTGATTCAGTATGTTACGCACAAAAAAATAGTTGAACCATCAGATCCGATGGGGGAAAAACTCGTTTTTTAAGCTGAAAAGTCGATTTACTATGGTAAGGTATAATCGTAGGATGGAAACGTAAATAAAAAATCGGAGAGTGACGTATGTCGAAAATGAAGTTTTTGTTAGCGGTGTTTGCATTGCTGCTAATCTGCTCTGGTTGTGCAAATCAATCGAGGATAGCGACTGATGTACAAGTTACCGTACTGCCTGTGAATACAGAAACGCCTAAAGAGACGGCGGTATCTTCACCGGAACCGACGGTTCGTCCGTATCAAATCAGTTCAGTTGTTGAAATGGCAAAAGGGTACAAATTGACTGTTCCCCAACTGGATGGATTGTCAGACAAATCGATCGAAGATGCACTAAATGAGCAAATCCGCAAAGACCTATTGGCAATGGCCGGATTTTCTGATCAAACGACATTACCAACAGATGAGTCGGCGATTGATGCGGATGCAACCTTTGAGCAGACGTTTAAAGTGCTTTTGCAGTCAAATGATGTACTAAGTATTGCTTATTCTGCCTATGAATCTTACAAAGGGGCGGCGCATCCGAATAATTTGTATCGCACGTTCACCTATGATTTGAGCACTGGGAAGTCACTTGCGTTCAGTGATTGTGTAACAGCGGATGAATCGCTAATAAAGCTGATTCGAGAATATCAAGTTCCAGATGGAACCGATCGGGACGTTGTGGTAGAAGGTGTTAAATACATCAACGAAAACTACGATGATCAAGCATTGATTACGATGTTAAAGTCGTTGGATACAAGTAATACGTCTGCAACAAGTTTCTGGAAACCAGGTGTGCTAGGTTTGAACTTAGAAACGATTCATGTGATCGGGGACTATGTTCAATTGGAGTTACCGCTCGTGTATGTTGAGAAATCAATTCGTACGGATCGAGATGTGTGCCAAAAATTGTTGAAGTGAGTGATGGTTTCGGTGAGTTGGGCCGATGATTCCAATGGTTTTCGTGTAACTTCAAAAATATTACCGAATCAACACACAAATATGTAAAATTGTGCTATCATTTGTTTCATCTTCTAGAAAGAGAAGCTAGATGGAGAGAACATATTGGATGGCTACAGACAAACCATTTCCCGGACAGCGATCCGGCTCGGATAATAGCACGAAGAAACGTAAGATATTTCACTGGAAAAATGCAGTGATTTATCATTTGTTGATTGATCGTTTTTGTGATGGGAACAAGGAAACGAATCATTCCTACCGGCGTGGCATTGATACGCTAGGTCGTATTATCCATCCGTCAGGTGCGATTGGTTCGTTTCACGGCGGAGATTTGATCGGGTTAACACAAAAAGTGCGTGAGGGGTACTTTTGTTCTCTTGGCGTGGATGCGTTATGGGTGAGCGCGCCGTTTGAACAAGTACATGGCTGGGTTGTTGGAGGTAACGAGCAAGACGGCTATTTTCATCATTATGGTTATCACGGTTACTGGATTCAAGATTGGACGTCCATTGATTCGAACGTTGGAACGCGAGAACAGTGGAGTGAATTTGTCGCGGAGGCACACGCTCGCGGACTCCGTGTGATCGTAGACATTGTTATGAATCATCCAGGCTATGGGACGATGCTGGACATTCTTCATTTTGAATTCGGAAAATTGAAACCTGGTTGGCGTAAATTTATGGATAGCAAAACTACGCGGGGGTTGTATCCAGATGTTCTGAATGAATGGATTGATTCATCAGAGCAAACGCAAGATGCATGGTCGAAGTTTTGGGGTACGGATTGGATTCGAGCAAATTTACCTGGGTATGCACCGCCAGGTAATGATGAGTACACGATGAATGTCGATGGTTTGCCAGATTTTTATACGGAATGTGATGTCGAAGTGGAGTTACCACCGTTGCTCATTAAAAAGTGGGGAGCGGTTCGAACGACACAAGAGCAAAGGTCATGCGATGATTTTTTTGCGAAACGCGCTATGAAGCCAACGGTGCGGAATTATTTGATTAAATGGCTGACGGATTGGATTCGGCTCGACGGCATCGATGGGTTTCGAGTGGATACTGCGCGTAATGTCGAGTTACCTGCGTGGAAGTTGCTTAAAGAGGAATCCATAGCGGCATTACGTGAATGGAAGGCTGCGAATCCAAAGGCAGTGTTAGATGATACGGAGTTTTGGATGGTTGCTGAAGCGTACGGACATGGCTTGGTACGAGATGAATACTTTGCGAATGGGTTTGATGCAAAAATTAATTTTTCATTTTCCAATCGATTAAAAGATCACTGGAAAATAGAAGATATTTACGCAGAACAAGCGCGATTAATCAACGGCAAAGACGCGTATCAAGTGCTAAGTTATGTTTCTTCGCATGATGATGGATTGTTCGATCGTGTGCGTTTATACGATGGGGCGGCAATGCTGATCTTTGCACCGGGGGCGGTGCAGATCGAATATGGCGATGAAATTGGTCGTAAAGTAATCACTGGACCGGCGCCAGAATGTTATCGTTCAATGATGCCGTGGAATGAGTTGGACGAGTCATTACGCAATCATTGGGGAATTCTAATTGCATTTCGCAGGCGACATCAGTCGGTTGGTGCGGGTTCACACCAAATGGTATTACGAGAACCGTATGTTTTTGTGCGACGCTTTGAACAAGATGTTGTGATGGTTGGATTCGGCATGCGAGGTCACGTGTTATTGCCTGTTCGCGGAGTTTTTCATGAAGGTGCATTGATTCGCGAAGCTTATTCAGATCACTATGCATTTGTAACGCGAGGATCGGTGCGGTTTGATGTATCGGAACGCGGTGTTGTGTTGTTGGAAGAAGTGCAACTTGTATAAACGATGTGATCGCCTGTTTCGGTGCTGTATACCGGATCCAGGCGATTTTTCCATATAAATAAGCTATTGCGAAACGAACAGAGTATGCGACAATTAACGGAGTTGCTTGTACGAAAGGATCTGTTAATTATGAATCGTGTATTTAAAATGATATTGGTAATCATCTTATTTATGCTATGCCCAACCCATGATTTTGCGGAAGCGGCGACGAAAAAAAAGCATAAATCGGTTGCGAAACTTATTAATGTTGTGATTGATGCAGGGCACGGCGGAAAAGATTCTGGTGCAATCAGTACACGAAATCGATACGAAAAAGTGTTAACATTGAATATCGCAAAAATGGTGCGGAGTATTTTATTACGCGTGCCTGAAATTCATCCAGTAATGACCAGGTCGAATGATCAATTCATCACACTTGCGAAGCGGGCACAATTTGCGAAACAAGTTGGAGCTTCGTTATTTGTATCAATTCATGGAAATAGTAGCAAAAAACGCTCGTTGCATGGGACGGAAACGTACTATTTGAAAAAAGATAGCCGTAAACTTGCGCTAACCGTCCATAAATCGATGATTCGCACCGTAAAATCAACTGACCGCCATGTACTGAGGGCGAATGATTATGTGCTGAGAAACAACTCGGTACCAGCGATTTTGATCGAACTTGGATATATGTCCAATAAAAAAGAGGAAGCAACATTATATTCCTCTAAAACACAACAAAAATTTGCACGAGCAATTGCGGACGGAATTATTGCATATGTTAATGCAAATCAATAATTTTAGGATGGGAAATCGAACATGAAGAATATTAAGTGCTTCTTGATTAGTCTTATCATAATTATGCTGATTATTGATGGACAAGGTTGTGGATTTGCATTTGCGCATTCGGAGCTGAATGTTTCTTCGCCATTCGCAGATGAAATTGTGAAACAATCACCGAAACAAATTGTTCTGGGTTTTTCAGAAGGTGTAGAGGCAGACGTGAGTTCGATTCATCTTATGGATGCAAATCATCGTGAAGTGAATGTGGAACAACTTCGGCGTGGGAGTTCGAATGCCCAGCTTGTGCTTGATATTCCGGAACTTACGAATGGAACGTATCAGGTGGAATGGATTGTAATATCGGTGGATGGTCATTCATCCAAGGGGAACTATGCGTTTGTTGTGGATGTGCCGAAGGTGATAACAAGGACTTCACCAAAAGCATCCGATCAAATCATTCCCCAAGCGATAGTTCCAGCCCAGCAGAACGTCAATAAAGTTCAGGAATATCAGTGGACAGCCATTGGATTTGTTGCGATTTTGGTGATCACGGGTTTGATCGTATGGAGAATGAAAAGATCAAATCAATAAAATCGAGCGCAACCGTGCGCAGGGCATGGAAATGCAGACGGCGAATGTGCAACGAAGTTTATTTCGGATATCGAAAATAAAAAACCGGGAGTTACATGGATTTCTTGTCCATGTGGCTGCCGGTTTTTGTTGTTTTGACCGCTTAATTTTTGCGCAAATTCAATTGCCAAGATACGCCGAACTTATCTTGTACCCAGCCGAATTTTTTGCTTACAGGCGTTGTTGCGAGAGGCATCATCACGTTGCCGCCGGTAGATAGCATCTCGAAACACGTATGAATTTCCTCTTCCGTATCGCATTCTACAAAAAGCGAGACGGCATGAGTAAAGGGATGATCCTCTTTATTCATATTATCAATAGCCATAAATTTCTGCCCTTTGATTTGAAAGAGTGCGTGCATGACTTTACCGTTTGGTTGGTGAAACAAATGCAACATGCCGGATGGGTTAAAGATCGAAAGATAGTAGTTCATCGCTTTCTCCGCTTTACCATTAAATATGAGCATCGGTGAAATTTTGGAATCAGTCATGCAGGTCAGCCCCTGTCGATTATGATTGATCTTCCAGTAATCCGAGTTTTTTAGCTAACCAAGGAGTTGTACTCGCTTGAACGAGAAGGGTTGCCAAAATAACGACAAAGATGACCGCTGAGAATAATTTCGCTTCTTTTAGTCCGGTTCCTGCAATCATTCCAATTAAAGCAGCTGCGATAACGCCAGTTTCGCGTGTCCAGCAAAAAAAGATCATTTCACGGAGCGTCCATTTGACCGTGCGGTCTGGAACAAGGCTAAATAATACCGTAATCGGTCTCGCAATAAACATAAACACGAGTACAACTGCGAGTGCTTGCCAACCATAATCGCTAATCAGTCCGAAGTCGACTTGGCTACCAAGGAAAATAAAAATCAACATACGCATTTTGAGTGAAATGGGATCAATAAAATCGTGTAATTGTTTCATCTGATCGTGCAACAAGGCCATTTTAAAACGAACTGAGTTGCCAAGCACAATTCCTGCTGTAAATACACTCATAAAACCGCTCACGTGAATTTCTTCAGCAACTAAATATCCACCGAGTACAGCCAAAATGGCGACGGTCGGTGCATATTCTTGAAAAATCCCGCCTCTTCGGAATGAAAGCATGGCCGCACATACCATACCGACTGCGAATCCGACCGCGATTCCTCCTCCAGCCAGCCAAAAAAAAGTACCTGAAGCGTGCAAAAAAGTAGATGCGTCAAATGTAGGTGAGGGAACTGATTCCGTCGCTTTTACACCAATAATGCCAAGGATCACTGTTGTCAAAATCGCGCCGGTAGCATCTGTAAAGGCTGACTCCGCGATCACGGTCTGAGCCACACGCTCACGAATCGGGAAAGCTTGAAAGATTGGCACAAGTGCCGCCGGATCCGTAGATGCCAAAATCGCACCGAGTAATAATCCGCTAATCGTTGGAATCCCAAGAATCCATGAAGCGCCAATGCCGGTAATGATTACTGTGATCAATAAACCAGTGACCGATAAAAGCGAAATTGTTACCCAAACATTTCTTAATATTCTCCACTGAATCATCAAACCGCCATGAAAAATAATAAATGAAGCTCCAAATAATAAAATTAAGGTGTTTAACAAACTTCCGCTACTTAAATTAACGAAGCCCAAGCATGCTGGTCCGAGTGCGATTCCGAGCAGCAAAAATAAGACGACATCGGGCAATTTTAATAAACTTGCAACGCGCGCTCCAATGATTCCGGCTACGAAAATTCCCAGAAACAATGTTAAATCATGGACGGCGAGGGTCATGACTGTACTTTGCATAAAATGTACTCCTTCTATGGTATGGAGGATCTGTTCACAATCGTGTAACAGCTACTACATATTCATTTTACTTCACGCTTCATAAGGTTGCAAAAGGTTAAAAATGCGTGCTAAAATAAGATGCTTACTTTATTGTGTTAGTAATTTACCGCACTAAAGTGAATTGCGTGTTTCGTGCGAAAAGTAAGACACAACGAGTTGTTACGAAAAGATGATGAGGTGAGTTTCTTGTTTCAACCGAAAGGATTTGAGAAACCGGTCGGACTAAAAGACTTGTTACCGGATGCGGTAGCAAAACTGCGGGCGATACAGCAAGCTGTAATTTCATGTATGACGACATGGGGTTACCGTGAAGTGATGACGCCTACATTAGAATATTATGATACGGTTGGGGCTGCTAGTGCTACGCCTGACCATAAACTTTTTAAATTGCTCGACCGCAAAGGGCAGACGCTTGTGCTTCGTCCAGAAATGACGGCACCAATTGCACGTGTTGTAGCGTCGATGATGCGCACGGTGAAACATCCGATTCGTTTAAGCTATCATGCGAATGTGTTTCGCGCGCCAGAAGAAGAAGCGGGCCGTGATGCGGAATTTTTCCAAACAGGCGTGGAATTGATCGGTGATGCATCAGCTGAGGCGGATGCGGAAGTGATTGCGCTTGCGGTTGCGAGTTTGCATGCCGTTGGCGTAGCAGATTTTAAGTTATCGATTGGTCATCTCGGATTTTTGAATGGTGTACTTCAAGAGGCGTTGCCAGGTGATGCCAATGAACAAGATGCGCTTAAATCATTGCTTTTACAGCGAAATCTCGTCGGATTCAGCGATCGTTTGCGGCATATGAAAATTGATCCGGCGCAGTCGAAGCGATTGAATGAATTGACGCGTTTACGTGGTTCCGTCGCAGTATGTGATTCGGCGGCCAAGTTGACGAATGACAAGACTGCACTAGCGGCGCTTGAACATTTGCGCAACGTATGGTTGGCATTAGAAGATTATGGCGTGACGGATTCTGTGATGCTCGACCTTACGATGATCGGAGATTTTTCGTACTATACTGGTGTTGTGTTCGAAGGGTATTCGAATGCGCTTGGGTTCCCGCTTTGTAATGGAGGACGCTATGATCAATTGTACGATCAATTTGATCGTCCGGCGCCGTCGACTGGTTTTGCGCTAAAGGCAAATCGAATTCTTGAACTTTGGAACAAACAGGCGGCACCGGTGGAAGCGCCAATTGTGATTGTATATGATGAAGTTTCCCGTTCGGTGGCATTTTTACGCGCGCGCGAGTTAAGAAGCAGCTGTTCGCGTCCAGTGATCACGTACGCAGTTACGGATTCGGATCGCGCGGGTTTTTCTGAAGCGAATTTGTTAGTTCAATTTAACGCCTCAGAAGTGGAAAGTTTTTTTGGGGGGACAGGTAAATGATCAAAGATACATTGAAGGTAGCCGTCCCGAAAGGGCGAATTTATAAACAAGCGATTCAGATGTTCCGCAAGGCGGGATTTGATATTCCAATCGATCTTGAAGAAGGTCGCAAATTGGTCATCAGCATCCCAACGGCGAACATGGAGTTTATACTTGCGAAGCCGGTCGATGTTCCTACTTATGTGGAATATGGCGTAGCTGATATCGGTGTGGTCGGAAAAGACGTATTAATGGAAGATGGCCGTGACGTTTACGAATTGCTGGACCTCGGTATTGCGCGTTGCCGCATGTCGGTGATCGGGATGCCAGATTGGGAACAGCCGATATATCCTCGTGTTGCGACGAAATATCCTGCGGTCGCATCCGCCTATTTCCGTGAACGCGGTCAGCAAGTGGAAGTCATTAAATTGAATGGCTCCATTGAGTTGGCACCGCTAATTGGACTCGCAGATCGCATTGTGGATATGGTCGAAACCGGTACGACAATACGGGAAAACGGCCTAGTCGAAATGGAGACGATTTTTGATATTACGAGTCGTTTGATTGCCAATCGTGTGAGTTATCGCATGAAAAATGAACCGATTCAGCATTTGTGTGATCAGCTTCAACATATTATTAATGAATCGGCGCAATCGGAGAGGGTGTAACGGCATGAAAATTTTATCGGTCGGCGAATGGTCGATGAAGCGTGAAGTCGATTACGGAACGCCCGAACAACAGCAAGCGGTTCGCGATGTGATTGCGGATGTACGCGCTCGCGGCGATGAAGCGGTACGAGATTTTACGAAACGATTTGATGGTGTCGTACTTGATGGATTACGCGTTCCAGATGAGGAGTTTGAAGCGGCGTATGAAAAGGTAAGTGTAGAGTTCGTTGACGCGATTCGCGCGGCAGCGACAAACATTCGCTCATTTCATGAACGTCAAAAACGTCAATCTTGGATTGATCTTCAGCCGAATGGCTCGATGCTCGGTCAATTGATTCGTCCGCTCGAACGAGTTGGTTTATATGTGCCAGGTGGCACAGCATCATATCCGTCATCGGTGTTGATGAACGCGATTCCGGCGCAAGTCGCTGGCGTTGAAAAGATTGTAATGGTGACCCCGCCAGGAAAAAATGGGGAGTCGATGAATCCGCATATTTTGGTCGCAGCAAATGAAGTAGGAATCCGCGAAGTGTATCAAGTCGGCGGCGCTCAGGCGGTTGCAGCACTTGCATATGGAACAGAAAGCATTCCCGCTGTCGACAAAATCGTAGGTCCAGGCAATATCTATGTAGCCCTCGCCAAACGCGAAGTGTTCGGAACGGTGTCGATCGATATGATTGCCGGTCCAACAGATATTGCGATCGTTGCCGACGAATCGGCGGACCCGCTCTATGCGGCGGTCGATTTGCTGGCGCAAGCGGAGCACGATGTGTTATCACCGGTGACGTTAATTACGCCGTCACGTGAACTCGCAGAAAAAGTCCAAGCAGAAGTAGCGCGCCAACTCGAAAAAATGCCTCGCAAAGCGATTGCAGAAGTAGCGATTCGAGATCGCGGGACAATAGTCGTTGTTCGCGATTTGGATGAGGCGCTTGATGTATTGAACCAAGTTGCGCCTGAACATTGTGAGTTGCTCGTGAAAGACCCGATGAATGCGTTAACCAAAATCAAGCATGCAGGCGCTGTATTCCTTGGTCCATATACTCCGGAACCGGTGGGCGATTATTTTGCTGGACCGAACCATGTTTTGCCGACGAATGGCACGGCGCGCTTTTCGTCGTCGCTCAATGTCGATGATTTTATCAAAAAAACGAGCGTGCTGATGTACTCCAAAGAGGCGCTATTACAAAATGGCAAACAAATTATCACACTCGCGCAGTGCGAGGGATTGCACGGTCACGCAGAAGCGGTTCGTGTGCGTCTAGAGAAAGAGGGGAACGGTCAATGAGTGAACAAAATGTTCGTAGCGCGCGCATTGCGCGTAGGACGAATGAAACAGACATCGCGTTGCAATTTTCCGTCGATGGAACAGGGCAAGCCGATCTGCAAACCGATGTTCCATTTTTAAATCATATGCTTGATCTTTTCACGAAACACGGCAAGTTCGATTTGAAACTTCAAGCGAATGGTGACATTGAAATTGATGATCACCACACGGTCGAAGACATCGGAATCGTGCTCGGTCAAGCACTTCGCGAAGCGCTCGGCGACAAAAAAGGCATCAAGCGCTATGCAAGTGTATTCGTACCAATGGACGAGGCGCTCGCTCAAGTGATTATCGATATTAGCAATCGTCCGCACCTTGAATACCGAGCAGAATATCCGTCGAACATCGTTGGTAATTTTAACGTTGAGCTCGTGCATGAGTTTCTTTGGAAATTCGCGCTTGAAGCACGTGTAACATTGCACGTCATCGTTCATTATGGACGCAACACGCACCATATGATCGAAGCGGTGTTCAAAGCGTTTGGTCGTGCGCTCGATGAAGCGACTTTGATTGATCCTCGCGTGGAGGGTGTGCCGTCCACCAAGGGAGTGCTGTAAATGATCGTTGTTGTAGATTATGGAATGGGCAATTTGCATAGTGTGACACAGGCGTTGAAAAAAATTGGCGCCGAACCGGTTGTCAGTGACGACCCTACGTTGTTAGCGCAAGCGACAGCAATTGTGTTACCAGGCGTTGGTGCATTTGGCGATGCGATGAACAATTTGCGTGAGCAAGGATGGATTGAACCGCTGAAGGCGGCGGCGAATTCCGGCAAACCGTTTCTCGGCATTTGCCTCGGGATGCAGCTTTTAGGAGATACCTCCGAAGAGCATGCAACGCCAGAGGAAGGCGATCACGCTGGACTTGGGATTATTCCAGGAAAAGTGGTCCGGTTCACACATGAGTTGAAAATTCCGCATATGGGCTGGAATGAGCTCGTGTGGGCGGATCCGCAGCAACCGTTAGTTCAAGGCATCGAGGAAGGGCATGTGTATTTTGTACACTCCTACCACTTTGTTGCAACTGAACAAACCGATGTGCTCGCAACCTGTGATTATGGACATCCGGTAACCGCGATGATTGGCCGCGGCACTGTGTACGGGATGCAATTTCATCCCGAAAAAAGCGGCGATCTAGGAAAACAATTATTGGAACGTTTTGTCGCATTAAGCGCAGAAATAAAATTTTAAAGATAGAAACGAGGCGGAACCATGTCACGCTTTACTGTATATCCGGCAATCGATTTGCGCGGCGGACAAGTCGTTCGATTGCAACAAGGCGATTATAATCAAGAAACGGTTTTCAGCATGAACCCAGTAGAAGTTGCCAAAGCATGGCGTGACCAACGTGCAGAGTGGTTGCACGTGGTTGACTTGGACGGCGCAAAAATCGGTAAGCCATTTAACCTTGATGTGATTAAACAAATTACGCGCAAAACCAATATGCCAGTTCAAGTTGGCGGCGGTATTCGTACCGTCGACGATGCGGACGCGCTCATTGACGCAGGCGTTTCCCGAGTAATTATCGGAACCGCTGCGATTGAACAGCCCGATGTGCTTCGTGCAATATTGGATCGTTATGCGGATCAAGTCGCGGTGGGCATCGATGCGCGAAATGGGATGGTGGCAACGCGCGGTTGGTTAGAGACATCCGAAGTGAAAGCCGAAGAGCTTGCAGTAAAATTGGCGAGCGAAGGCGTCAGTACATTTATTTTCACGGACATTTCACGTGATGGCATGATGAAAGGTCCGAACGTCGAGGCGATTGTCGCGATGGCAAAAGCATGTAAACGTTCTGTGATCGCAAGCGGAGGTGTCAGCAGCATCGACGATTTGCTCGCCTTATCTAAGCATCGTAACGATGGAGTCAGCGGCGCAATTGTGGGCAAAGCGTTGTATCTAGGTCGTGTCGATTTGGAAGATGCGCTTGATGCAATTGACGATCAATTGAAGTAGTAGCTGGCGAAGCTATATTTGCCGATAAGGAGAACTACATGTTAGCAAAACGAATTATTCCTTGTTTGGACGTAAAAGACGGTCGCGTCGTCAAAGGCGTGAATTTCGTGAATTTGAGAGATGCCGGAGATCCGGTTGAACTCGCAGAAATTTATGATCGTGAAGGCGCTGACGAATTAGTATTCCTTGATATTTCCGCGTCACATGAAGGACGCGAAACAATGGTCGATGTGGTACGCAAAACGGCCGGCGAAATTTCGATTCCGTTTACGGTTGGTGGCGGGATTCGAACGGTTGAAGATATGAAACGCATGCTGCGTGCGGGCGCTGATAAAATCGGGATCAATACGGCAGCAGTTGTGAATCCGCAATTGGTTGCGGACGGATCAAGATGGTTCGGCGCGCAGTGTATCGTCGTTGCAATCGATGGAAGATGGAATGCACAGTGGAATGATTGGGAAGTTTATACTCATGGGGGCCGAACACCTACTGGTATTCACGTCGTTCAATGGGCACAAGAAGTTGAGCGATTGGGTGCCGGCGAATTGCTTTTGACGAGCATGGACGCGGATGGCACAAAAGATGGATTCGACATTGCGATGACTGCGGCAGTGAGTAAGGTTACTGGAATACCGGTGATCGCAAGCGGCGGCGCGGGCAAAAAAGAGCATTTTGCAGATGTGTTTACGCAAGCTGGCGCTGACGCTGGACTTGCCGCGACCATTTTCCACTATAAAGAAATTAGCATCGCCGAAGTGAAGGCGGATGCGCGGGCGAAAGGAGTTCCGATTCGATGACTATGGAAACAGCAACTATTGCGAGTCGCATTAAATGGGACGCGCAAGGACTTGTGCCAGCGATCGTTCAAGATTCGCAAAGCAAAGAAGTGTTAATGATGGCCTATATGAACGAAGAATCGTTGCTCAAAACGATGGAATCGGGGAGTACTTGGTTTTGGAGCCGTTCACGCGGAGAACTTTGGAACAAAGGTGCTACATCTGGTCACACGCAAAAAGTAACGTCAATGAGCTACGACTGTGATGGTGATACGCTTTTGGTGCAAGTAAACCAAGTTGGACCAGCGTGTCACACGGGTACGTACTCCTGCTTCACGCATCCAATTGCGGTTCAAGGCAGCGATGGCGGATCGGAAACAACAGAGACTGCGAATCGTTTCGAAATATTGAACACACTCGAACGCACGATCGCACAGCGCGATGCCGAGCGTCCGGAAGGCGCCTATACAACGTATTTGTTCGAAAAAGGCGTCGATAAAATTTTGAAAAAAATCGGCGAAGAAGCAGGCGAAGTGATCATCGCAGCAAAAAATGCGAGTCACGAAGAATTGCGCTATGAAGCGAGCGATTTAATTTTCCATTTGCTTGTTTTATTGCGTGAACAAAAACTTCCGCTTGACGACATCATGGCAGAATTGACTCGCCGTCACGTGCCAAAAGCGCCGAAAGAAGCGTAACCATGATTGATTATCATACACACCATGTACGCTGTGGCCATGCGATTGGTAGTCTCGAAGAGTATGTGCTACGCGGAATTGAAATTGGGTTATCACAATTGGGATTGTCTGACCATATGCCACTCATACATGTGGATCCAGCAACCTATTTGCCGGAGATGGCGATGCCGATGGACGAGTTGCCGCGGTATGTGAGTGAATGCTTTGAACTAAAAGAAAAATACAAATCTCAGATCGACATTCGTGTTGGACTCGAGGGCGACTACATCGAGGGTTATGAGGAAACAATTGAGAAGATTACGACGGGATATCCGTGGGATTATGTGATCGGATCGGTACATTTTCTTGGGAGATGGGACATTAGCGACGCTCGCCAACTGGCAGGTTGGGATGGAAAAGATGTATATTCTGTATATGAACAATATTACGCGGCAGTGCAACAGGCGGCGCGCAGTGGATTGTATGATTATCTTGGCCACATCGATGTGATCAAGCGATTTAAACGACGTCCAGACTGTGATGTGACGCATCTTGAAGATCAAACACTTCAAGTTATACGTGACAGTAATATGGCCATCGAATTAAATGCATCGGGTTATCGCATGCCCTGCGAAGAATTATTTCCATCTGAGCGGATGGTCAAAAAAGCATTTGAACTCGGCATTCCAGTTACGGTCGGATCCGACGCGCATCGCCCAGACTTTTTGAGTCAACATTTAGAAAAAGCATACGCAGTATTGCACAAAACGGGTTACACACAACTCGCTACCTTTGATAAGCGTAAGCGTGTGATGATACCGATTGGGGAGGAATTGTAATGAACGCAAGTAAAATCAAGATTTTCTCGGGGTCATCAAACCCAGCGTTGGCTGAAAAAATTTGTGAAGAACTCAATCTAGAATTAGGTAAAATTAAAATATCTCGCTTCAAATCCGGCGAAGTATATGTGCACTATGAAGAGCCGATACGGAACTGTGATGTGTTTATCGTTCAGGCATTTTCACATCCGATTAACGATCATTTCGTTGAATTGCTTGTGATGATTGACGCGGCACGCCGTGCATCTGCGCGTACCGTAAACCTGGTTGTGCCATACTATGGGTATGCGCGCCAAGAGCGCAAAGCGGCTCCGCGCGAACCGATTACCGCGCGATTGGTTGCAGATGTGATGACCACTGCAGGCGCGAATCGATTGATTACGATTGACTTACATGCTGCGGCAATTCAAGGATTCTTCAATATTCCTGTCGATCATTTAACGGCATTAGACTTGATTAGCGATCATTTAAAAGCAAAAAACATCAAAAATCCGGTCGTCGTATCTCCAGATGCAGGACGAGCGTCTACGGCAGAAAAATTGGCGAATATTCTCGACTCGCCATTCGCGATTATGATTAAGAAACGTCCGAAACACAACGAATCCGTCATTACCCACGTCATCGGTGATGTACGCGGTCAAACGCCAATCATTATCGAAGATTTGATCGATACGGGAACAACAATTGTCAATGTTGTGGAAAGTTTAAAAGAACGCGGCGCGGAAGACGTGATCATCTGTGCGACGCATCCGCTGTTCTCCGGTGAAGCCATTCAAAAATTGAGTCATCCATCAATCAAAGAAGTCATCATTACCGACACGATTGCATTGCCTCAAGATGTTCCGCTCACGTTCAAAACGATTTCGATGGCTCCATTATTAGCGGATGCAATCCGCATTATCGAAGAGGGCGGATCGATCAGCACGCTCTTCAAATACGGTGGTGTGTAGTCTGAATTATTAGCACAAAGTGATCGATAATTCACACTTATTAAATCGTGCGTGTGCTATACTAAAAATAAATATAGTTCTAATTCGGTCTAATTAAGGAGGTGCCCGCGATGAATGAACGCCCGATTTTAAGGCTTGCTTCCCGAAAATCGAATGTTATGATTCCATTTGATGCAGCCCTTTTTCATGAAAAGGCGATGAAATCGCTGGAGCGCCTTCATTATGTGAAAGCTGAGAAGTATTTTCGGCGCGCTGCAGAATTAGATCCGTTTAATCCTAGTCACTGGTGCAATCTCGCTGGCGTACTTGCCGAACTTGGACGTTATAGTGAGTCCACGGCATTACTTCAATATGTCGTTTCCGAAGTAGACCGCGAACTTGTGGAATGTTATTTCTATATGGCGAACAATCACGCGAATTCGGAAGAATTTGAGATGGCCGAACTGCGGTTGATTGATTTTATGACGATGCGCCCGTCCGGTCCGCTTGATGAAGATGTTGAAGAATTGATCGATTGGATTTGTTATGAACTTGATCGTCCGACCGCACTTAGCGAACTGCGCAAGCATAGCGGATATGTTGAACATGACCGAGCGCGCACTTTGCTAGAAGAAGGCAAGTTCAGCGAGGCCATTGAAGCACTAGAAAAATTGATTGAAACACAACCGGATTTTATGCCGGCTCGAAATAATTTGGCGCTCGCGTATTATTATGTGGGACAGTTCGAACGCGCGATGCAAATGGTGCAAGACTTGCTCGAACGCGATCCGCACAACGTGCATGGAATGTGTAATTTTGCAATTTTTATGCAGCATTTTGGGCAACAGCAATCGCTGAATGAATGGATGGACGGACTTCGCAAAATGATGCCGGTTCAACCAGATCATGCGTTCAAGTTGGCGACGACCATGGGGATCTTGGGCGACCACGACACAGCATATCAACTCTTTCGGCGCATCCAAAAGCGCGGCGAATTGATGGATGATGCAAGTTTGTACCATTACACGGCGGTGGCTGCATTTCATACAGGACGACTTGATGAGGCGGCCAAAATGTGGGAAGTCGTTCGCGAAATGGACCCCACGTCCGGCGTTGCAGAATATTATTTGAATGTTTTGGTGAGATATCGTGAATCACGCTCGAAAGTTGCAGTAAGCTATCATTATCATTTGCCCTTCGAAGAGCAATTCCGATTGAATGATATTACCGAGCAGAATTTTCCGGATCGACTTCGCAAGGATCCGCTCGTACGATCTTCGTTTTTCTGGGCACTTCGTTATGGAGACCTACAAACGAAGTTGCAAGTTTTGCAAGCATTTCGCTTAATTGGTGACCACGAAGTGGAAGCGGCGTTACGCGAATTTATGCTGCGGACGGAAGAAAACGATGATTTGAAGAAAGTGGCGTTGTTCGTGCTTCAGTCAATTGGAGCGGCGGAACCATTCCAACTTTTTTTGCGAGGAAAATTAACAACGATTCATACCGTCTTGCCCGAATCAAAAAAAGGATTGGAAGATCCGACCTGGCAAGATATTTTGGAGATGGCAATCAAACAAATGCGCGATTCATTTAGCGCGCTGGAATTGCATGAAATCCAGTTAATCTGGTTTGAATATTTAAGTAAAGAATATCCTAATATTCCGCGCTTTTATAAACTTGGCGGATGGGCGGCGGCGCTTGAATATGTAAACTATAAAATTCACGGCCGGTCTGTCACATATGAAGAATTGGCTTCGAGATATGATGTGTCCACGGGGACAATTCGTAGATATGTGAAAGTCATTCAATCCGCGTGCGACTTAACAGAACCCGGCGCGAATAAATAAATGAACGATACAGATACGATTTGGGAGGACGAACATGCATAACGTAGTTGTTTTAGGAACAGGACCAGCAGGATTAACAGCAGCGATTTACTTGGCACGTGCCAATTTGAATCCTGTAGTGATTGAGGGGCCAGAACCGGGCGGTCAATTGACATTAACGACAGAAGTAGAGAATTTCCCTGGTTTCCCAGAAGGAATTATGGGGCCAGAATTAATGGATAATATGCGCAAACAAGCGACTCGTTTTGGCGCGGAGTTCAAACGTGGTTGGGTAACGAGTGTCGATTTGAATAGCCAACCAATCAAGTTGCAAGTGGATGGCATTGGTGAAGTGCTCACCAAAACATTAATCATTTCGACAGGCGCATCCGCAAAGTGGATCGGCATTCCGGGCGAAAAAGAAAATGTAGGTAAAGGCGTAAGTACGTGTGCGACGTGCGATGGATTTTTCTTCCGCGGAAAAAAAATCATTGTCGTTGGCGGTGGGGATTCAGCGATGGAAGAAGCAAACTTCTTGACGAAATTTGCTAGCGAAGTGCGCTTGGTCCATCGTCGTAACGATATGCGCGCCTCCAAGATTATGCAAGACCGCGCACGTGCAAATGAAAAAATCACGTGGTCACTCAACTGCACACCACTTGAAGTAGAAGCAACGGGTATGGGTGTTACTGGCCTGAAAGTCATGAACAACACAACCGGTCAGGAAGAAGTCATTAAAACTGACGGGATTTTCGTTGCAATTGGTCACAATCCGAACACTTCTTTCTTGAATGGTCAATTGGAAACCGACGAAACCGGATACCTCATCGTGAAACCAGGTACGAGCGAAACGTCAATTCCGGGAGTTTTTGCGTGCGGAGACGTTCAAGATCACCGTTATCGTCAAGCGATTACAGCGGCAGGATCAGGTTGTATGGCAGCTTTGGACGCCGAACGCTTCCTAGAATCGAATGGAATTCACTAATTTGGAAAAAAGTAACTGCCCTTTCGCCTTAGAAGGGGCAGTTTTTGTATTTTAATTGACCATATTTGCGCATTCTACTATAGTTAAGTTTGGGTTAGCCTACCGAAAAATCGCTTGAGGTGAAGAGGATGTCGCAATCGGTCTATGTGGGAATTGATCTAGGAGGAACGAGTGTAAAGATTGGCGTTTGTAATGAGAGCGGCCAACTTTTGCATAAATATGAAGGGCCTACACGTGCGAAAGCACCTGCGGATGAAGTTGTGCGTGATATTGCAAATTATGTACGCGCAGCAGTTGCAGAAGCGTCCTTCACTTGGGATCAAGTCGCCGGTGTTGGAGCTGGTATTGCAGGAATGATGGATTTGAAGTCAGGAGTCGTCAAATTGGCGGCGAATTTGGGTTGGACGAATGTTCCGATTCGTCAAATGTTGCAAGATGAACTCGGTAAACCGGTAGGCATTGATAATGACGCAAACGTTGCTGCGCTTGGGGAAGCGTGGAGCGGTGCAGGTGCAGGCTTGGCGAACGTCGTTTGTTTTACACTTGGAACTGGCGTTGGCGGCGGAATAATTGTGGATTACAAAATATATACAGGATTTCATGGAATGGCCGGAGAGATCGGTCATTTGCCATCCATTATTGATGGAACGGGTCGCACATGCGGCTGTGGGTTGAACGGATGTTTGGAAACGATCGCTTCTGCAACGGGGATTATCCGTTCTGCAATTGAAGCGGTGGAGGATGGCCAAGCAACGAGCATGTCGAATGGTCCGATTGATTCTGCAAAAGTTGTATTTGATGCTGCCAAATCAGGCGATGCAGTAGCAATGCGCATCGTGCGTGATGCAGGTCATCATCTTGGACGTGCAATGGCAACGTTAACCGTTGTTTTGGACGCGGAGCGATTTGTTGTTGGCGGCGGTGTTTCCGCAGCGGGTGAAATTTTATTTTCACCAATTCGAGAAGCATATGCGAAATATACGGTTGCGGCATTGCGTGAGAGCGTTCAAATCGTTCCTGCGGCGCTCGGAAATGATGCTGGAGTGATTGGTGCAGCAGGATTGATGATTGGGGGCTGACATAATGGATGCAGTCATAAGCCCATCGGCACGTGTGGTCATCGTGACCGGGATGTCTGGCGCTGGCAAAACCGTTGCAGTTCAACATTTAGAAGATCTCGGTTTTTTTTGCGTGGACAACTTACCGCCGATACTAATCCCGAAATTTGCGGAACTAATTCAGCAGTCACAAGGTCGGATTAATAAAGTCGCATTGGTTATTGATATGCGCGGTCGCGAGTTTTTTGCGACGCTCGAAGAATCGATGAAATCATTGCGTGAACAGTTTACGATCCCATATGAGATTTTATTTTTGGATGCGAACGACAATGTGCTCGTTCAGCGCTATAAAGAAACACGTCGCAAACATCCATTGGCCAAAGACGGATCGTTAGTTGATGGGATTCAAGCGGAGCGCTTAGTGCTTGAAGATTTGCGCAGAATGTCAGACGTCGTTATCGATACGAGTCAGATGAAGCCGCTCCAGTTAAAAGAACGGCTTGCAAGTGTTGTGACCGGTAGCGATGAAACGTCGCTTGCAATTCATTTTGTGTCCTTCGGATTTAAATATGGGGTTCCGATTGATGCGGATTTAATGTTTGATGTACGTTTTTTACCGAACCCGCATTATATACCAGAGTTGAAACCGCAAACAGGTCAGCATCCCGACGTTTATGAATATGTAATGAAATGGTCGGAGACGCAACAGTTTTTAGCCAAATTTCAGGATATGCTGAATTTTCTCATTCCGCAGTACAAGAAAGAAGGCAAAAGCCAATTGATCGTCGGGATCGGATGCACGGGCGGTAAACATCGCTCGGTTGCAGTTGCAGAATACATGTTCAAAACATTCAGTAATTCCGAGACCGAACAACTGCGAATTGGACATCGAGATAAGGACAAAGACCGCGCCTAGCGCCCTGAGGTGATCGGATGGATCCGTTAGAACAAATGCAATCGCAACTTCCGCGTGTGGTCGTCATTGGCGGAGGTACCGGCTTGTCCGTGATGTTGCGAGGGCTTAAAAGGCAACCACTCGATATTACCGCGATCGTAACGGTCGCAGATGATGGTGGAAGTTCAGGGATTTTGCGAAATGAAATGGACATTCCTCCGCCAGGGGATTTGCGCAATGTGATGGTAGCATTGGCGAATTCAGAACCGCTGCTCAAACTGGTACTACAACATCGGTTTCAGCAGGGAAGTGGGCTGGCAGGACATAGTTTGGGAAATTTGATTTTAGCGGCACTTACCGAAATTACCGGAGATTTCGTGCGAGCGGTCAAAGAATTGAGCCGAGTTTTGGCAATTCGAGGTCGTGTTTTGCCGGCGGCAAGGCAGTCAATTGTGCTAAGCGCGGAATTAATGGATGGTTTGATCGTGATCGGTGAATCCAAGATTCCGGGTATTACGCTGGAAAGAAAAACGGCGATTCGCCGTGTAAGCATCATTCCAGCAGACGTACCAGCGCTTGAAGAAGCGGTGGAAGCACTTCGAGAAGCGGACGCGATTGTCATTGGACCTGGAAGTTTATATACCAGTATTATTCCGAATTTGCTCGTGCCGGGAATTGCACAAGAAATTCGCAATAGCAGTGCGATAAAATTATTTATTTGTAATGTGATGACCCAGCCTGGTGAGACAGATGGTTATACCGTGTCGGGGCATCTCAATGCGATTGCAAGGCACTTGCCAGAGCTTACATTTGATGTGGTATTGGCAAATAACGGTCCGGTTTCAACTGCGGTAATGGAACAATATGCAGCAAAAGGTGCGTGGCCGGTTCATGTAGATGAACAGGAAATTACACAAACCGGTGCAAAATTAATCTTGGATGCTTTGGTGCATATGGAACAATACTTGCGGCACGATTCGGGTCGGTTAAGTGAGTGGATCCGCCGCATCATCTGCAAAGAGGTGTAGTGGAAAGGTGGAGGTTGGCGCATGTCGTTTGCCGCGCAAACCAAGAAAGAATTAACCTTGATTGAGTTGGAGCCATGTTGCACGCGTGCAGAATTATCTGCGTTGATCCGTATGAATGGGTCGTTGCAACTGAATGGCGGCAAAGTAGGTCTTGATATCTCAACGGAAAACGCGGCGATTGCACGCAGGATTTATTCGTTGCTTAAATCGTTGTATCCTGCGCTACACATTGAACTACTTGTTCGCAAAAAAATGCGCCTAAAGAAAAACAATGTGTATATCGTACGTATTCCATTTAAAGTGCAGGAAATGCTCAAGGAATTGTGCATTGTGCAAGAAGGATATATTTTTGAAGATGCAATTGATGAAAGCATATTGAAAAAACTTTGTTGCAAAAAAACATACTTGCGCGGTGCGTTTATGGCTGGTGGTTCAGTGAACAATCCGGAAGGAAATTCGTATCATCTGGAAATTTTGTCGATGTACGAAGGACATTCCCGAGCGCTGAGCGATTTGGCGAACGTATTCGACTTAAACTCACGAGTGATTGAACGGAAAAAAGGGTATGTTTTTTATATCAAAGAAGGGGAGCGAATTATTCATTTCTTAAACTTGATTGGTGCACATCAGGCGTTGTTTCGTTTTGAAGATGTACGGATCATGAAGGATATGCGTAATTCGGTGAACCGACTTGTGAACTGCGAGACGGCCAATTTAAACAAAACAATTGGTGCCTCATTACGTCAGATGGAAAACATCCGCTTTTTGAGCGACAATATGGGGCTCGATCAACTTCCACCGAAACTCAGGGAAGTTGCTGAGATTCGTCTGCAGAATCCGGACATCAACCTAAAAGAAATTGGTGAGATGCTAGGCGGTAAAGTGAGCAAGTCTGGTGTGAACCATCGCTTGAGAAAATTGGATGAAATGGCAGAGAAATTAAGAAGCGAACTAGAATAGTTCAAATTAACATGATATAATACGTCAAAGGCTTGACGTGACGACTGGAGGGTATCCAATGGCAAGAATGCCTGTTGTAGTGAAGTTGAAAACAGGACTGCACGCGAGACCAGCTGCCTTGTTCGTGCAAGAAGCGAATAAGTTTTCTTCTGAAATCTACGTTGAAAAAAACGACAAACGCGTGAACGCGAAAAGTATTATGGGAATTATGAGTTTGGCGATCAGCTCCGGTACGCAGATTCACATTGCTGCAGATGGTTCTGATGCGGAAATGGCAGTTCAAGCACTCGTTGCATTTGTTAGTAAAGAAGAATTGGATATTTGATTTTCTTAGAAGGAATTCGCTAAGGGAATCGCGAACAATAACATGCGGGTATTCACTCGCATGTTTTTTCTTTTCTTGTAACACCCAATAAATGGGATTTACATCGAATTTTCGCGATTTTTTGCGATATTGATATGTAAGCCTTCTTTCCCTAGTATTGAACTTTTCTGGAAGGTGTGAGATCTTTGGCCGACAATAAGAGTTTTATTCAGAAGATGTTAGATTCGTTGCTGAACTCACAGCAATTTAAGCCCAATCAGAAGCCCAACCAAAAGTCGGCAACAAACGGCGGAAAAGATGCAAAAGGTCGGACCACATTTGGTGGCGGTATTACCCAGTCTAAACAGCCAGAGAAAAAACCTGGCGAGTCCAAAGTGCGGAAATCTTCACTTGTCATCAAAGAAGAGCGGTTAGATGATGATCCGCAACCAACAAATCAAAGTAGTACGAGCGGTGCGCCATCGACATCTGCGGCGGGAGCTGGATCAAAAGCAGGCGGAGCGGCAGCTAGAGGTGCGACATCTGGCGGCGGAGCTTCAGGTACTGCTGGAAAAGGCCGTGCCCAGCGTCCGGGTTCCAAACAAAAACAAGAAGAAAAACAAAAAATTAATATTTACGAACTCATTGGAAAGTTAAATCCTTCTAAGTCCGTAGGGATGAAATTGTTTTTATTCTTCTTCACAAGTATTTTCTTAATCGTATCTGTTGTCGGTTTGTTCTCCTTTACAACGGCGCGCGATATCATTAAACAGAAAGTAACGTTCTCCTCGACACAGACGATCATTCAGGCCGCAGAAAAAATTGATAATCAACTCGGTGTGTTCGAGTCATTGTCAACACAAATGTTGCTAAATCAAACACTAAAAAGATTATGTGAAGAATTAACAGGAATTCATGGTGTTCAGGGATTTGTGAAAAAACGCCAAACGTTGGTAAATGGGATCGATTTGCTAAATGCGTATGCAGCGGCAGATCGAAATATTTATCAAGTGGATTTGTTCCAACGCTTTGGATATCGAAATGCAGCAGACTCTGGCGCATCCGATACCGTCATGTTCAAAAGTGTCAATGACGGTGGAGATATTAACCTAAGTTCTCAATATTTTGAGGATTGGTTGAATCGCGCACACAATGCAAATGGGGATGTCGTTTGGTTCCCAAGTAGACCAAAAGGCATCATGGATATAT
The DNA here is from genome assembly GCA_947460235.1 of Paenibacillaceae bacterium. Lineage (GTDB taxonomy): Bacteria > Bacillota > Bacilli > Paenibacillales > CANHGK01 > CANHGK01. The sequence continues at coordinate 174,193 of CANHGK010000001.1, read as the reverse complement.
ATTACCAACCAACATTTTTATTGGCTCGTGTTCTCAAAAATGGTCAAAATCCAAAAGCGGAAATGATATTGACCATGGACATCAGCACGAAATTATTCGAAAAAGCGCTTGAAAAAGTGGACTTGGGAAAAGGTGGATATACCTTCGTTGCGGATGCAGACAATTCACTCATGTATGATCCTGATAAAGCAAAGTTAGGTAAAGCATCTCCGATTGCATTTAATATGAACAATAAAGAACCAAGCGGCAACTATTTGACGAAGGGTCCGGATGGACAACAAGTGTTGGTCGTATATTCGAATTTGAAACGTGCACCTTGGCGTGTCCTCGGATATTTCCCGGTAGCGGAACTCGTCAAAGACGCCAACAAAATTGCTGTAATCACGGTCGTGATGATTTTAATTGCCATTGCGATTGCTATTGCTCTTGGATTTATCATTGCGCGGATGATTGGACGTCCGCTTCAAGAATTGCGTAACTTGATGAAACAAGGGGAACAAGGGGTACTGAGTATCCAGACGAATTTCGATACGCAAGACGAGATTGGTCAGGTGGGTCAATCCTTTAACTCGATGATGAAGGAGATCTCTTCACTCGTAGATAAGACGAATATTTCGGCACAATCGGTATTAGATAAATCGTATGACTTATCTGATGCGTCGCGTCAAACAGCGTCTTCCGTCCGAGAGATTTCGACATCAACAGAACACATTTCACATGGTGCGTTAGACTTAGCGGTTGAGGCAGAAAAAGTAGGTCAATTAACACAGAACTTATCCGATCAAATTCAGTCCGTTACGAACGTCAATAACGAATTGGCCGGCACAGCGGGCGAAGTACAAGACGCTTCGCAACGCGGGGTAGATCAGATGGAAGTTCTAACCTTCAAAACGAACCAAATTGAAAAAATTACAACGAGCATGATTGCGAAGGTTGATAAATTGAAAGAATCAACCGACTCCATCCAAAAAATCTTGTCCTTGCTCACCAATATTACGAAACAAACGAATATCCTCGCGATCAATGCCGGTATTGAGGCAGCGCGCGCAGGGGTACACGGTAAAGGGTTCTTGGTCGTTGCGAATGAGGTTCGTAAACTCGCTGACCAATCCAAAGAATCAATTAAACTCGTTGAAGGCGTGACGCACTTGATTCAACAAGAGGTTGAAGAAACCGTTGTCGTCTTGAAAGATGCGTATCCGATGTTCCAAGAACAAATCCTATTCGTTAAAGAGGTTGACGAAATCTTTAAAGACGTACAATCCAAAATGGATTTGTTTATTGACCAAATTGAAAGTTCCACAGCATCGATCGAAACCTTGGCAGGCGCTCAAACCGTCCTTGCCGACGCGGTCAGCAGCGTGTCCGCGATTTCCGAAGAGTCATCTGCAACCGCAGAAGAGGTTGCATCACTCACGCAATCGCAGTTGGTATACACCGATGGCATGGTTGAAATTTCACAAAGTTTGGAAAACTTATCACGCGGATTGCGCGAATCATTGTCCCGATTCAAAACAGATTGATCATTCAAAGACCTGCATCGCCCCAAGTAACCTTGGGGTGTGCAGGTCTTTTTGCGATTTGCACGGGTAGTGCAGGAGATACGTTAAACGAGTAAACTCGTTCGCACCCGGGCAGTAGACGTCTGAAGACGGAACGTGTACTAAAAAATAGCTGGGAAGGAACTTCGTTTACTTTGATGAGGTAAAGCGTGTGGTTGATACTTTCCAACAAACATAAAACAATAAAATACAATTAAGGTAATTATATTAAGATGCGCGAGATTTAAGTGCGCAAAAGCGCTTGTAGAGCGGCTTTTTTGCTATTTTAAAGGAGTTTTATATTGCAGGTTTTGCGTTGGAACCTTACTATAATAGTTGGGATAACTTGTCATTGTAAAAGGTGTATTTTCTATCATTGTTACGTGTAAGCCGAACACTCGGTTATTTCGGTTGAACCGGAAATTCCAGATGCGTTATTAAAAGAAAAATAATGAATCGGATCTTCGCTTGGTCTCGCAACCAAGAAAGGGTCCATACATAATTGGAGGAATTTGAATGATTACCTTAACGTTAGTCAAAAGTAGTATCATTATTATCGATGAATTCATTGCTTTCTTGATATTATTTCAACTACTCGGGTTAACATATGCAAAGAATAAGGTTGCATTCTGGTTGCAAGTGATAACAATGATGGCATGTGATCTCATTGGAGTTACATTTTTACCTGAGAACGGAATTACTGTTATACTTTGGCCTGCGGTTCAAATGACCTTGGTATATTTCATTTTTCCAACGGTCAGATGGTTTGCACTACTTGGAGTGATCATTGTGAAGTTGACGGAAATGATTGGAGAAATCTTTGGTTTTTTAACACTCGTGTACTTCTTCGGATATACACAAGATGATGTAGTAGGTAATCCGATCATATTTGCTAGTTTTGGTGCATTAATGATCATTGTCATGTTATTGATCTTCTATGTGTGCAAGTCGAAGAATATTGTGCTAAATAAACGATTGATTGACAATGAACAATCGAAATCAAGGTATAAATCAAATTTAAGAATGATTATCGTACTGTTTGTTGTTGTCAATGTGATTGGAATATTTATGATACTTCAATATGAAGAGGCATTATCTAAAAACCACCTCGCATTACTCGCTTTGATGATTGTTGAAGTCGTTTCAATCGTACTTGTCTTTACGATCTATAAAAATTCGGAAACAAAGTATCAAATGATGCTTCAGGCCGAGTTGGTGAAACAAAAACAAGAACAGTTAGACATCATGATTGAACAATCGCGCAATGTAGAACAATTATTTACACAACTTCGTGCGGAACGTCATGATTTTGTGAATCATGTGCAAGTGCTGCAAGGGTTAATTCAAAGCAAGTTATTTGATCGGGCGATCGAATTTGTGATGCAAATCAGTGCTGAAGTTAGACAGTTGAATTTCATTGTTGTTAAAGAAAATCCATTCTTAAGTGCACTTTTATTGGTCAAAATTGCGGAGTCTGACCGAAAAGGAATTCATGTTGACGTCAAATTAGGTAATAATTTACAAAGCGTGAATTGGAAGCCGTTAGAGCTGAGTGTCGTTATCGGGAATGTGATCAACAACGCCATCGAAGCGTTCAATGCAGAAAAACGAGGTATTGGAAAAACAAATCAAAGTACCATTTGGATTTCGAGTAAACTGCTTGATCATGACCGAATCGAGTTGGTCATTGGCAATAATGCAGCGCCCATTCAGCATGAGGTGTTACAACAAATTTTGAATGATGGATTTTCAACAAAAGTGGGGCACCAAGGCGTAGGGTTGGCATCGATCAAACAGATTATCGATCGAATCGGTGCAACGATGGACATCACGAGTTCTGATCAAGAGGGTACGAACTTCAGGTTTGTATTGCCGACGCACAGTAGCGTGGGACAAGTTAGTTCTGGAGCGTTACGTGCACGGGATGCAGATCATGCTGGATAAGGGCAAAGGAAAATGGCAAATAAATCTCGAATGAATCACTTGAGCAATGAACCTCCACGAATTGCCAATCGTGATAAGGGTGTGGGTGATTACATGAAAAAGGTAATGACGTTTGTGGGGAATGCCTTATCTTTACTAGCGGTGTCTGGTGTTGGGATTAATACATCATTTTGGTTGCATGAACCAGAGATTCCAGATGTGTTAGTTAAGGATTCAGAATAAGTAAACGTTCTTCGGGCACATCATAACACTCGTTTGGTGTGCCCAATCCAATTGAGGGAGGCATATGTATGCCATTGTTAAGTTTGCCTGAATATTTATTAACTGCGCTCATTGATAATATTTTAGGATATTTAATTATTTATAAGGTATTGAATGTGAGTCCAAAGGTAAAGAAATACACGTTTGGTTTTCAGGTCTTAGCGATTTCAATTTTTGATGCGATCGGAAGTACATATTTTCCGCTTAACGAGAATCGTACATATATTCAAATTGTTTGTATGATTTTACTTTCATGGATTCTCATCTCGGATAAATTTTGGCGTGCGCTCGCAGGTGTAATGTTTTTAAAGGTTTTTGAAGTATTATTAGAAATAATTGTTGCAATGTATTTTGTGTTTGTAAAAGGAATGGATATTCAAGAACTCGGGATGCGTAAGGATGTTTTTTTGACAGGAATTGCATTTTTGTATGTTTCAAAACTGTTGATCTTTTGGGTTCTTGATCGATGGAAGATCACTTTTTATAAAAATCCAGCGAATGCAACAACGTTTCACGCGCAACTCGATCAAGTCTCCATCAGATTTACACGCTTAGTCAATGTGCTCATGATATTTGTTTGGACAACGGGTATATATTGTTTACTTGAATTGTTCCGCTTTGGTGCAAAAGAAATGATGGATTTTATTCTCTATTTTGTTGTGGCAATAAGTATTTATGCGTTAGTATTTAGCATTCAAAAACAAATGGAGTCTAAGCAAAATATGCTTTTTAAGCAGGAAATGCTCGAATATAAAGATGAACAATTGAACTTAATGATTCAACAATCGAAAAGTATTGAATATTTATTCACACAACTTCGTGCGGAACGTCATGATTTCGTGAATCATGTACAGGTGGTACAAGGTTTAATTCAGAGTAATCGTGGTAATCAAGCAATGGAATACATCGGTCAAGTAAGTATGGAAATTAAACAATTGAACGCCGTAGTTGTTAAGGGTAATCCGTTTTTAAGTGCATTGCTCCTTGTAAAGATTACAGAGGCCGACAAGAAAAACATTTTAATGGATCTTCAACTGGTCGACAATTTGAATGGAGTCGCATGGAAGGTCACAGAAATGAGCGTAATCATCGGTAATATCATCAACAATGCAATTGAGGCCTTTGATCAAAACGAGGAATCGGATCGGGTTGTTGAAAAGCGTATTTGGATGCGTACGAATAAATTAGACGCAGGGAGAGTTAAATTAGTAATTGGGAATAACGCTGCTCCGATTCCACAGGATCGAATGGAACAAATTTTGAATCTAGGATTTACAACGAAGTCTGGTAATCAAGGTGTCGGATTGGCTTCTGTCACGCAAATTCTTAGTCGGATCGGCGGAGAACTTCATGTGACAAGTAATCTCGAAAATGGTACGGAGTTTATTTTTGATTTACCGGTGACAAATCCGATCTCAAATCAAACCAATCAGGTGGATGAAGGCGAGCTGCAATATGCTGGCTGAGTGGTCAAATCGTGGCGCAAAGTATATTGCAGAAAAGGCTGACAAGCAATTTCATGTGGATGTGTTACAATTTGGGCTGCATATTTTTCTTCAATCATGCATTAAAGGTGCGATCTGGTTGGGGCTGGCATTGATCTTCAATGCATTGTCAGTACTTGGTGGTGTTATGCTTGGTTATGCGATCACGCGGGCAATAACCGGAGGCGTTCACGCACAGACTTTTGTGCGTTGTGTGGTGTGGTCGACGGGAACAATGCTTCTCGGATTGGGAATCACAAGAATACTCATCCCGGTGGAGCGCTTTGGTGTAATTGGAATCTTGGTAATGCTGTCTGTGGGTATAATGGGGTGTTGGATCACATTTTTTCATGTTCCAATTCGGTGGGGGAAAAGAAAGTATACATCGAGACGTATTGAGATGAGTAAGGGGTTATCTTACGGGTGGCTCATGATTACGCTCTTCACATGGGTCGCAATAGGATTGTTACATGTGAATGAATCCCAATGTGCAGCTTTTCTAAGTGCGGCTGTAATTGGTGCGTGGATTGCGTATGGGTTCAATCTTTCGTTCGTACGTAGGTTCATTTTGTGGGTTGAAAAAGAAAAAATCAAATAAAAAGAGTTTCTTTCCGACAAATAGCGGGAAGAAACTCTTTTTATATAAATAACAATTATTTCACGCGTTCAATGACTTGGTCAATCAAACCATAGGTTTTGGCGTCGGCTGCAGTCATAAAGTTATCTCGATCAGTATCCTTCTCGATACGCTCAATTGGTTGCCCTGTGCGTTCTGCCAAAATGCCGTTCAATGAATCACGCATGCGCAAAATGCGGTTGGCGCGAATCTGAATATCGCTCGCTTGACCTTCGGCTCCGCCGAGCGGTTGGTGAATCATTACTTCACTGTTCGGCAACGCGAAGCGTTTGCCTTTTGCGCCAGCTGCAAGTAAGAAAGCGCCCATCGATGCAGCCATCCCAACGCAGATCGTGCTAACATCTGGTTTGATGTATTGCATCGTGTCATAAATCGCCATGCCAGACGTGATCGAACCGCCAGGACTGTTAATATAAATGGAAATATCTTTGTCTGAATCTTCCGCAGCTAAGAACAACAATTGAGCGATTATTGAATTCGCTACCATATCGTTGATCGGGGAGCCAAGGAAAATAATGCGGTCCTTCAACAAACGGGAATACAAATCATAAGCGCGTTCACCGCGATTCGTTGTTTCGATGACCATAGGTACATAACTCATGCCAATTCCTCCTGCTCGAGCGATTGTTTGACTATCTTTGACCTATAAGAAGTATAGCGCATTCTGGGATAACATTGCAAGACGGAAATCTGTTTAGAAAAATTTAATAAATGTATATGCTTGCTGTAATTTTTTTAGACTATGATACGATAAGAATCGATTTGAACCGGAATGGAGGATGCCAAAATGAGTATGAAATGGCGCATGGCGATTTCGTATGCGGTGATGTTTTTGGTTCCGCTAATCATTGGCTTGGCGGGTTTGATCGGAATCATGATCGCCCTTATTGGACGGTTGCCGATTTTTGATGAAGCCATTACCAAAGCGCCAAATCCTCTCGTAGCACTTTGGGATGAGCAAGTTCGTGCGTATGCGACGATAGATGAAATGATCAACAAACATCCAAATGATTTGCTTCGCGCTCAGAATATGAAGGAATGGGAAATGTCTGTAGCGGATTGGAATGTTGGGGTCATCGTATGGCAGGGAAATCGCCTGGTTCATCAATCGCCTTCGTTATCACGAATTAATGCATTGGATTTAGCGAAACAATTCGACGCGGAGCAAAATTTAGGGACGAACGATGAGGCTAATGAAGATGCGTTGCCTCACACACGTGGACTTATTTTGAAAACGTGGGATGTTCATTATATGGATCAATCTGGTGGGCGCGTGTGGATTGTGTCGGATATTGGGATATTCGGGCGGTTTGTAAGGGAATCGTTTCGGTGGTTTATGTTTGGATTGATCGCCGTTTTTTTGATGACGATGGGCTTGTTAACGTGGTGGGTATCGCACTCCGTGGTAAAACCACTTCGTGAGTTGACGAATGCGACCGAACGAATTCGAGCGGGAGATTTGGCATTTGAATTTGGGTTGAAGCGAACGGATGAAATCGGAATTCTTGCGAATTCATTTAATCAAATGCGAAGTCAACTGAAAGATGCGGCCGATGTACAACAACATTATGAAAACAATCGCAAAGAATTGCTTGCGAATATTTCACATGATTTGCGAACGCCGGTAACGGCCATTCGAGGATACGCAGAAGCGATGGTCGACGGATTGACGCAGAACGAGGAAATGGATCGGAGATACGCTCAAAATATCGTGAACAAAACACATCACGTGCAGCACCTGATTCAAGAATTGTTTGAGTTGTCCTTGTTGGACTTGGGGCGCAAACAATTTTCGTTTGAAGCGGTTGATTTGGTTGGATTTTTGAAAGACTGCGTAGATGAAATGGCCGATGATTTTCAAAGTAAAGGGATTCGGTTGTTTTTTGAACGAACGGAACATGTGCGTCCGATCATCTTAGTACGAGCGGACCGTGCGGAATTGCAGCGCGTCGTGATGAATGTGCTTGATAATGCAGTGAAATATATGAAGCGTGCAGAAGGTGAAATTGTGATTCGTTTGTTGGGGGAATCGAAACTTGCCTTTATTCATGTTGAAGATAATGGTTCGGGTATTCCTCCAGAGTTATTGCCGAATGTGTTTGAACGTTTTACCCGAGGGGATTCGTCGCGCAGTGATGGCGGTGCTGGGCTTGGACTTGCGATCGCAAGACAAATTGCACTTGCGCATGGCGGGGTGATCGAAGCGAAATCGTCTCCAAACGGAGGGACGCTAATTTCACTCGGACTCCCGATTTGGAATGAGCAAGGGATGGAAGGGGGGCACGTGTAAATGGCGCGAATTCTGATTGTCGAAGATGATGCGAGTATCGCAGAGTTGGAGCAGGTATATCTGAATTATGGTGGATATCTCGTTGATTGGGTGCAAAACGCAACCGATGCATTTGCGAAAATAAAAGAGTGTGTGTATGACGCAGTCGTCTTAGATGTGATGTTGCCTGGACAAACCGATGGGTTCGCCATTTGTCAGCGAATTCGTGAGAAACAGAACATCCCAATTATCATGGTGTCTGCCAAAACAGATGAGATGGATAAAATCAAAGGGCTTGGATACGGCGCGGATGACTATATCACGAAACCTTTTAGTCCAGGTGAACTTGTCGCACGCGTGAAGGCACACATTTCAAGGCACGAACGATTGACTGGCAAAACGGCGGCGTCGAATGGCGATTGGATTCATGTGCGCGGGGTGTCACTTGAGCGAGAATCACGGCGCGTATTTATCGATGAAATTGACATTGCATTAAGCTTAAAAGAATTTGATTTGTTAGCGCTATTTATGACACATCCAAATAAGGTGTTTACGAAAGAACATTTATTTGAACGTGTTTGGGGAATGGATTCGAGCGGAGATGTGGCGACGGTGACGGTTCATGTACGCCGACTTCGTGAAAAAATCGAGGAAAACCCATCGAAACCTACCTTGCTCGAGACCGTATGGGGCGTTGGATACAGGTTGCGCGGATAAATGTTGAGGTAATTGGGAAGATGAGTTATTTGGTTTTACGAGAATTTCTGAATACATTCGAAAACACAAGGAGTGATTGGGGATGTCAACACCGATTTTGCAATTGAAGAATGTGACAAAAATCATTGGCGGCAAAAAGATTATTGATCGGCTCAATTTTGAAGTGCCTCGGGGAGAGATTTTTGGATTTTTAGGGCCAAATGGTGCCGGGAAAACGACGACGATTCGGATGATGGTTGGTTTGATGCGCATGACCGAAGGGGATATTTTGATCGACGGGAAAAGCATTTCGAGACATTTTGAGCAGGCGATTATCAAAGTGGGTGCGATTGTTGAAAATCCAGAAATGTATAAGTACTTGACGGGTTTTCAGAATTTAACACATTTTGCGCGAATGGTTCCAGGCATATCGAAAGAACGGATTCAAGAAGTAATCAAATTGGTGGCAATGGAAAATCGGATTCACGATCGCGTGAGCACGTATTCACTCGGAATGCGTCAACGCCTTGGATTGGCACAGGCATTACTTCGCAAACCACAATTGCTTATTTTGGATGAACCGACGAATGGCCTCGATCCTGCGGGCATTCGCGAATTGCGTGATTATCTGCGCAAATTGACACGTGAAGAAAATATTTCGGTATTGGTTTCAAGTCATTTGCTCTCTGAAATGGAATTGATGTGTGATCGTGTCGGAATTATTCAAAATGGGAAACTTGTTGATGTAAAATCGATGAAAGAATTTACGGATACTGGGGATTCGTTCAAAGTCCTATTCGAGGTTGGAGATAAGGAAGTTGCAAGCATGCTATTGAGCGCTGAGCCTGCAATTGCATTTAATTTGATCGATGATGGACTAGAAATTGTACTGAATCGTGACGGTATTGCCGATGTGACCGAACGATTGGTACGCGGTGGGGTAAAACTATATGGAATTAAGAAAATCGCAACTTCCCTGGAAGATAAATTCCTAGAAATGACAAGGGGTGGTCAAATTGTTTAATTTGCTAATGAATGAACACATGAAAATCTATCGTCGTCTACGGACGTGGTTAATGTTCATGGTCTTGATCGCGGGAACCGTCACATTGTTAATTGTTGTGCACAATGATTTGACGAAAGGCGACTGGAAAGTGGATCTTACGAAACAAATTACAAGAGATCAACAACGACTTAGCCGACCGGATATTCCAGCGGACCGAAAAGCAGAAATGCAACAACGATTAGCGGTTGATCAATATCGATTAAAAAATAATATGCCACCAACTGAATTGTCACTTTGGGGCGGTGTTTTGACGAGCGCAAACTTACTTGTTGCAATTACAATGTTAACTGTCATTATTGCAGGTGAAAGTGTTGCTGGAGAATTTAGCAGTGGGACGATCAAGTTGTTGTTAATTGGCCGCGCATCGCGCTCGAAAATTTTACTATCTAAATATATTACGACGCTAGTATTTGCTTTACTCATGCTTACGGCATTATTCGGCACCGCGTTTGTTACTTCTGGAATCTTAGAAGGGTTCGATCAGGTGGGTTTACCGTATTTGTACGCTACGCCAGATTTGGTCGTGCATGAATCGAATATGTTCACCTACGCGATGAGCACGTATGGATACAAATGCGTGGAAATGGTATTGCTTGTGACGATGGCGTTTATGATTTCGACGGTATTCCGCAGTATTTCCATCGCAATTGCAACGTCTGTTGGACTCACGTTTGGCGGCGCAGCGATCGCGGCATTTTTCTCATCACGCCAATATTGGTGGGCAAAATATTACTTGTTTGAGAATACGGATCTCACGGTATATTTGACGAATTCGCCGATGATTGACGGGATGACGCGGGATTTCTCAGTTGGTGTGATTGTTGTGTATTTTGTAATGTTTATCGCGGCGTCGTGGATTGTGTTTAATAAACGAGATGTGACGGCATAAACCGGTTATTCGTTTCAGAAGAAAGATCAGCTTATTTTTACGGAGTTAACCAAAACAAAACAACCCACTCCCTAGTTGATAGGGTGTGGGTTGTTTGTTTCTCCGCGCTCGCAAGGAATCGAACCTTGATCTCAGGCTCCGGAGGCCTACGTCATATCCATTGGACCACGAGCGCACAATTACGCAGCAAAGAGAATTATAACGCCCGAATTTGCAAATTGCAAGAAGGGAAATGCATGCGAATCTGCTAGATTACGAACAAATGTGTTCGGTTGCGAAGTGTATCGAAATTGTTTACAATAGCTTAGTAAGTTTTAGTCTTGGTGGGTCAAAAATGGATTGGTCGGGTCGGTTACAGACCCGCGAGATCGGATTGATCGGGGGACCATACGCAATATGCATAACCTATGGGAAATGCAGCGACTGTTAATCCCTGAAGGGATGGCGGACCTACGCAAACGATATATGATACTTCACCACTTGTTGGTTAGCGGACAAACTGGCCGACGTTCAATGGTTCAGGCGCTTGGATTTTCTGAGCGGATGTTGCGCACGGATATCGAGTTTTTGAAGGAACATGGCTTGGTACATGTTGAATCTTCTGGTGTTCGGATCACCGACTGGGGAAGAGAATTAGTTGAGAAGCTTGAGCCTTCGATGAATGAGTGGCTTGGGTTAGACAAACTTGAATTGGAATTGAGCAATCGTTTTTCTTTGAAGAAATCCATTGTCGTTCGTGGTGACTCTGAGCAATCAGATTGGGTCCGGCGGGAAATTGGCCGGGCGGCAGGAGAGTATTTGCGAGCAGTGATTAACCCCGGTGATGTAATTGCAGTAACTGGCGGATCCACACTTGCGGAAGCGGCGGAGCAGATTGCATCGCAACCCGCATTGAAACAGAACTGGTTTGTGCCGACTCGCGGCGGACTTGGTGAAGATGTTTCATTGCAGGCTAACACGATTGCTTCCACAATGGCAAAGCGCACGGGTGCACAACATCGATTATTGCACGTGCCGGATCACTTAAGTGAAGAGGCACATCAATCACTCATGCAAGAACCATCGGTCTATGAAGTTGTTCAAGCAATTCGCAGTTCGCGTATTGTTGTTCATGGGATTGGTGATGCTGTTCGAATGGCGGAACGCCGCAATATGGCAGGCGACCAACTTGAAGCATTGCTTAATGATGGCGCACTTGCCGAGGCACTCGGGTATTATTTTGATCGTCAAGGTAAGGTTGTTCACGAGACGCCGACCGTCGGATTAAGTATGCCGGACTGGCAGAAGGCGGAACAAGTTGTTGCTGTTGCTGGAGGATCGAGTAAGGCAGGCGCGATTGCGGCTGTGCTCAGATTTGGACATAGTCATGTGCTTGTAACGGACGAGGCTGCAGCAAAATTGTTGTTAAATTTATGAGTAAGAGCGAAGAAGTGATCATGACGGCATGACCGTCTTGACTATAAATTATGATCCCGGCAATCGGGCAAATGTTCGAGGAGGAACTTTTCATGGTGAAAATCGGTATTAACGGCTTTGGACGCATCGGACGTAACGTATTCCGCGCGGCTCTAAACAACCCAGAGGTAGAAGTAGTAGCAATCAACGACTTAACAGACGTTTCCACGTTGAAACATTTGTTGAAGTATGACACAACACACGGTCGTTTGGATGCAACTGTTGAATCAAAAGAAGGTTACTTGGTTGTAAACGGCAAAAACATTAAAGTTTTCGCTGAGCGTGACCCTGGAAACTTGCCATGGGCAGAGCAAGGCGTTGAAATCGTAGTTGAATCCACTGGTATTTTCACTGCGAAAGAAAAAGCTTCCTTGCATTTGAAAGGCGGCGCGAAAAAAGTTATTATTTCCGCTCCTGCAACAGATGAAGATATTACAATCGTTCTTGGCGTTAACGAAGACAAATACGATGCTGCAGCGCACACAATCATTTCCAACGCGTCTTGCACAACGAACTGCCTTGCGCCATTCGCGAAAGTATTGAATGACAAATTCGGAATCGTTAAAGGTATGATGACAACGATTCACTCATACACGAATGACCAATCCGTTCTTGACTTGCCGCACAAAGATCTTCGCCGTGCTCGCGCAGCAGCTGAGAACATTATCCCTTCATCCACAGGCGCTGCAAAAGCGGTTTCGCTCGTATTGCCTGAATTGAAAGGTAAATTGAACGGTATGGCTTTCCGCGTACCAACAGCTAACGTTTCCGTTACTGATTTGGTCGTTGAATTAAAAGCTACAGTAACAGTAGACGAAGTGAATGCAGCATTGAAAGAAGCTTCAGAAGGCGCTTTGAAAGGCATCATGAACTTCTCCGTTGAACCGCTTGTTTCTTCCGACTACAACAGCGATCCAGCTTCATCAACAATCGATTCCTTGTCCACAATGGTTATCGAAGGTAACTTGGTGAAAGTTGTTTCTTGGTACGATAACGAGTGGGGCTATTCCAACCGCGTCGTTGACTTGGCTTCTTTTATCGCAAACAAAGGTCTGTAATATATCAAAGCAAAGGGAAGAAGGCATGCCATCGGCGGCCTTTTTCCCTTTGAAATTTCAAATAAGGGGGAACGGTAATGAACAAGAAGAGTGTTCGTGACGTAGAAGTTCAAGGAAAACGCGTATTTGTGCGTGTTGATTTTAACGTACCTTTAGAAAATGGTGTCATTACCGACGATACTCGTGTAGTTGAAACGGTACCGACAATTAAATATTTGGCAGAGCGCGGCGCGAAAGTTATTCTTGCGAGCCACCTTGGTCGTCCGAAAGGTCAAGTCGTTGAAGAATTGCGTTTAACACCAGTTCAAGCGAAATTGTCCGCATTACTTGGTAAAGAAGTTCGCAAATCCGATGAATCAATCGGTGAAAATGTTCAAGCGCTCATTGCAGACATGCAAGATGGCGACGTATTGTTGCTTGAAAACGTGCGTTTTCACGCTGGCGAAGAAAGTAATGATCCAGAATTAGCGAAAGAATTTGCAGCACTTGCTGATCTTTTCGTCAATGACGCATTTGGCGCGGCTCACCGTGCACATGCCTCAACAGAAGGAATTGCGCATCAGATCCCGGCAGTTAGCGGGTTGTTGATGGAGAAAGAACTTGATGTTCTTGGGAAAGCATTGCTTAACCCAGATCGTCCATTTACAGCAATCGTGGGCGGTGCAAAAGTAAAAGATAAAATCAGCGTGATCGAGAATTTGCTCAACATTGCGGACAACGTGATTATTGGCGGAGGATTATCGTATACCTTCTTCAAATCCCAAGGATACGAAATCGGAATGTCCCTTTGTGATAATTCCAAAATCGATGTCGTTCAAGGGTTTATTGAAAAAGCCAAAGAACTTGGCAAAAATCTTTATCTTCCAGTCGATTTGGTTGTTGCTGATGATTTCCGTGCGGGTGCAAACCATTACACGATGGATCTTGGCAATATCCCTGATAAATGGGAAGGCGTGGACATCGGTCCAAAAACGCGCGAATTGTATGCAGACGTGATCAAAAACTCAGCGCTTGTTGTATGGAATGGTCCGATGGGCGTATTCGAAGTCGATGAGTTTTCCGGCGGCACACGTGCAGTTGCTCAAGCGGTAGCTGACACGGAAGGTTATACAGTTATCGGCGGCGGTGATTCGGCTGCTGCGGTAGAGAAATTCAAAATGAAAGATGCAATGGATCACATTTCAACTGGCGGCGGCGCTTCCTTGGAGTTCATGGAAGGTAAAGCATTGCCAGGAGTCGTGGCCCTGCTCGATAAATAAGGAGTTCTGACAATCATGGCACGTACACCAATTATTGCTGGGAACTGGAAAATGTTTAAGACGGCTGCGGACGCGGCGTCTTTCGTTAAAGAAGTAGGCAACAAAGCAGACGTGGCAGGCGTGGAAGCAGTCATTTGCGCACCATTCCTTGCACTACCTACAGTTGTGGAAGCGGTAAAAGGCACGTCAATCCAAGTGGGTGCTCAGAATTTGCATTTTGCAGATAACGGAGCATTTACCGGTGAAATTAGCGGGCCGATGCTTGCAGCAGCAGGCGTAAAATATGTCATCATCGGTCACTCCGAGCGCCGCGCTTACTTTGCGGAATCAGATGAGATCGTAAATAAGAAAACGCATGCAGCATTCAAACATGGCTTGACGCCAATCGTTTGTGTGGGTGAATCGCTTGAAGAGCGTGAAGCAGGTCAAACGAAATCCGTTTGTGATACGCAAACAAAAGGTGCTTTTGTTGGTTTGTCTGCGGAGCAAGCGAAAGAAGTTGTGATTGCCTACGAACCGATTTGGGCAATTGGTACAGGTAAATCCTCAACCGCTGAAGATGCGAACGAAGTGATCGCATATATCCGCAGTGTCGTTGATGGTTTGTACGGTACTGAAGTTGCAGCGGCGATCCGCATCCAATACGGCGGCAGCGTAAAACCAGGTAACATTAAAGAATATATGAGCCAACCGGATATCGACGGAGCACTTGTCGGCGGAGCTTCCTTGGAGCCAGGTTCCTTCGTGGAACTCGTGGAAGGAGCGCGCTAAGCCATGTCCCGTCCCAAACCAGTTGCGCTAATTATTTTAGATGGTTTTGCACTTCGGAATGAAGCGCACGGCAACGCGGTTGCTGCTGCAAAGAAACCAAATTTTGATCGATATTGGTCGACGTATCCGCACACGCAATTAACGGCGAGCGGCGAAGCGGTTGGATTACCAGATGGTCAAATGGGGAACTCCGAAGTTGGTCACTTGAACATCGGCGCAGGCCGGATTGTGTATCAAGATTTAACCAAAATCAGTAAGTCGATCCGTGATGGTGAGTTTTTCGAAAACGAAACGATCAATGCGGCTTTTGATGCGGCAAAACAAAACGGTAAAAAATTACACTTGTTCGGACTTTTATCCGACGGTGGTGTGCATAGTCATATCGATCACTGCTTCGCGCTGCTCGAGTTGGCGAAACGAAAAGAGTTTCATGATGTTTACATCCATGCGTTTCTCGATGGCCGCGATGTCGCGCCGGACAGTGCGCTTGGTTATGTGAAACAATTACAAGATAAGATTGCTGAAATCGGTGTGGGTCACATTGCAACGATAAGTGGACGCTACTATGCGATGGACCGTGACAAACGTTGGGAGCGCGTAGAGAAAGCGTACAGCGCAATCGTAAACGGCGTCGGTCCGCGTGCGGAAGATCCGATTGCAGCGATTCAAGCTTCGTACGATGCAAAAGTTTTTGATGAGTTTGTTTTGCCGACGGTAATTGTTGCAGAAGGCGCAGAGCCAGCGGGTCTTGTTGATGCAGGTGATTCGGTTGTGTTTATGAACTTCCGTCCGGATCGTGCAATTCAATTGGCGCAAGTATTCACAAATGATGATTTTGCCCCGTTTGAACGTGGAGCGAAGTCAATCAGTGGATTGCACTTTGTTTGTATGACAACCTATTCCGATGCAGTCAAAGGTACGGTTGCATATGATCCGAAAGATCTCGACAATACGCTCGGTGAAGTGCTCGTCAAAAACGGTCTAACGCAGTTGCGAATTGCCGAAACGGAAAAATATCCACATGTTACCTTCTTTTTTAGTGGCGGACGCGATGTTGAGCTTGAGGGCGAAACGCGTGCACTTATTCCATCACCGAAAGTGGCAACATATGATTTACAACCGGAAATGAGCGCGTATGAAGTTGCGGCGCGTGCGGTTGCTGAAATTAATTCGGACAAACACGATGCGATCATTTTGAATTTTGCCAACTGCGATATGGTGGGTCATTCCGGTATGATGGAACCGACGATTAAAGCGGTTGAAGCAACGGACGAATGTTTGGGTCAAGTTGTGGAAGCGATTTTGGCAAAAGGCGGAGCGGTAATCATTACTGCCGACCATGGAAATGCAGATATGGTACTAGATGACACCGGTCGTCCATTTACCGCACATACGACGTACCCAGTTCCTTGTATCGTCACCAAAGCAGGAGCAACCTTGCGCGAGGGCGGCATTCTCGCTGATCTCGCCCCAACAATGCTTCGCTTGCTAGGTGTAGAACAACCAGTTCAAATGACAGGCAAAAGCCTGATTTAATATTCTAAGGAGTGTTACGAACATGACAATTATTAGTGATGTATATGCTCGCGAAGTCCTTGACTCCCGCGGAAATCCAACGGTTGAAGTAGAAGTTTACCTTGAGTCCGGCGCAATGGGCCGTGCGATTGTTCCATCAGGAGCATCCACTGGTGCATACGAAGCGGTTGAATTACGTGATGGCGACAAAGCGCGTTACCTTGGTAAAGGCGTTTTGAAAGCTGTAGCAAACGTAAACGATATTATCGCTCCTGAAGTTATTGGGATGGACGCACTTGATCAACTTGGTATTGATAGCCGCATGATCGAGCTTGACGGAACGCCAAACAAAGGTAAATTGGGCGCTAATGCAATTCTTGGCGTTTCCATGGCAGTTGCTCGTGCAGCTTCCGAAGCGTTGAATGTTCCTTTATACGTTTACCTTGGTGGATTTAACGCGAAACAATTGCCAGTTCCGATGATGAACATCGTAAACGGCGGAGCACACGCGGATAACAACGTTGATGTTCAAGAATTTATGGTATTGCCAGTTGGCGCACCGGATTTCCAAGAAGCACTTCGTTGGGGCACAGAAATTTTCCATAGCTTGAAAGCGGTATTGAAATCCAAAGGATTGAACACTGCTGTCGGTGACGAAGGCGGTTTCGCACCAAACCTTGGTTCCAATGAAGAAGCAATCCAAACGATTTTGGTTGCTATCGAAAAAGCTGGTTACAAACCAGGCGTTGACGTGTTCTTGGGTATGGACGTTGCTTCCACAGAGTTCTTCAAAGATGGTAAATACCACCTTGAAGGCGAAGGCCGTGAGTTCACACCACACGAGTTTGTTGACTATCTTGCTGGATTAGTAGATAAATATCCAATTCTTTCAATCGAAGACGGTTGTTCCGAAGATGATTGGGAAGGTTGGAAATACATGACTGAGAAATTGGGCAGCAAAGTTCAATTAGTCGGTGATGACTTATTCGTGACGAACACAACTCGTTTGAGCGAAGGCATCGAAAAAGGTATTGGTAACTCCATCTTGATCAAAGTTAACCAAATCGGAACATTGACTGAAACGTTTGACGCGATTGAAATGGCGAAACGCGCTGGTTATACAGCTGTTATTTCCCACCGTTCCGGCGAATCCGAAGACAGCACAATCGCAGACATTGCGGTTGCAACAAACGCTGGTCAAATCAAAACTGGCGCACCATCCCGTACGGACCGTATCGCAAAATATAACCAGTTGCTTCGCATTGAAGACGAATTGTCCTCAATCGCACAATTTGCTGGTAAAAAAGCATTCTACAACTTGCGCAACAAGTTTTAATTGAGTTCTGTGGGAATCCGTGTTAAAATTTAGTCGTTCTTTTGAGCGGCAAAAACCTTACGGATGATCATAGAGGAGGATAATGATGAAACAAGCATTTGAAATTGCTTTGTTAGTAGTAAGTATTGGATTGATTTTAATCGTGTTGTTACAAAAAGGGAAAAGCGCGGGGCTTTCTGGCGCAATCACAGGCGGTGCTGAGCACTTGTTCGGACGAACAAAAGCACGTGGTTTGGAACTCGTGTTGCAACGTTTAACATTAGCTTTAGCAATCCTTTTTATGGTTTTAGCCATTACCGTTGGATATTTTGTTAACGCACAATAAATAATAAGACCGAAAGCAGGGGCGATGCTCCTGCTTTCTTTGTCAGTATTTCTGTTATTCATTCGACCGTCAGGAGGGATTGGGCATGAGTGATACGAAACCCGCGGGCCCAAAAAAGTGGGCAGAGGATATTTTGACGTTGATGCGCGATCCTTCATATCGTCCATTAACGTATCAGGAATTGGCTGAGCATTTTGATACAATCAGCGATTCCAATGTTTATAAATTATTTTGTAAGCAATTAAATGCACTTGAAGAAATCGGTCAAATTGCCAGGTCCAAACAAGATCGGTATGGCTTGCCTGAGCATATGCACATGTTCCGTGGTAAATTGTCGGTTCATCCTCGTGGGTTTGCTTTTTTGATCAGCGAAACGCCTGGGCTTGATGATTTGTTTATTGGTGAAGGCGAATTGAATGGTGGTCTTCATGGTGACGTCGTAATCGCCCGCGTAATTAAAGGCACATATCCACCTCCGGCATCTGCGAAACCTGCTACAGGTGGTCGTCAGCAACAGTCCTCAGGTTCAGATCGACCTGAAGGCGTCGTCATGCGCGTCATTACACGCGGCATGACACAAGTGGTAGGTCGTGTCAGTGAGTATGGTACGACGATGGTCGTGGCGCCTGATGACAAACGGATTGCAAGTGAAGTGTGGATCCCGGAAGGGATGCGTGCAAACGCAAAAGAAGGAATGAAAGTCGTCGTCGAAATTACTAAATATCCAGACAGTAAGTCGGTATCTCGCGGTCGCGGTGTGCTCGAAGGTAAAATCATTGAAATTCTTGGAGATGCAGATGCACCAGGAGTTGATGTCCTATCAATCATTCGACGCTTTGGGTTGCCAGAAGCATTTCCAGATGATGTGACTCAAATGGCCGAATCGGTTCCTGATCAAGTACCTGCAGATCCGTCTGATCCATTAGGAGCTGCTGCATGGGCAGGACGACGTGATTTGCGGAATTACAAGATCATTACGATCGATGGTGAAGATGCGAAAGATTTGGACGATGCGGTCCATGTCATACGTCTCGATAATGGCAACTGGGAACTCGGTGTGCATATTGCAGACGTGAGTTATTACGTCACGGAAATGAGCGCACTTGATCAAGAAGCGTATCGCCGTGGAACGAGTGTTTATTTGACGGATCGAGTCATACCGATGCTTCCTAAACGATTGTCCAACGGGATTTGCAGTTTGAATCCGAATGTCGAACGGTTAACACTTAGTTGCGTCATGGAAATCGACGCAACAGGTGATGCGATTAAATACGAAATTTTTCCTAGTGTCATTAAAACGATTGAGCGGATGACCTATTCAAATGTTCGCCGAATCCTCGAACCTCCGGTGGAACCAGAAGCAGGAGCGGAAGATTTGGATGCATCATTATCCTACACGGAGGATTTGTCGAAGTATCAATCGCTGTTGGAGCGATATTCACACATGCTTTCAGAATTTGAATTAATGCGTGAGTTGGCGCTCATTTTACGACGGAAACGGATGAACCGCGGAGCAATTGATTTTGATTTTGATGAAGCAAAAATTATCGTCGATGGCGAAGGTCGTCCGGTAGATATTAAACTTCGGGAGCGTTCAATCGCTGAAAAAATCATTGAAGAATTTATGTTAGCCGCAAATGAAACGGTGGCCGCGCATATTAGTTATTTGAATGTGCCGTCAATATACCGGATTCATGAAGATCCGGATTCAGAAAAGCTACTTCATTTTGCAACGTTCGCGAACAATCTTGGCTACACCATGCGGGGCGGCAAAGGCGATAGAATTCATCCGCGAGCGCTTCAAACGTTGCTCAAAGATATTGAGGGAACGAAAGAAGAACAAATTATTAGTAAGGTTCTGCTTCGTTCAATGAAACAGGCAAAATATAGCTCAACTAACGAAGGTCATTTTGGCTTGGCGGCCGAGTTCTACACGCATTTTACTTCGCCAATTCGTCGTTACCCAGACTTAATTGTGCACCGCGTGCTTCGCGCCTTGTATTTAAGTGGCAATGTGCTTGAACCGTCCCTTCAGACGCAGTGGCAAGATGCGATGCCAGATGTGGCGAGACAATCTTCGGAACGCGAACGGTTAGCGGTAGAAGCAGAACGTGCAGTTGAATCAATGAAAAAAGCGCAATATATGCAAGAGCGTATTGGTGAAAATTTCAAAGGTGTCGTAAGCAGCATTACTGGATTTGGATTTTTTGTTGAGTTGCCGAATACGATTGAAGGATTAGTACGTCTGGCCGATATGAATGATGATTATTATCATTTCCAAGAAGAGCATTTGATGCTTGTTGGAGAACGTTCGGGAACGACAATTAAACTTGGTCAAGAAGTGCTCATTCGGGTGGCAAAAGTCAATGTTGAAGAAGGTCAAATTGATTTTGCGTTGCTCAAACTGTATGACGACGAAGGCGGTGAAGCGCGTAAATTTGCCCGTGGTGAAAATCGCGATGATCCAAACTGGGTTCCTTCTACAGAATCACAACGTCGTCCAGGTGGCCGTCAAAATGATGGCGGAGGTCGAGGCGGTGCACGTTCCGGTGGTTCGCGTTCAGGGGACTCACGTCCAAGTGGTGACCGCGATAAAAAGCCGTTTGGTCGATCTGGGAGTAGTGCCGGTGGTCAAGGGTTTGGTAGTGGATCTAGAGGTGGCAAAGGTAGCGGTAAACCGAACTGGGGATCAAACCGCAATGATCATAACGCATCTTCTAGCGAACGTCCGCAAGAAAGTAAACCCGCAACAGCGTCTGAAACGGGAAGAGACCCAAGTGAGCGTCAATCCCATTACGGTGAAGTGTGGACGAATGTACCAAGTAAGCCAAAACGTGACGGTCATCGCAAAGGTGGTCCGGGTAACGGTGGTTCTGGTGGTGGCGGCTCGAAATCAGGCGGTCCTAGATCAGGTGGTCCGAAATCTGACAGTCCAAAATCAGGTGGTGCGGGCAAACGCAAATTTGTTGCCCCATCGATGAAACGTAAAAAGAAGTAACGTCAATGAGGTGAATTTCATTGGTTAAAGATAAAAACACACAAGATAATGTCCTCGCACAAAATAAAAAAGCCGGTTTTAATTATTTTATTGAAGAGACAATTGAAGCCGGTCTCGTCTTGTTTGGCACAGAAATTAAGTCCTTACGTAAAGGGCGTGGAAATCTCGGCGAAAGTTTTGCCACGATCCGTAACGGTGAGGCGTTTTTGCACAATATGCATATAAGCCCGTTCGAACAAGGCAATCGGCACAATCCAGAAGACCCGACGCGCGCGCGCAAACTGCTATTGCACAAAAAGCAAATTCATTATTTACTTGGGGTCGTTAAGCGTGACGGATACTCGATTATTCCCTTAAAATCTTATATCCGAAATGGCTATGCAAAATTGTTGCTCGGAATTGGAAAGGGTAAAAAATTGCACGACAAACGTGACACGATGGCCAAACGCGATTCCGACCGCGAAATTGCGAGGGCACTGCGCGAAAAGCAAAAAGGATAATCTTCACAATTCAAACAAAAACCCCAACCGAAGCGTTTAACTTCGATTGGGGTTTTTTACGATTAGGATGCGATCGCTTTTGATTTGATAAACATCGATTGAATCCATAAAACAAATACAATTAATGTAGTGACTGCCGCAGAACCAGCGAATAAGTCAAGCTGACTGGACGTAAGCATTTCGGATAAGGAATATCCCATGTAAGCACCATATACAAACGGTGCATAAATTAACAAACCGATTGGCGCAAGAACAATGAAAATAATCTTACGGATTTTAACTTGTGATGGACGTGTAATGAACTTGTTACGCAAGAATAGAAAAAGTAGACAATATAATGTGATCAAACTTAAAGGGAACCCACACATCACTCCAAAAATTTTTACATAGTCGATTGTTGATAACGAATCCATCGGATCTCCTCCATTATTCTAGTACTATTTGCAGTCTATAATATCGTTAACGAATATTAGAATCAAATTTGGCAATAAAAAAGAGCGAACAAAATCGTTCGCTCTGAAAGCTTTTATAACTCTGCGGCACGTTGACGCGCGCGAAATTGTTTCCACTGAAAATACATGAAACATCCTAGACAGAACCCACTTAACGCAAGAACAACAGCTGTTGTTAACATTGCAGTGAAAACATATGCGGATATTATCATTCCGAGTGAATATGATCCCAAAATACAAACCAAAAAAATAATTGCCAATAAATTATTGAATCGTAGTAATACACGGCTTTCCGTTTTGAGGCTTGGCGGTAACATTGGGGCGATCAAGCGCACGAATGCATTTTTTCTTACGCCGAAAAACCGGCCACACAATTGAACGAATAACGGAATTGTCAGCACCCAAGGTGAAGCGGTAAGTACCGATACAATAATACTTACCAAAATCCCTGATTGATTTGCGCGTACCCAGTGCATTGGCACTTCGTCTGTGCAATCAATGTTCAAAAATTCATTTTTACGAAACATAGCAGCCTCCCGAGTGAAAACAATACATTAATTGTATTCGCTATTCCATTATTTTGTCATCAGAAATTTTTCGTTAATTGTTGCTAAAAAAGTAAAATCTGCATATAATCAAGGGTACCACTTTCGATCTGGGGACGTTTTTGGATTCGACGGGGGTTGTACGAGCAACTGTAGCGGGTCATGGGGTCGCGTCCATGTTAACAACGCGGAAACCAGTTTAACTGGCAAAACAAACACAAACTACGCTTTAGCTGCCTAAGAAACAGTTAGCGTGCTTCTACTCTGCATCGTCCATGTGCCGGGATAGGGGCTCACTCTAGTGGAATACGCTGTCTAGTCTCCGCCTGGGGCTAGCTGAAGAAGATAATCAGGCTGACCCAACGCAAAGCCGGTGACAGGGCGTTGCTCGGGTGACATCAAATTTGTCACTACACCCGTAGAAGCAGTTGTGGCGTAATCTTCGGACAGGGGTTCGACTCCCCTCGTCTCCATAGTTAACAAAAAAGGCACCCCATGTGGGTGTCTTTTTTTGTTAAACCGTAGATCGAGAGGTGGGGCGAACCCTTAGGTTCGGGCAGGCACCACAAATAAAGAAGTGCCTCATGCGCTAATATCCGCTGCATGATTGTAACGATCCAAAACATGAGACTAAGGAGCGTTACAAAATTTAATCAAGTTAGCGCATACTCCCCTCGTCTCCATAAATCTCGTGAATGTTGGGAAATTAGCAGACGCATCATCTCGTGTAGTCGATTTGGAATATACATGGGATCAAGCGGAAGCAGAATCATCGATCGCGGGGATGAAATAATCGGTTACTTGATTGGAATTTCGTTCGTTTGATAACATTCGAGTTCGCATAAGCTGCGAGGATGATCGCTCGTAAATGTTCATAGGTATGAACCCCGTGTCCTCGAATCAGAATAGAGGAATCATCCATATGCTGCATTTGCTCATCCGGTTCGGAAGATGGAGGCGTGCTAAATTTTCATATAATCAAACGATATATTCTTCGTAGATTATATTTCCAGTTAATATATGAAGCATGTTCAGTATGTCAACAAACATTAATCCATAGGCGAGTCCAGCATAACCGTTCACCGCTAGAAAAGGTTCCGATTGATCCAATAGAAAAAATCCCTTTTTCCAGATTGCTCGGGAAAAAGGGAAGTGCGATGTTGTCATTTAACGTTACGTTTAAGGAGTTCCTGTTTTGATGACTCCACTACTAATTGAAACGGTACCAGCTGAAATGGAAAAGTTTTTGGAATTGTTGTTGTCCCATGTGTTTCCGTTATTGAATGTCGCGGTAATACCTGTTGACGAACCGATATCAAGGGTGATGGTGAAATACCCCGCAAAAGAAGAGATGCTCATCGCTTTGCCTGGTGCAGTTGTCCATGAACCGCCAAGAGGGGCATAATGAATATTTGTGACACTACCAGTCCACGTAGGTTTGTAATAAATCGTGAGCTTATTCGAACCGACAATTGGTGTAGTCAATGTTTTGATGGTGAGCGCGACCGAATCGGCAGAGTAATTTCCTGCAATGTCAAACGCTTTGATCGTATACGTATAATTCGTCGTTGCAGTGAGTGCGGTGTCGTTAAATGATGTACTTATTGTCGAACCAACTTTGACACCGTTCCGATAAACGTCATATCCCGCAATTGCCACATTGTCGGTCGACGCAGTCCATGTTATGCCCACACTCGATGAAGTGAGTGAAGTTGATGCCAAGTTATTCGGTACAGAAGGAGCATTCGTATCGAGAACTGGGGTGCCTGATGTGACCACACCTGGAGCGATCGTGAAGGTACCAACAGAAATTGAATAATTTTTTGAATTGTTATTTTCCCATGTGTTTCCGTTATTAAATGCTGCGGTAATCCCGGTTGCTGAACCGATATCAAGCGTGATGGTGTAATAACCACTGAAGGAAGAAGCGCTCATTGATTTGCCAGGTGCAACGGTCCAACTACCGCCAAGAGGGGCATAATGAATATTCGTTATATTACCTGTCCACGCAGATTTGTAGTATATCGTAATTTTATTTGAAATCGTGATAGGTGCTGCTAATGTCGTTATGTTTAACAAACTTGAATCCACGGAGTAATTTCCTGCAGCGTCAAACGCTTTGATCGTATACGTATAATTCGTTGATGCTGCTAAACTTGCATCACTAAATGTGAGGCCAGGTGTCGATCCAATTTTCACACCATTTCGATATACATCATAACCGGTTACCGCCATATTATCGGTCGCAGCAGACCAAGATAAATTAAGACTTGATGAAGTGAGTGCTGATGTTGTGACATTCGTCGCAGTCGTTGGAGCAATCGTATCCAACGTTGGTGTGCCTATTGTCACGATTCCGGTTGAAATTGTAAATGTTCCAACTGCAATCGAGTAATTTTTGGAATTGTTATTTTCCCAAGTACTTCCGTTGGTGAATGCTGCAGTAATTCCGGTCGCGGAGCCGATGTCAAGTGTAATTGTATAGTATCCACTGTACGTTGATAGGCTCATTACCTTTCCTGGTGCAACGGTCCAACTACCGCCAGTTGGTGCAAAGTGTATATAAGTATTCGTACCCGTCCAACTTGGTTTGTAGTAAATGGTGATTTTATTCGATGTCACTACAGGAACACTTGGTGTTGTAATTGAACAAGCAACGGATTCAGTCGAACTGTTTCCAGACACATCATTCGCTTTTATTGTATAAATATAGTTAGTTGATGCCGATACTGTCGGATCCGTGTATGAATTGGTAAGGGATGAGCCGATTTTGTTGCCGTTTCGATAAATGTCATAACTACTCACACCGACATTGTCTGTGGAAACCGTCCATGACAAAGATACGGATGTGGCCGATACGCCAGTTGAGGTAACATTCGTTGGGATTGAAGGCGCAATCGTATCGATTTCCGGAGTTCCAGGTGTAATTGTATTGCCATTTAAGGTAAATATGCCCGGAGTGAAAGAGTAATTTAATGAATTATTATTGTCCCAAATGCCTGCACCATTATTAAAGGCTGATTCGGCAATCCCATTATTGGAACCAAGGTCGACGGTGATTGTCCAATACCCAGGAAAAGCTGAGGAACTCATTGGTTTGCCAGGTGCAACAGACCACGCACCACCTACGGGACGATAATGGAAAAAGGATGCATTCGTTGTCCAAAGTGCTTTGTAATAAAGTGTTAAACTGTAATTTTGCGCGGGAATCTCTCCTACGTTGATGACATCATCTGTGAAATAGGCTGCGCTACCGTCTGCCCAATATTGAACAACAACTAATTGATTGAGCCCTGTGTAAGACATCGTCCAATCCGTCACAGGTTGGTACGGTTGCCACGAACTCCATGTTGATCCGCCGTCATTGGAGACACGGAATTTTGTTGCCCCAGCTGCATCATGATATAGTTTGACATTCATTCCTGATGATGTGATTGCGCCATTGTTAATTAAGTTATTGTTTCGAATCCAACTTAATTGAGCATTCGCGATCGGATTCATCTCTGAACCTTTACGAAAACGAGAAATAAAAGAACCGTTCATTTTTTTTCCAACTTGGCTAGTCGCAGTATCTAAAATAGTAATTTTATGAATGCCGTCCTCGATGGAAAGTGGGCTATATGTTAGTGTTTTTGTGGATGGTTGATAATTTAGCAATGCAGGGTCCACGCTTTTGCCATCATAATTGAACGCGTTTTTAACCGACGTTTCATCCATCGTTTCGCTAAACGTGATGTTAATTTGCGTTGCTGACGTCGTAATACGAGTGTCGTGTGATGGGGTAACATTGGTGACAACTGGATCGAGTACCTTTACATTATCAGCGCGGATAAATACTTTGATCGAATAAGGCTCGACCACTAATGAATTGATCTTACCGCCAGTTCCAAGGGTATATTTTTCCGAAGGATTTAGCACATTTACAATGACGTCTCCAGCATTAAACCCTGTGGTTAACGTCCCGAGTGATCCGCCAGCTTCTAACGGACCGGACCACGTATTAAATGCGACGAAAGCCCATTCTTTTTGCGTGCCATAAATACGCGTATATGCATATATTCCTGGATTCGCACTTGCTTGTTGCCAACGATCAATGATAGAATCTGCCGTTTGTAATGCAGGATATTGCCTGCGGACGTTCATGATTTTTTGAACCCAAAGATAGATCGGGTTGGTCATATTAAAATTATCTTGAATCGCTGGGTTGATTGCGCCCGTTTTTGTTTTTACGTTGTACCAAGCGAGACTTGTCATAAAATCTTCGCGTGACCAACCATCCAGTGCGGTGCCTTCGGAGTTAAACCCTTGCTCGTCTCCGTAATAATACAGCGGAATACCAGGCCAAAAGGCAATAATTGCGCTAGAAAGGTTCGTTTTGGCTTGACCGTCGGTCGCATAACTCATCCGCCATTGATCGTGATTATTAAAAAAATTCACCATTTCATAGCGCATTTCGTTTGCGGATGGATTCCACCAATCATACGATTTGAGGTCTTCGTCATATTGCGTTTTGATTTGCGTTAATTTGAATGGCGATTGATTTTTAATCGCATCTTGGAAAAAGCTGAAATAGAGCGCGTAATTGATTCCGCCATCCATCGCAAATGTATTATCAATAAATGCATTCTGATTGTTGTACATCGTTGCATCTTTTCCGCGCCCAACCATCGTTGCACCGCGTTTACGATCGCAATAAAATTCGCCGTAGATAAAGAAATTATTTTTCCCAAGCGTTTTTGCGTATGTTTTTACCGCGGGAATCCAGCGCTTAAAGAAGCCGAGTGGAACTTGCATCGGCGTATCCATTCGAATCCCGTCAATATCTGTTGATCCAATCAAGGATTTTGTCATCGCGATAATTTTATCTTGTACGCGCGGATGGGACGTACGAAGGTCATCCATGACGCCGTAAATTTTGCCGAGATGATTTTGCCAGGGGTTTCCGTAGTCGCCGAGATCGCCATTATGGTGGAAATCGCTGTCCCAGAATGAACCGGTTCCGAGATTTGAGTCAGTGACCTTCGTGCCGTCCCAATTATATACATCAGTATAAAGTCCAGCGCTATAAAAATTATTGTTGACCCAAAAATCAGCGTACAGCTCATTAGAATTACGATAATAAAGTTTATATTCTCCAGCATGCATTTTGAACGGTGCACTGGCATTTTGATATCCATCAAAGTAAAGCAAGTTGTCCATATGATTGACGACGATATCGACGATGACGTATACACCTTTGCTGTGAGCTACGTTTACCATGTCTCGAAAATCACTTAATGTGCCAAATCGGTCATCGAGAAGCGTGAAATCGGTTTGAGCGTATCCATGGTAATTATTCGTGCGATTCTGAAATATTGGGGAAATCCAAATGGCATTGTATCCGAGGGTTTTTATATAGTCGATGGAATCTGAGATTCCTTTAAAATCTCCGCCATGGCGCATATCGGCACGGTATAAATTGTAACCGCCATACTTGCCTTCGTTATTCGTTGGATCACCGTCGCGGAAACGGTCGGTTATAAATTGATAAATGGATACAGTACGCCAATCATTCGGCGAAGGATAATACGCGTGTCCAGTCCAATTGCCGTAATAACCGGCGGGATTTGTGCCATCGGAACTCATATTGACATTCCAAGCCGCATTCTGCGCTGTGTTCGGCGCGGCATTGACGCTACTTGTGCATGCAAGTAAAAAAATAACGAGAAAAAGAAATGTTGTCATGATCGGGTGATGTAATACTTTGGGGGAGTGCATGGAGCACCTCTTTCGGGGAAATGGAGTTTTGCGCAAACGTTATTCCAAATAATAATAACACAAGAATTGTCCGAAAACCAAATGACGATTTTAAGTCTATTCCAAGGTAGGTTAGTTTGTGTTGCACAATTTTTGTGATGAATACGTGGAATCTTACAAAAAAACCAGCGCCCGAAGGCACTGGTAACGTTGAAGTGCGTGATTTACTTACTGCAACCCGTAAATTCTACAGTATATGTTAACTTTCCATCTTTACTTAAATTTACAAATTCGACATTGAACCAATGACAAACATCTTCGAGGTCAAAGTCGGGCATCTCGCCTGCACAAAAATAACAAAGTTCATCGATATCCACACAGGTCGTGGCAAGAAACGATAACGGTACCTGATCAATGGAACAAACAGAATTCAATTCACAGAAGAACTGCCAAACAACTTCGAGTTTACCCTTTAACTGTAAGAAATCAACAGGGATTGCACACGTGAGCGTTTGTTCAGATGGCGTATTTGCACACGTTATGACTTCGATCGGTTGTTCGCACTGATCTTCAATCATTCTGATTTTGTCGAGGCAAAGATAGTGATTTTCTTCTTGGTTTTTCAAATCCAAGCAAGCACTTTCTGGAATTTGAATGCAATCCGTGAAGCGTTGTTTGATGCGTAAAGAGTGTTCAGGACAGGAAGGGCATTGATTTTCATTTTTGCAATCAGGCACCTCAACGTTACCGCACAGCTTTTTTGAACCATATTTCAGGTGGTAACAGCCTTTTGAGATCCCTGTTACATTCGGCAAAATAAATGTGACATTGACGCTTGTTTGACCAGTTGGCAAGTGTTCGAATTTAACGCCTTTAAAATGTTCACAGTCGCTTTCGTCATCGTGACATTCTGCCATGGCAATTTCACATTTTCCATCGGAACAAGGGAGTGTACCATGGATCGAATCGCAATCTTTTAGTTGCAAAATGAATTGATCCAAATCGTGTTCGGCTCCTATTTTCGTGATGGTATAGGACCATTCATATCCTAGTGCAACAGGCGTGACGCCGTTAAATTGGACAGAGAATTCGATTGGTTCCGGCATTTTGACACCCCTACTCTTCGTTAATGAAGGATTGTAATATGGAAGACATTCCAGCAATCGAAAGTCCCAAGAGAATTGGAAAAGTATTCGGTAATACTATATAAATGGTTACTACAAATCCCGATATCCAAATTCCAGTACACCAATGACAAGTAAGAAGATAACCGACCGCATAACGCAGGCCGGAACCTTTAATTATGATGTGTTCCACAAGATTTTGATGATCGTCACGTGACGAAACGGTTTTATGAAATAGGTTTCTAAACCAAGCGAAGATTTCGTCATAAACAATCAGTCTCACCAAACGAAACGTAGCGAGTGAAAGGACAATCCAATCCATTGCAGTAATGTGTGGAAATGCATTCATTCTTTTGGTTTTTTGCGTGAAATGAATTGCTTCATTCGAGTAGACCATGCCGTTTTGGAGATGAATGGTTCACTCGGTGAATCAGATACAACTTCTGCGTTTTTTTGTTCAGTTCGTTCAGGGGGCTCAGCTTCGATCGCTTTCGGTTTTTCAGAAACGACTTTTGCTCGCTGTCCGCAATTGCATTTTTTCCGTAAAATTGGCTGTGCAATTAGGGAATGATCTTGAATTTTTTCAGAGTCGCTCATTCAATCACTCCTCGCTTCAAACTACAGGTGGGCAATCGATAAATTGAACGGTATACTCAATCACGCCGTTTGCATCGACGTTAATAACTTTGATATCGAATAGTAAGCAAAGATCAGATTGAGAAATATCAGGTGCAGTGCCATCGCAGTAATAGCACAATTCATCGATGTCTACCGTTGTGATGGCGTGGAAGAAGTAAGGCACTGGTTCTTGAACACAATCAGAAATACAAGATCCTTCAATATTAAACCAAATTTCAATCGATCCAGTTAATTTCAAGTAATCAAGAGCCAAGCAACAAGTAAGTGTTTGTTCGGAAGGAGTGCCTTCGCAAAGTTTCACTTCAACTGCTTGTTCACAATTGCCCTTCGTGACGGTGATCCCTTGTGTACAATTCACCAAATTGTCTTTCCAATCATCAAATACAGCAGTACATAATGTTGGCAAATTAGGAATTTGTATAAAGAACGTTTTTCCTTCTTTTAACGTATTAATGGGGCAAGGTAGACACGTTTTTTCGCATTCTACTTCTTTGATATCCACAATCCATCAACCTCTTTCTTATTTTAGACTCCCAATACGATATGTATTGCGATTGAAATGAGCAACGGCATTCGATGTGAAAAAAACTTTAAACTATTTTGAAAAAACCTCTTCCAATTTTCTAAAGTTCATGGTACGATTCAATTGTTCAAGAAGTTCAACTCACACAGTATTCACGTGTTGTAAAGAGTTCGAATGGTAATAATCGAACCTTTTACAATGTGTGAATTTTTATTTTATTAAGGAATAAAAAACATGCAAACAAAACTCTTGGAGGTATTACAATGCAAAAAGGTACAGTGAAATGGTTTAACGCAGAGAAAGGTTTCGGTTTCATCGAAGTTCCAGGCGGAAACGATGTATTCGTTCACTTCTCAGCTATCGTTGGCGAAGGCTTCAAAACACTTGAAGAAGGCCAAGCTGTTGAGTTCAACGTTGTTCAAGGCAACCGTGGACCACAAGCTGAAAACGTAGTTAAACTGTAATTCATATTACACATAGAGACCTGCTCCTTCGGGAACAGGTCTTTTTTGTGCGAATATATGACTATACATTTCCGAATCCATAAAACAAAACATCTGTTAAATACTCGATTTCGTCTTCATCATCAAAGTCATGGTCTTTGATCAAAATGTTCCGTGTCATTAGAAAGCCGATCAGCGTCATCAGAATATGGCGCGTAATTTTATCTGGGGATTGTCTACTGATCTGTTCGTGAGCCTGTGCGCGTGTTATAAATTGTTCAAAAGCTGGTTGCACCATCGTTGCATACAATTGATTGTATAAAATCGTGCGAAATGTTTCGTTGAGCAGTAACTCTTGGCATACGAATTTAAAAATCGCTTTTTTCTGATTGCCTTCTTTGACAATGAAACGAAAAAATCGTTTTAATGAATCCGCTGAATCTTCGATTCCGGTTGCAGGTAGAGAGGTTAGCCTCTTTAAAGAATCGGGATTAATTAGATTTAAAATCGCATAAATCGTTACTTCATAATAGAGGTGATCTTTACTGCGAAAATGCTTAAACATCGTTTTTTCGGTCACATTCGCCAATTTTGCGAGCGATGCAGTGGTAGTACCAGCGAAGCCTTTATCGGAGAAGGCTTCCATCGCAGCTAAAATAATTTTCTTTTGAGTATCGGACTTTTGGTTGTATTGCTCGAGTAATGCGAGGGTCGAAAAATTTAAAATGTCGAGCAAGTCTGGTTGCATTGGATGGCCTCCTGTAGAATGATAAGCATATTTTATCTGTTAACGTGTGAGGTGTAAAGTAAATACTTACTTGGATGGGGAGAATTTTATGCGCCGACGTGTGCGCGTTTCTTATTGTGAGATTCACGAGGCCAGACATTGGATCGCTTCGACTGACCTAGGACTTTGTTACATCGGTTCACCCAATCAATCTGAGGATGTCATGTATCAGTGGTTGAATCAAAAAATATCAAATGTGTTGATCGAATATGATGATAAACCATTTGAATTGTTTGCGTTCGAAATCATCGCATATATGCGCGGGGAACTTAGCGTCTTTCGAACGAATATTGATCCGATCGGGACGGAGTTTCAACGGCGTGTTTGGACAGCGCTTCGTACAATACCATTTGGTCAAACAAGTACCTACTCTGATATTGCTAAAGAGATTGGACGCGCTAGTGCTGTTCGTGCAGTAGCTGCAGCAATTGGTGCGAATCCAATATTGATTATTAATCCGTGTCATCGCGTAATCGGAAAAAACGGTGCATTGACTGGATTTAGGGCAGGACTTGCAATGAAAGAGATGTTGTTGCGTTTAGAAAAAAAACCGCCACAGTATTCGTAGGATTCAATCTACTGATACGATGGCGGTTTTACGATATTTTATTGTATCTTAGCATCCCAAGCTTCAAGGTCGATATCTGCTTCGTAGTCGACACCTGTCGCTTCAAAGCCAAATAATTTCATAAAATCATTGCGATACCCGGCAATGTCACTCACTTGGTCGATGTTTTCCGTGGTAATGTCACGCCAGAAGGCAGCGACTTCATGTTGTACATCTTCGCGCATTTCCCAATCATCAATGCGGATGCGTCCTTTTTCGTCGATCGAGCGTTTATCTGATGCGAAAAGGGATTCGTTATATAGGCGGTAAATTTGTTCGATACAACCTTCGTGCAAGCCTTTTTCTTTCATTACCTTAAACAAAATTGAAATGTACAACGGTACAACAGGAATCGCTGAGCTAGATTGCGTGACCAATGCTTTGTTGACGGAAACGATCGCTTCGCCGCCAATAACGGCAAGTTTCTCTGACAATGATTTTGCGGTTGATTCGAGATCATCTTTTGCACGGCCGATTGTACCTTCACGGTAAATGGCATGTGTAATTTCAGGTCCAATATAGGAGTAAGCAACCGTTTTGACGCCGTCTGCAAGGACGCTTGCCATTTCGAGTTGTTCAATCCATAAACGCCAGTCGTCGCCGCCCATGACCGCAACTGTATTGTCAACTTCTACGTCTGTCGCTGGTTCGATTGTAATATCTGTAACGACACCGTTTGCGAAGTTGACTGTTTTATTCGTATAGGAAGGACCGATCGGTTTGATCACAGAGGTGAACGTTTCACCGGATTCCGGATGTGTTCTGCGCGGTGATGCCAGACTGTAGACGATCAAGTCGACTTTGCCGAAATGTGTCTTGATGGCGTCAATTGTTTGCGCTTTGATCTCATTAGAAAATGCATCGCCGTTGATGTTGATGCTGATTAAGCCGTCTTTTGTTGCGGCTTCGTGAAATGCGATCGTGTTGTACCAACCCGCTGTGCCTGTACGGTCAGCGGAAGCGCCGCGTTCGAAAAATACACCAATCGTATTTGCACCGCTACCAAAAGCGGAGGTGATGCGTGACGCCAAGCCGTAGCCTGTAGATGCGCCAATGACGAGCACATTTTTCGGACCCGCTGTTATTCCTTGTTTTTTCACATAAGCAATTTGTTGATTTACTTGTTCCTGGCAACCTGCAGGATGAGCTGTAGTACAAATAAATCCGCGAACTTTAGGTTTGATAATCATTCGGTTATGACCCTCCAACTTCTATTCAATAACATATATAACGTTTCATGCACGAAATCCATTTTAACAGATTTAACCGCTCGTGTTGCACTATAATTTTAACTGTTTTTTTGTGTGAGTCAAAATTTTGGTATGATATTTCTAATGAATGAAAAAAAGGAGCGCATTTCGATGACAAAACCCATTATTCGTAGAAAACTAGGTGCGACAAATTTAGCGCTATCCCCGATTGGATTAGGTTGTTGGCAGTTTAGTAAAGGGGTTGGCATGGTCGGCAAATATTGGCCGACGTTGGAAGATGACGTGGTGGTTGAGATGGTGCGTATCGCGTTGGAAGGCGGAATTAATTGGTTTGATACCGCAGAAATATACGGTCATGGTGCGTCAGAGAAGGTGCTCGCAAAGGCGCTGGATACGTTAAGTGTAGGTGAAGAAGAAGCACAAATCGCAACAAAATGGTGGCCGATGTTTCGCAGAGCATCGAATATTCCCAAGACGATTCAAGATCGCTATAACTGCTTGAATGGACGCACAATTGATTTGTATCAAATCCATCAACCGTTTTCATTTTCGTCCGTAAAAAGTGAAATGGTCGAAATGGCACGGTTGTATCATGCCGGTGCAATCCGAGCGGTAGGTGTAAGTAATTTTAGTGCGAAAGCGATGCGCGAAGCGGATAAAGTGCTTGGTGATTTTGGGATTCGACTTGCGTCGAATCAAGTGAAATATAGCTTGTTAGACCGCCGGATCGAGCAAAATGGAATTCTTGAAACGGCGCAAGAATTGGGCGTTTCAATCATTGCGTATTCGCCGCTCGAACAAGGTTTGCTCTCGGGCAAGTTTCATCGTAAGCCCGAATTAGCGGCGGCACTCGGTGCGCCGCGCAAATGGCAATCGGGTTTCAAACCTGCAGGACTCGCCAAATCATTGCCGCTGATCGAATTGTTGGAACAATTGGCTTTGAAATACGAAGTGTCAACAAGTCAGGTTGCGTTAAACGCTTTGATTTATTTGCACGGAGAAACGATATTTGCGATTCCTGGCGGTTCCAAATTGCATCATGTCGAAGAAAATGTTGGAGCGCTGACGTTCCGATTGACGGAAGAGGAAATTCAACAGATTTCAGTCATGTCATTGCGTGTGCTCAGAAAAGGGGTGATCGCAAATGATTGAGTTGTTTCCTGCGGCTAAGCGTTTTGTGGCGAATCATGGTTGGCTCGTTTCGGGGCACCATTTTTCATTTGCAGATTATTATG
The DNA here is from genome assembly GCA_947460235.1 of Paenibacillaceae bacterium. Taxonomy (GTDB): domain Bacteria; phylum Bacillota; class Bacilli; order Paenibacillales; family CANHGK01; genus CANHGK01. The sequence continues at coordinate 138,887 of CANHGK010000001.1, read as the reverse complement.
ATCCAAACAATCAACAATTTGGTCCACTGCGTGTGTTTAATGATGATTTTGTAGCGGCTGGACGCGGCTTTGGGGCTCATCCACATAAAGAGATGGAGATTGTTTCAATTGTACTAAAAGGGCAATTAAAACATCAGGACAATACCGGGCGATCGGAAGTCATCGGACCAGGTGAAGTTCAGCGCATGACGGCGGGGACGGGGATTGTGCATTCGGAGTTTAATCCTTCCGACGTTGTAGAAGTGAACTTTTTGCAGTTGTGGTTTTTTCCAAATGAACGAGGGTTGACGCCAGAGTATGAACAGAAGGCTTTTGAAATTTCCAAAATGAAAGATGAATTCGTTCCGTTAATTTCGACAAACACTGCGGATTTGGAGCGCGGTGCAGTACGGATTCATCAAGATGTTTCACTGTTTATGACAGAGATGGACCAAGGAGTTGTTCGTACGTTCTCTCAAGAACCAGGGAAACGCATATATGTTTATGTTCTTGAAGGTGACATAACGTTGAATAGTTCGACGCAGCTTGGAAGAAGGGACGCGGCGAGAATTACTGGTATCGAACGATTAGAACTTTTCGCAGAAAAAGACGCGCACGTATTGTTGATTGATTTACCATAAATTATCAGTTGAATAACAAAACCCCCTTATCGTCAAAATGATAAGGGGGTTTTGTTTACTTAAATTATAGAATGATTACACGAACTTCGCCTGGATTCATGTTTACATGTAGATTCCACTTATCGTCGAAATCCCACAGATCTGCTTGCCAACCGTAGTTGGAGAACTCGACCCATGCTTTGCGCGAAAGATTGCCGGACTCATGACGTGCCTGGCCGAGATCAAGTGTGAAGGATTGGCTGTGCGCCAAATCGGTATTCGCAACGATGATCAGCAAATTATCGTGATGGTGCCAGCGGCGGTTATCCATCACATAACCAAAAGCGATGGCTGGTGTCGTCCAATCCCCTGTATTGATTCGAGTATAATTGCCGATATTGCCAAGTGTGCCAATGAAGCGGCTTCTTAGGCTTCCGAGTACAGAAATGTATTCGGCCATTTCCCAACGCTCAGGAAGCGTCCAATGGAATTGGAATTTTTCGAAGAAAGCTAATTTTCCGTAGTACGGATCGTCAGGGAATAAGCGGAAACGCTCATCCGGTGCACAATCCAATCCAGTGTTCATTGGTTGTGTTTCATATAATTCCATACCGGAGTTAATAAATGGAACCCCGTTCGGCATAAAATGATTTAGTGCAGTTACAAAACGAGCCAATTGACGACCACCGGGACGTGCGCTAATGCGCGGTGTATCCGGTGTTTCCGCAGTTGCGAAAACGGGAGCCATGAACCAAGGTGCTTCGTAAAAGAACTGATGAGTTTTTGTTTCCAACAAGCGTGGTTCGTTATAATAACCGTCGCCGATGATCATGTTATAACCAGTGTAGCGTGCATGGCCACCCGACCAAACAAGTACTTCTTCCGCAATAAAGGAGAAGTCAGGATCGATTTCACGCGGTTTTTGAAGAATGAGATGAACGAGTTCCTCCGGCAAGGCATGACCCATGTCAATACGCGCGCCGTCAATGCCGAATTGTTCTTGATAGAACGGAATGACGCCCGAAAGCATGTTCCATAGTTCTTCGTTACGGTGTTCGCCTTTGAAAATATTTGATTTGATCACATCAAATAAAATATATGGTTGGATATTGTCGACTTCAGTATTCAGGTAATGTTTTGCAGCCGCCGGATGATCCAAATATAAACGCAAGAACGTTACATCCGTCCATGGTGGTTGTGGGTCGTTGACACCATCAGAGAACGCTGGTGCTGTTGTAATACCATATTCCTGTTGAATTAATTCGAATAAATCCAATTCTGGATTTTCGCGAACACGGGATTTGAGCCATTCCCATTTTCCGATATCCATACGATCTGGGGAAGCAACAAATTTGCGCATATGTTCCCAGACTTGACCTGAATGATAAATATTCCATAAGTTATCAAACGATGGTTTCTCGGCTTGAGGAACACCGTCAACGAATGGAGGATTGTAGTTTTCTAGATCCGCAGTTCGAATCCAGTAGAACCAATCCGGGTGCTCAGCGATCAATTCATTGTCGCGTGATGCGGTACGAGGAATGATATCAATCATGACGCGCATATTCAAAATATGAGCGGCCTCAACAAACGCTGCGAACTCGTCTTCAACGGTAAATGCATCTTCTGACATTGGATCTTTCAAGTTCGGATCCAGTGCAAAGAAGTTTTTTACTGCGTAGGGGGAACCCATCTCACCTTTTTTGAAGTTATCACTATATTTCGAAAGCGGTAACAAATATACCGTTGTGATCCCCATTTTTTTCAATAAATGCAGGAGAGCGATCGATTTTAGGAATGTACCGGTTTCTTTGAAGCCTTGTTCATTTTGATCTTCAAGTGATCCGCTACCGTTATGATCCCAAGAAGTGGATGTACGAACATGCATCGAATACATGGTCGCCTTCTTAATCCAGTCACCGCCCATATAACCCCAGTTGTTCTGGTCGAGGTTACCATGAGTTTTTGTTATGGATTGCGAGTAATTGTTGTCTTCGCTATAATCTTCCGTTTCGAAGATCGCGGAAATTGCATCATGATAAAACTGGTATGGATTCACCTCTAGCAAACCTTCTGCGGCAATCTTCAATTCTTTTCCGGAGTAATCAAAACAATTCCACATATCAGGCACGGTGTAACCGGCGATTTTTTTTCCTTGGGGTACTTTTTTCTTCAATAGCTTCATTAGTGTGGTTAACTTGCTGCTACTCTTAGCCTTTTTCACGACGACGCCTCCATCAAAAATAATACATAAAATGTAAACTGCGAATAAATGGGAAAGCTTGTGCAAATGGTCGCACAATTTGATATTCGTAAAAACACTACAAATTACATTTTACGATTTTATACGCGATTTTGCTACATAAAATTCGAAAAATTTCCCGTTCTTTCTATGGTTATACGCATCTTCATAATTTGTCTCATTATCTACGATTTTAGTCAAAATTTAAATTTAAGTTCGTGTGTAGCAACGTAGCACATTTATATGAATGTTCAGAAAATTAAAGGAAAAGAAGTTATTATAGTGGTATATAAATGTAAACGCTTTTAGGCGAAATATTCCGATAAATATAAAGTAGTGTCGATACCGTTGGTGCATTGATTTTGAAGGGAAGTGATCGAAATGAGATACAAAGGATTGTTCTCATTTAATAGAAGTAAGAAGCATGCGGTGATCAAGTGGATGTTGATCAGTGTGTTAATTTTTCAACAAATTCTGTTGGCGCCAATGATGGCGTTTGCGGCATATAGCCATACGATCTCGATCGATGGAACCAATGATTTTAACTCGAGCGGCACAACGAACGAGTCATTTACGACGTCAACTTCAGGTTATTCAATGTCTGTAAGTTGGGATTCGACAAATGTCTATATTGGTGTGACCGGAACCGAGGTGAATTCCTCGACGGATGCAGGCTATAAATGGGTGCAATTTTATTTTGGTGGTACTGGCGGTACTACGAATGGCTTGTCATATAATCACCAAAAACCGGCACTTCCATTTAATGCGAAATACCATTTGCGGTGGAAATCAAACGGAACATATACCAATATGCAAACGTGGAATGGTTCTACATGGGCGACATCAACGTGGAGTGGAACCGTTTCGAAATCAGGGACATTTGTAGAGTTCAAAATTCCTCGATCTGATATTGGTAGCCCGAACATTTTACAATTAAACGCATTGATGATGAATGAGAAGGCTGGATCGGAATGGACATGGTCTGTTTTGCCTGGTAATGCATTTACGGATGCGTATTCGACTGCTCCCACATTTAGTAAGTTTTATGCATTTGATTTAGGTGCGGATTCCGCGAGTACTCGTCAAGCGTCTTCGAATTTTGCATATTCCTCTTACTCATATAATACCGCAAGTTTCTCCTTTGCCGCGGCAGCGGGGGCGTCTTCGGTCGGAGTCGATGTATCAACCGATCAAGGTGCAACATGGTCAAGTGCCACATTATCGAGTGCGCTATCGGCATCGTCAACGTCGGCGACGGTAACCGGATTAACCAGTTTGACAGCGTATGCATTTCGATTAACTGTGAGCGGCGGATCCAATGAAGGCACATCAACGATTGTTCAATTTACAACGACCGCCTCACCGACAACGGCTTATACCCACGCGATTACGATCGATGGTACGAATGATTTTAATGCATCTGGAACGAGTGCCGAAAATTTCAGTTCCTCCTCATCCGGATATAACGCCTATGTCACGTGGGATTCAACCTATGTGTATGTTGGTTATTCGGGAACAGATGTAAATGCTAACAGCGCGAGTAAGTGGGTACAAATGTATTTTGGCGGTTCTGCTGGAACGACAAATGGACAAACCTATGTGACACAGCAACCCGCAATGTCTTTTGCCGCTCAATATCATTTGCGTTGGAAAACAAACGGTTCATATACGGATATCCAATCATGGAATGGTTCAACGTGGTCATCAACGACGTGGTCGGGTTCGGTTAGTAAAAGCGGCACGTTCGTTGAATTCAAAATTCCACGGGCAAGCATCGGAAATCCGAAATCATTGCAAATGGTTGTGATGATGGTTAACGAAACCGTTGGTTCTGAGTGGACATGGGGGATTTCACCTTCCACTGCATTTACCGATGCGAAAGATCCGAATATTACGTCGAACTTCGAATTTGATTTAAGTTCAGCAAAATCGTCAAGCATTCAACAAGCATATTTATTTGCGGCAACTTCTACACAAACGACTGGGAACGCGGCATCGTTTACATTTGCAGCACCAACCGGTGCAACAAGCGTAAAAATTCAACAATCCTCAAACAATGGAACATCGTGGAGCGACGCAACAACATCGAGTGCGTTGTCTGCAACTTCATCGGCTGCTAAAGTAACTGGACTTAGTCCAAGTAGTACGTATTTATTCCGTCTAGTTATTGTAGGTGGTTCTTTGGAAGGATCATCTGCGATTGTACGGTTAACGACAGCTGCATCGTCACCGGTTGCGAATTTTGCAATGACAACGAAAAACACATCTTCAAACCCTTATTCGGCGTCATTTTCATGGGTAGCAGCAACGAGTGCAACCGCTGTGACGATTGAGCAATCCGAAGACGGCGGGGCAACTTGGACGGCATCAACGACGTCATCTGCGCTCTCGGCGTCTTCGACTACTGGTACGGTTACAGGCTTAAAACTCGGGACAAGCTATCAATTCCGTTTGTATGCGGTTGGTGGTACAAAATCTGGGATTTCGAATGCAGTTAGTGTATCCATGTATACAGCGATTACGTCATTTGTTGTCACATCAAAATCAGATTCATCCGTTGTTGTAAGCTGGGGGGCAATTACCGGCGCAACGTCGATTATCGTTCAGCAATCGCCGGAAAGCTTGGGATCCTGGAGCGTAGCGGATACAGATGCGATTAGTACAACGGCTACTACCGCAACGATTTCTGGATTGAACGCGTCGACAGGCTATGATTTTCGGTTGCTTGTTACTGGCGGTGCATCTGCAGGGACGTCGAATACGGCTTGGGCATACACCAAAAGTCCACCCTTATCACTAACGTTATCAAGCACTTCTGTGTCCGAGAATGTAGCGGTAGGAACAACCGTAGGAACGATTCAATCTACGGATCCTGATGCAGGAGATACAGCAACATACTCGCTTGTTAGCGGTAACGGGGACACGGACAATGCGAAGTTTACGGTTGTTGGAACGAATCTGAAGACGGTATCTGCGATCGATTTCGAAACGCAAGCAACATTTTATATTCGACTTCAAGTAAAAGACAGCGATAATTTGACTTATCAAGCGACGTTTGTGATCAACACATTAAATGTGAACGAAACACCAACAGATATTAACTTATCGTCCACGAGTGTCGTTGAAGGTTCAGCGTTGGCCTCAACGCTAGGCACAATTACAGGTGCTGATCCTGATTTTGGTGACACATTTACCTATTCGCTTGTTACCGGTACTGGATCGGCGGATAATGCATCTTTTGTTATAAGTACAAACAAGTTAAAACTAGCGGTCATTCCAGATTATGAAACAAAAGCAGCGTACTCGATTCGTATTCGTGCGACGGATACTGGTGGATTGTATTTTGAAAAAATGCTTGTGATCACCGTCACAAATGTAAATGAAACGCCGACGGATATTAGTTTGAACACATCAGCAATTGATGAAAATGTTTCAACGGGTACGTTGGTCGGTTCGTTTAGTGCGGTTGATCCCGATGGTGCTGGCACAGTAACTTATGAGCTAGTAAATGGAAACGGAAGTTCAGATAATACGAAATTTGCGATTTCTGGTTCTGATTTACGCGTGATCGCACCGATCGACTATGAAAGCAAGCCTACGCTGAGTATTCGAGTGCGTGCTACGGACGCAGGCAATCTTTATTTTGAAAAGATCATTACAATTACAGTGAATAATCTAAACGAAGCGCCGACGTCCATAACACTTAATAATAATATGATTACTGAAAACGAATCATCTGGAACGGTAATCGGTACCTTTTCAACGTATGATGTGGACAGTACAAGTCCGTTCACATACACATTAGTTGATGGGCAAGGTTCCACGGATAATGCGTCATTTACAATCGACGGATCGAATTTGCAATCAGCTGCTGGATTTGATTATGAAGCAAATGATACGTACAGTATTCGTGTTCGGACCTCCGATTCAGGCGGATTGTACACAGAGAAAGTATTTGTGATCGAAGTGCAGAACGAGAATGAGGCGCCGTCTGATATGTCGATCAGTAACACAGTCGTTGCTGAAAATGCAGGGATTGGCACAAACATTGGTGCGTTCTCGGCAATTGATGCAGACGAAGGGGACTCATTTTCGTATTCATTTGTGAATGGGACAGGAGATGGCGAAAATAGTCAATTCCAAATTACCGGGAATGTACTAACTACAAATGCTTCCTTTAATTATGAAACCAATTCAAGTTTTAGTATTCGTGTACAAGTCACGGATTCGGGTGGGTTATCAAGAGTCGAAATGTTTACGATTTCGGTATCCAATCTCAATGAAGCACCAACGGACTTGTCACTTTCAAGTTTAATTATTTCGGAAAATAAACCATTAGGAACGGTCATTGGAACCGTCAGCTCGACAGACCCAGATGAAGGGGATACGTTCCAATACACATTGGTGGATGGTGTCGATTCGGATGGAAATGATTCATTCCAATTGATCGATAATGAATTGCGTTCCAAAATTATGTTTGATTACGAAATGCAATCGCAATATAAAGTGCGCATCCGAGCAACGGATGCTGCGGGATTGTTTTTCGAAAAAACGCTAAGCATAAGTGTAACGAACATTAACGAAGAGCCATCAGGAATTGAACTCGATGCGAATCATGTGAATGAGAACGTTCAGTTGGATTCGGTTATTGGTCATTTTTCTACGACAGATCCAGATAGTTCCGATCCATTTACGTATACCCTTGTTCAAGGTGAGGGTGGGATTGACAACAGTTGCTTCACCATATCTGGGACAAGTTTGCGTGCTAGTTGTTCGTTCGATTATGAAAACAAAACGAATTATGAAATCCGTGTTCGTACCACAGATGCTGGCGGAATGTTTTTGGAGCAAGCTTTCGTCATTTATATTGTTAATGTGAACGAGGCGCCGACATCACTCACGATGAGTGATGAGTCTATTGATGAAAATGCAGCAGACGATGCGATCGTTGGTGAATTCCGTTCCGAAGATCCAGATTCGATCGCTCCTTTTACGTATTCACTAGTCAGTGGAGTCGGTGATGATGACAATGCGCTGTTCTCAATTACAGATAATAAATTGCTCGCGAATCACGCGTTTAATTTTGAAACGAAAACAACGTATACCGTTCGCGTACAAGTTGCCGATTCTGACGGATTAACCTTAAGTCGTAGATTTTTCATTAACGTAAATAACTTAAATGAAACACCTACTGCACTCGGATTAACGGCAGATACATTGCAGGAAAAACTGGTAGCTGGAACTGTGGTAGGGATGCTTTCGACGACCGACCCAGATATCGGGGATTATTTCTCATATCACTTGGTTGAAGGTGAGGGTGCGGACGATAACGGAAACTTTATTATTGCCGGTTCTGAACTACGGACGTCCGTTATTTTGGATTATGAGAAACAAAGTACGCACAGTATTCGCATTCGAACAGAAGATGCGGCGGGACTCGGTTATGAACAAGTATTCACGATTACCATATTAAATGTAAATGAAAAACCGGATAACTTAATACTTGATGATTCAACCATCGATGAAAATGTTCCTAGTAACACCTTAGTTGGTACATTCTCGGCCGTTGATCCAGATCCAAGTGATGAAATAACGTACAAGTTAGTGGATGGACTTGGTTCCGATGACAATAATATGTTCGTCATTGTTGCCAACCAAATTAAAACCAAATTACCAATCAATTATGAGACAGACCCATCATTAAGTGTTCGTGTTCGCGTGACTGATATCGGTGGATTGTTTTCCGAAGAAATATTCACGATCACCGTGAGTAATCTAAATGAAACACCAACGGATGTATCACTTAGTAAATCTAGTATTCAGGAAAATGTATCAATCGGTTCTGTTTTTGGTGTTTTTTCGACAACAGATGAAGATTTTGGAGACTCATTTACGTATTCTTTTGTAGCGGGTTCGGGTGACACCGATAACAGTGCTTTTTTGATTGTGGGAAGTGAATTGCGTACGAATGAAGCAATGGATTACGAGGTGCAAGATGCTTATTCAATTCGTATTCGTACGACGGACTCCAGTGAATTGTACTGGGAAGAAGTGTTGAATTTAAGTGTTTTGAATGTCAACGAAGTTCCTAGTGATATTAGTATTAGCGCGAACAGCATTAATGAAAACACAGTTGCCGGAACTGCCATTGGAAGCTTTTCGACTACGGATATCGATCAAGGTGACGCATTCTCGTATTCTCTCGTGAGCGGATCGGGTGCAACGGGAAATGCTTCATTTTTAATGAGTGGAAATCAATTGATTACAAAAACCGTATTTAACTACGAATTGCAGACGAGTTACTCCATACGTGTTCGGACGACCGACCGTGGTGGATTGACGTTTGACAAAATCATGTTGATTACTGTGAATAATGTGAATGAGTATCCGACGAATATTCTAATTAGTAAAACATTCGTTGCTGAAAATGTTTCTCAAGGTACGCTTGTTGCGAGTTTAAGTACGGTAGATGCAGATGATAGTGATGCATTCACATACACGCTCGTTAGCGGATTAGGAAGCAGTGATAATGCGACATTTAGCATTACGGATGATCAATTACAGACTGCAGATGATTTGAACTTTGAGTCGAAAAACACGTATTCGATTCGATTGCGCACAACAGATAGTGGAGAGTTGTATTTCGAAAAAGTGGTTGTCATTCTTGTCACAAATGTTAACGAACAACCGACCGACATATCAATAAGCGGTACGAATGTGTATGAAAATTCGTCTGCAATCACAGTGGTGGGTAAGTTGAGCACAACAGATCCAGATATTGTTGACACATTCCAATACTCATTAGTCTCAGGAGTTGGCGGCACGGATAATGGTAGTTTTGCGATTAGCGGTACGCAATTGATGACAACGGCTGTATTCAATTATGAAACGAAAACGACCTATAATGTGAGAATACGCGCAACGGATGCCGGTGGTTTGGCAACAGAAAAAACGTATGAGATTACTATTTTGAATCAGAATGAACGGCCAGTTGAAATTAACTTGACCTCGACGGTGATTTCAGAAAATCTATCCGCAGGAACATCGATGGGCAATCTAAGCACAGTGGACCCTGATGCGGATGAATCATTTACGTATGCGTTGATTTCTGGAGCAAGCAACACAGGAAATAGTTCATTCACGATAGCTGGAAATGTGCTAAAAACAAACACGGTATTTGATTACGAAAAACAAACATCGTATTCGATTCGGATGAATGTAATGGATGCAGGTGGTCTAAAATTGGAGAAAGTATTTGTATTAAGTGTTACGAATACCAATGAGCAACCATCGGCATTAACATTATCAAACAATAGTATCGCTGAGAATGTCATTTCGGGTACCAATATTGGAATGTTGTCGACAACAGATATCGATTCAGGAGATACATTCGTGTATGGTTTTGCCGAGGGAATCGGCGGAAATGACAATAACGAGTTTTTAATTGTAGGTAATGTATTAAAAACCAAATCTGCAATTGATTACGAATCCAAAGCGAGCTATTCCGTACGTGTACGCACAACAGATTTTGGTGGTCTTTATTTCGAAAAAGTATTCGAGATCAAAATCACTGATGTGAATGAAGGACCAACTTCATTGACGCTAAGTACCAATACGATTGCAGAAAACGTAGCAGTGAATAGTATTGTAGGTGCATTTAATACGGTTGACCAAGACCGAGGACAAATGATGACCTATTCATTAGTTGCGGGACTCGGAAATGCGGATAATGCATCGTTCTTATTTGCCGGAAATGTATTGAAAGCGAAAGTTTCATTTAACTATGAAATGAAGTCTGTTTATACGATTCGCATTCGCAGTGCGGATTCAGGCGGACTAACCATCGAGAATATTTTTACAATCAATGTTATTGATGTGAATGAAGCGCCAAGCGAGCTGATCCTCTCTAAATCAGTAATTGCAGAAAATTCAGCACTAGGTTCATCGGTAGGAACATTGACAACGATTGATCAGGATGTAAGTGAAACACTTGTATATTCACTTGTAGGTGGAAATGGCTCAACTGATAATTCGTCGTTTGTGATTTCGGGGAATGTGTTAAAAACAGCTGTTAACGTGAACTATGAGTTGAAACCGACCTATTCACTCCGAATTCGAACTACCGATGCAAAAGGATTATTCTATGATAAGATTTTTGCAATTTCAGTGAGTGATGTGAATGAAATACCAACGGATCTTTCGCTTAGTAGCGTGGTTGTGAATGAAAATGTATCACTTGCAAAGATTGTTGGGAATTTAAGTTCCACTGATGAGGATCGTAAAGACACATTTGTTTATTCATTGATTTCCGGCGCGGGTTCCGTTGATAATGGAAACTTCAGCATCTCCGGCAATGTATTGAAAACCAATGCGAAGATGAATTTTGAAGTAGCGGATACACATTCGATACGCGTACGGACGATGGATCGTAGCGGATTAAGTTTCGAGAAAGTCATTGCAATCAATGTGAATAACATCAATGAGGCGCCGTATAATGCCTTAATATCGAATGCTTCGATTGATGAAAATAGTGGTGCTGGTGCAACGATTGGAACAATTAGTGGTCTCGATGAAGATACAACAGATACTTCATTTGTATACAGTCTCATTGCCGGTGTCGGATCAGGAGACAATGCACAATTTTCGTTAACTGGTGCTACCTTAAAATCAAGAATTAATTTCAACTATGAGGTTCGAGCAAATTATTCAATTCGAGTACGGGTGATGGATGCTGGGAAATTATACGTCGATAAAGTATTAATGATTTACGTAACGGATGTAAATGAGGCGCCGAGCGGAATGACGCTTAGTGATGTGGAAGTGGAAGAAAATGCGGCTGTGTCGACTGTCGTAGGATTGCTTTCGACGGTTGATCCAGATAAAAATGAAACATTTACGTATTCGTTATCTAGCGGCACAGGTTCTTCAGACAATGGCTCGTTTAGTGTATTTACAAATCAAATACGTACATTTGCCGCTTTGAATTATGAAGCGAAGAAGACCTATTCGATCCGATTGAAATCCACAGATTCTGCTGGGTATAGCGTAGAAAAAGTGTATTTGATTAAGATCAAAGATGTGAATGAAGCGCCAACTAATCTGACCTTGAGTGCTATTACAATCAAAAATTATTCAATCGCGCTTACAAATATTGGGTTAATCACTGCGGTCGATCCAGATGCATTGGATACGTTCTCGTATCGAGTAATTGGGGGTAGTGGATCGGTAGATAATGGGGCGATTATTATCAACGGAAATTTGTTGAGGATCAGAAATAAGCCAAATATGAACAGTAAGAGTTCATATGAAATTCGTATTCGTGGAACGGATTCAAAAGGACTATTTTTTGACAAAGCATTTGTCATCACCGTTACGCCATAGGAATGTGAGTTGTATCTGGAAGTCGCTCGATTGCGGAGAGAATAATCCGCAATTGGCGACTTCTTTTAAATTTTAAAAATAAAACGACCTCCCAAAGCGTTACGCCGGAAGGTCGTTGCGTTTAATTTAGTTGTGCACCATATAGACTGCGTTCGCGGTAGGAATGGAATTGGCGAATTGGATGTAAGTTAAACTTCGTTTTTTCGAAAAATGAATTCTGATCCATGATGAACTTCGTGCCGTATTCGAATTGACGGCCTGAACGTCTACGCAATCCGACGATTTCAGCGTGAATAATTAGTTTTTGTTTGCCTTGAAGTTCAATGTCAACACGCTGTCCTGGAAACAACAACGCGGATGTTTTAATTTTCATTCCAGCTAGACTGTAATCCAAAATCGTACCAGCACGTTTTGTAGCATTTTCTAATGTTAACTTTCCTTGACGGACGGGGAAATTGTATACATTCAAATAAACCAATTGAACTTCGTTTACGATTTCACGTGAATACATTCTTGAACGAGTCATGGCGGCAGCTCCTTTTGGGGATATAACAATGATTATAGCATAATTCGACGGAAAATTAGGAATTCTTGCATGCGGCAAAAGAATTTTTCGTTGACCATATGAAAATGAGAATGGCATACTTCAGGTATAACAATTGTTGAGGAGGATGTCCGTGATTTGGAAACACCCGTATCGTAAACATATGTATGGTGTAACAAATGTTAATCAAGCGCCGCCACCTGCAAAAGTAATGATCGTTTCGTTTTCTATGTATATTATCGTTTCATTTGTAACGTCAATTGCATATGCCGTTGCTTTAAAGTTATTTCAAGTGTCGGGCGATGCATTTGGTTACGATGGCAAAAGCTTTGTGAACGCATGTTGTTTTACGATGTTATTGATGGCAGGTGTTACATTGCCATTTACGGTTGGTAAGATGGTATGGCAATTTAAGAATTGGATTGTGTTTGGTGTGGACGCTTCATACGAAGTAATTCACTATTTCGTGATGTTGTTGTTATTCTGGTATTGGGTGTAGGTGAGTAGAGATGATGCCTTCGTTATTTATTTGTCATGGTTCGCCAATGATGGCGATTCAACATACGCCTTACACGGCGTCGCTTGCTGAGATTGGACGTCAATTTCAGCCCAAAGCCATTGTGATTTTCACCGCGCATTGGGAGAGTTCGGTAACGACGATCTCGTTTGTCGAAGGTATCTATGAAACGATGTATGACTTTGGTGGTTTTGATCCAGAACTTTATCGAATCAACTATCCTGCACGCGGATTACCCGTTGTCGCGGAACTCGTTGAACAACGATTGGAAGCGGCGGGAATTCGAACAAACAGAGATGCAGTGCGCGGATTGGATCATGGGGCATGGGTAGTACTCCGTAAAATCTTTCCTGATGCCTCGATTCCGGTAGTTCAAGTGTCAGTGAATCCGTATCTATCCCCACGAGAACAGTTTGAGATTGGTGCAGCGCTTCGAGATCTCGGTAATCAAGAGATTATGGTCATTGGTAGCGGGGGTACATCGCACAATTTACGCAATATTAAATGGGGACAAATTGAACCAGAACCTTGGACCGTTGCCTTCGATGATTGGTTGCTAGAGGGCGCAGCGCATAAAGATTATGAGAAACTATTTGAGTATGAAACGTTGGCGCCACATGCTCGATTGGCGGTTCCCCGCGCAGAACATTTTGTTCCGTTTTACATTGCAATGGGAGCGGGAAAATCAAGTACAACCAAAGTATGGCATCGTAGTTATGAATTTGGGACATTAAGTTTGATTAGTTTGGAATTTTGAGCTAAACAACATTAAATCACATTGCAACTACTTTTTTGTTATTCTATAGTAATCTAAGATACATATATTAATTACTGATACATATATTTATATTGAATGTTACAATGAACGACCTTTAATTCGAGATTGAGAGAAAGTAACGGGAATTATTGGAAGGATTTTTTGAAGTTTTTTGGATTTATATTTCGACAATCTTTTTTTAGCTAGTAAGTAAGTGAAGAAAAAAATGTGCTAAACAAAGAGGAAATCCGATAAATAGTTTGAATTAATAATCTTGAGTAAGCTATCTTTATTTTCAGATACATAGTTCTATGCAAATTCAAAAGTAAAAGAAAAAAATACCATTACATTGAAAATTATCAGTCTATTCGAATTTCGGTGAATTAAGCACGAAATTTAAATTTGAATTGATATTTTTCGAGATTGAAGTTTAAGTTGACTATTTAAAATTGAATAATTAATAACTTTCTAGAAAGGAGCGACGTCATGATAAGAATAGCTAATCATTCTCATTGTTTTTTTGTGAGTTCCTTTCGTTGTGCAAAAGTGAATTTCGACAATGACACGTAACGCAGCTTATATTGGTTGCGAACTCGTGTAGATTGACGATTTTATTTTTTCACCCATGGTATTACCATCTGAAACAAACCTGTGGGAAATGTTTATTTTTTGAAAATTTGAACAAACAGGAGAAGAAAATGTTGTCCGTCGGTTCATGGTTTGAGCTTATCCGTAAGTTATTAAAAACTATAAAATGAGAAAAGGTGAACAATTATGTTGAAGACATTCATGTCGAAAAAAGGTTTTTATGCAATGGCATCATTAATCGTATTAGTTCTCGTAATTTTTTCAGTAAGTAGCGTGTTTGCTGCAGAAACAACTACAACTCCTCCACCAGCACCATCAGGCCAACCTGCACAATCGGGCCAACCAGCACCATCAGGCCAACCAGCACCTTCAGGCCAACCAGCACCATCAGGTCAACCAGCACCATCAGGTCAACCAGCACCATCCCAACAACCAACAACTGATCAACAACCACCACAAGGTGGAAATGGAATTTTCACAGATATCAAAACAGATGCGCCTCAAACAACTACTGACATCTTGAAAACTGCCGATACACAAATTGTAGACGGGAAAGTTGTCACAATTACAAAATTGACAAAAGTGACTACAATTACACAAGTAACTACAATTACAAATACAGTAGATATGAACTCAATTCCTGGAATGAATGGACCACTAGATCCAAACAATGGTGGAAACAATGGTGGAAATACTCCGCCGCCTACACCAACAGGTTCACCAGTACCATTCAATGCGAACTATATTATTAAAGATAACTCCAATATTAATATTAATTTTAGTAGTCCAGTAGATCCAGCAAAAGTTACATTTGTGGTCTATGATTCTAATTCAAAAACGGTAACTATTTCAGTAAATTTTGATCAACAGAAGCAAGTTGCAAATTTAAATGGTTTATTTGCGCCTGGTATTTATAAGATTGTTGTGCAAGGACTTGGACAAGATATTTTCTTTAACCAAGTAACAATCCAAGCGCCACCATCGGGTTCACCAGCACCATCAGGCACACCAGCACCGTCAGGTACGCCTAAACCATCAGGTTCACCAGCACCATCAGGTTCACCAGCACCAACGCCAACAGCTACACAAGCTCAAGGCACACCGGCACCATCAGGTACGCCTAAACCATCAGTTACACCAGTACCAACGACACCACCGGCACCGTCAACAACGCCAGCGCCTACTGCAGCTCCATCTGGTACGCCTAAACCGTCTGGTTCACCAGGACCAGTGCCTGTAACGGCAACGTTAGCGTACAGTTCTAATACAGGAAATGTAATTGTTATATTTAGCGCTGCAGTAGATCCTGCAAAAGTATCTTTTGAAGTGAAAGATGCAGCAGGTAAAGTTATTAATCCACCAGTAAGTTGGGTGGCTGATTCGAAGTCAGTAAATATTGGACCGATGCTTGCTACGGGTAATTATACATTTACGGTTAAAGGGAATGGCCCAGATACAGCATTGATTATTAATGTGTCAAGTGTTCCAACACCGTCTGGATCACCAGCGCCATCAGGTTCACCTAAACCATCAGGATCACCAGCGCCAGGTGGATCTCCAGCACCAGGTGGATCACCAGCGCCATCAGGTACGCCTAAGCCGTCAGGATCACCAGCACCAGGTGGATCGCCAGCACCAGGTGGATCACCAGCGCCAGGTGGATCACCAGCGCCGTCAGGTACGCCTAAGCCATCTGGATCACCGACAGCTCCTGCACCAACACCAACACCAATTAAGTAATAGATTACTCGCTTAAATCAGTAATCATAAAATAATCGACCTGCCCTATAATCAAATCCAATGAACTTAACTTTACGATTCGTAAAAAAGTTTTTGGGGATGGTTGAACATGGGCAGGTTTTTCTTTTCTTAAATTTTTCTAAAATTTTTAAGGAATCGGTCAATCTGCTTGTGAAATTGGTATAATAGACAACATTGGTAAGTTGTATATGGAGAGGGGTTATTTTTGCAATGAAATTCGGAAAAACAACCGAATTATTTCCGTGGTCGGGTAGACCATCGATTTTGGAATGGATTCGCAGTCATCCAGGTGATCCATTGCCAGATGAGTCGGACGTACAGGATGAAGAAAGTGGACTTCGCTGGGCTCCAGGTGCGCTCGATGGCGTGCTTGGTCATCATATGGAAAATGTCGGAGATCAAGTGCTGACGGCGATGAGTATCGCGAAAAAATGGGAGATGCAACTGAATCAACCGAACGATCGCACGCGTCGTGAAACATACATAGAAATTGTAAGGTGTGATTTATTAAGCATTATCGATGAGCTCATCAAGGCGCTTTCGAGACTTGAATACGTTGATGGGGAACGTTTTTATGAAGAAGCATTGTGGTGTGCGACAAAAGGTGCACATCGAAATGTCGTAAAGTTTGGTCTGGCGATGATTGGGATGTTCGGGATTGAGGAACAACGTGATCTAATGATGGAATTCGGGGCGCATGAAGAGTTTACGCTGTTTGCGGTCGTATCCATTCGGAATAGTCAGAAGGACGCGAATGATT
Organism: Paenibacillaceae bacterium; assembly: GCA_947460235.1. Taxonomy (GTDB): domain Bacteria; phylum Bacillota; class Bacilli; order Paenibacillales; family CANHGK01; genus CANHGK01. The sequence continues at coordinate 121,738 of CANHGK010000001.1, read as the reverse complement.
TGTTGTTCGAATTGGCTAAAAAAGTTCATGGTTGGGGCAAAATACAAGTTGTAGAACGTTTTGAGCCCCAGAATGTTGAAATGAAGCAATGGTTACTATCTTATGGTTGCAAAAATCAAATTATGAACGAATATTTGGCCTATACATGTGCTGTGAAGGGTGATTTGGTCGGAACGCTTCGGGCGGAATCGATCAGCACCGAACTATATAGCGGTATTGGCTTAATTCTTGAAGCACTTATTAATGGTGGTCCGTCTAAAGGTATTGATGATTACGAATTTGCGGCTGAGGCGGTAGCACGTTATTTGACACATGCATCCGTTCTTGCGCAGACGCTCGCGGATTTTGATATTGTGCGTGTCATTTTTCAGTTTTTGCAAGGAGAAGATGAAAGTGAATGGATCCGCCGATTTAATGGTTCATGTGGTTGGTCTCATGAGATACGTCAAAGCGGGATTCAATTGTCGAACATCATAATGCGACAAGGCAAATGGGTGGAGATGATCCAGCAGCCGCTTGATCCATCGAATCGTGTACTCACGTATTGTCAGATGAAAGCGGGCAAGGCGTTAGGTATTGATATGTGGCCTGCAGGTTGGGCAGCGATTCAGAATCAACCGCAAAATGATGGACTTTATGTTCAGATGACTGCTTTTGCGGATGAAGCGAGATTAAGACATCTGATTTCGTTTGCCGAACAAAAATTACCACTTAAAAAAATTGCTACGGGAGCGGGCGTTGAGCTTGGGTTCGGCGAGGCTTACCAGCCGCATCATACGCTAAATGTGTTGCTTCGTGAACTTACTAAAATGCCTGGCATCGGCATGAAGTTACTTGTCGCTGGAGCGCATAGTCCGGTGGTGAGCAATCGAGCTATGGTACAAAGCGTGCTTGAGTCGTGGCCGCGCGACGTTTGGTTTGAACCGCTGAAACCGCTTTTGATGTCTGCCCTTGATGCGGAGCCGGATGCGGATTTGCGTAGACAATGGGAATCGTTGCTTTCAGTTGCTACTATAGAATGAAATTGGTAAAATGTTTTCAAACTGTCTATTGAGAGGGGTACCGTAATGATCGGGCTCTTAAAGAAAATTTTTGGCGATGGAAATGAACGAGAAATTAAACGATACATGCGTGTCGTTGAGGATATTAACGCACTTGAACCTTCGGTTGCGATTTTGTCTGACGAACAATTGAAAGAGAAATCATCTGATTTCCGTACGCGCTTGGAACGCGGAGCAACACTAGATGACATTTTGCCAGAAGCATTTGCGGTCGTTCGCGAAGCATCTACTCGGGTTCTCAAAATGCGTCATTTCGATGTGCAGTTAATCGGGGGGATGGTTCTTCACGACGGCAAAATTGCTGAGATGAAAACCGGCGAAGGGAAAACACTTGTTGCCACGCTTGCGACGTATTTGAATGCGCTTCAAGGTAAAGGTGTTCATGTCGTAACGGTCAACGATTATTTGGCAACACGTGACAGTCAAATCATGGGCGAGTTGTATAACTTCCTTGGGTTGACGGTTGGATTGAACTTGTCGATGATGACGCATGATGAGAAGCAAGCGGCGTATGCATGTGATATTACCTACGGAACGAACAATGAGTTTGGTTTCGATTATTTGCGCGACAACATGGTTCTATACAAAGAAGAGATGGTTCAGAAACCACTTAACTTTGCAATCATCGATGAGGTCGACTCGATTTTGGTCGATGAGGCGAGAACACCACTCATCATTTCGGGTCAAGCACAGAAATCAACCGATTGGTATTATGCAGCAGCGAAGTTTGTGACGCATTTGGTTGATAACGAACATTACGTGATCGATTTGAAGATGAACGCAGTTTCATTAACGGAAGCTGGCGTAGAGAAAGCAGAACGTTCGTTCAAAATCGATAATTTATATGATCATCATCATGTGCAATTGAACCATCATATTTCGAACGCGTTGCGCGCGAATACGATGATGAAACGCGACGTAGACTATGTCGTTCAAGATGGTGAAATTATCATTGTCGATGAATTTACCGGTCGTTTGATGGTCGGTCGCCGATATAGTGATGGTTTGCACCAATCGATCGAAGCAAAAGAAGGCTTGAAAGTTCAAAACGAGAGCATGACACTTGCAACGATTACATTCCAGAACTATTTCCGGATGTATCGTAAGTTGTCAGGGATGACCGGTACAGCCAAAACGGAAGAAGAAGAGTTCAAGAAAATTTACGGGCTTGAAGTCGTTGTTGTACCTACGAATCGACCGAACGTTCGAACAGATAAACCAGATGTCGTCTATAAGAATATTCGCGGTAAATTTAATGCGGTAGTTTCTGAAATTATTGAGCGTCACAAATTGGGTCAACCGGTGTTGGTGGGTACGGTTTCGATCGAAAACTCCGAGTTGATTTCAGAGATGCTTCGCCGCCGCGGCGTTAAACATGAAGTATTGAATGCAAAACAGCATGCTCGCGAAGCTGAAATTGTATCCCTCGCAGGCCAATGGGGAGCGGTAACCATTGCAACGAACATGGCGGGTCGCGGTACAGATATTCAATTAGGCGCTGGCGTCTCGGATTTAGGCGGTCTGTGCATTTTGGGTACCGAACGTCACGATAGCCGACGAATTGATAATCAGTTACGTGGACGTTCTGGTCGTCAAGGTGACCCAGGTTTTACGCAGTTTTATTTGTCGCTCGAAGATGATTTGATGCGCCGCCTTGGCTCGGAGAACATCATGGGCATTATGGACCGTCTTGGATTGGAAGAAGATCAACCGATCGAAAGCCGGATGATCACCCGTGCGATTGAAACGGCACAGAAACGTGCCGAAGGTTCCAACTTTGATATGCGGAAAGTCGTCCTTCAATATGACGATGTGATGAATCAACAACGGACCATTGTTTATAAACAGCGTAAAGATATTTTAGAAGCGACTGATTTGCGGGATATCGTTTGGAATATGGTTGAACCAAGCGTCAAAAAAGCAGTGGAAACGCACTGTCCACCGAGTGATGTGCCGGAAGATTGGGACTTGGAAACATTAGCGGAGTATTTGAATCATACATTCTTTAATGAACCAGTCAGTGCAAAGAATTTTCAACGCAAAGAAAGCGATGAAATCGAAGAATGGTTACATGAAAAAGTACTCGAACTATATGCACAACGTTGTGCGTTAGTCGGACCGGAATTGTTACTTGAATTCCAAAAAGTTATCGTGCTTCGTGCGGTGGATAGCAAATGGATGGATCATATCGATGCGATGGATCATTTGCGTCAAGGGATTCATCTTCGTGCTTACGGAGGTACCGATCCGCTTCGCGAATACCAGTTTGAAGGTTATGAAATGTTTAACGAAATGATTTCGCATATTCAAGAAGAAGTTACGTTGTATACGATGAAATCAGAAGTTGAACAAAATCTTGAGCGTCAAGCGGTCATTGAAGGCGAAATCCATACGAATAGTCCTGATATTCCAGTGAACCAACCAAAACGTGCGAATGACTCGAAAGTTGGTCGTAACGATCCGTGTACGTGCGGTAGCGGAAAGAAGTTTAAGAATTGCTGCGGCGCAGTAGTTAAAGTGTAATTACAATTTGAGGTGAACTGCTTTGTTTGATGTAGATGTAAAATCGCGATGGCGGGATCTTGGTACCCGCATTGCTCAAATTAGGGGGTCACTTTGACCTCGACGAGAAGTTAGAAAAAATTTCGTTATACGAAGAAAAAATGAGCATGCCGAACTTTTGGGATTCGCCGCGCGAAGCGCAAAAATTGGTTGCTGAAATGAACAAAACCAAAAACGTTGTCGTTCATTTTCAAGAACTCGTGAGCCAATACGAAGACATCAGTACGTGGATGGAACTCGCTGAGGAAGAAAATGACGAGAACATCGCTGCAGATGCGATCGAGCAATCCGCGGGATTGATCAACGTTTTTAACGAGTTTGAATTGACGTTGCTCTTAAACGAAGAGTACGACCAATCGGATGCAATTCTTGAGTTGCATCCGGGTGCGGGCGGGACGGAGTCGCAAGATTGGGCACAAATGTTACTGCGCATGTACACGCGTTGGGCAGAGAAACGTGGATTCAAAGTCGAAATCCTTGATTATTTGTCGGGTGACGAAGCGGGTGTGAAATCTGTGACGCTCTCGATCAAAGGATTGAATGCGTATGGATTTTTGCGTTCTGAAAAAGGTGTGCATCGACTCGTGCGTATTTCCCCATTTGACTCGTCCGGTCGCCGCCACACATCGTTCGCATCTTGCGAAATTATGCCTCAAATCGATGATGATGTTGAAGTGGAAATTCGCTCGGACGACTTGAAAGTAGATACGTTTCGATCTAGCGGAGCGGGCGGCCAGCACATTAATACGACGGATTCCGCGGTGCGGATCACGCACATGCCAACTGGCGTTGTCGTCAGTTGCCAAACCGAACGTTCACAGATCAAAAACCGTGAGCGTGCAATGAAAATGCTTCGCTCAAAATTATTTGAAAGAAAATTACAAGAACAAAAGGAACAATTGGCCGCAATTAAAGGTGACCTGAGCGTAAATGCGTGGGGAAGCCAAATTCGATCCTATGTGTTCTGTCCATACACGATGGTGAAAGACCACCGCACGCTCTGCGAAACCGGTAATGTCAATGCGGTAATGGACGGAGAACTAAATCCATTTGTCGATGCGTACTTGCGCACGAAAATATTCGCAAATGTTGACGGTTCCGATGATGATGTGTGATGAATTGATGTAAGATGGAGCATCTTACCTACAGCCTGCTTTTTGCAGTGGGCTGTAGGTTTTTTTATCTTTTCGTCGAAAACGTAAAGTAGAGAAAGTGAGGCAATCGTGATGCGATATCGAAAACGTTGGTTACGTGGTCCGCAAGGGACGCGACGAATGCAATCACCATGGATGAGGCATTTGTTAGATTTGTTATGGATCATTCTCGGAACATTTATTATTGCGATCAGTTTTAATGTCTTGTTACGACCGAATCAGGTAGCTTCCGGTGGTGTCGTGGGGTTGTCCGTTGTGATTGACCATGCATTTGGGATTGCACCTGCAATTACACAGTGGGGAAGCAACATTGTATTATTTTTGCTTGGGTTTATTGTGCTCGGTGGTCGTTTCGGATTTAAGACGATTCTCGGAACATTCTTGTTTCCGACATTTGTTTTGGTCACCTCTCAACTGGGGGCATGGACGCAAAATCCATTGCTTGCTGCTATTTATGGCGGGCTAGGAATCGGACTTGGTATTGGTTTGGTGCTATGGGGTCGCGGGTCGACGGGTGGTACGGATTTGGCGGCGCAATTAATGCACCGATTTGTGGGATTTCCGGTTGGTGGGTTAATTTTGTTTCTCGACGGACTCGTAATCATTTCGGCGGGCATTGTTTTTTCTCCGGAAAAGGCCTTGTATGCTTTACTCGGATTAATCATTACGTCGCGCACGATCGATTTGCTACAAACGGGGATTTCAAATTCAAAGGCAGCAATTATCATTTCCGCGCATCCACACGCGATTCGCGATAAAATTTTGAATGAACTCGATCGAGGGGTTACGCTATGGACGGGGACCGGAGGATTTTCAGGCGAACAACGTGAGTTGCTCTGGGTTGTAATTAGTCAGAATGAAGTGTCTTTGCTACGTGCGCTTGTCCGTGACATTGATCCCCATGCGTTTATGACGGTTTGTCCGGCGAGTGAAGTGATTGGCGAAGGGTTTCAGCCGCATGCCGCGAAGTGAGGTTTTCTTGAATCGTCGGGTAAAATCAGATATACTTATGCGGTGTTTTTAGGTTTTTTTGGAGGCGATTTTGATGGTAAAAGCAGCGGTTGTCGGCTCAACTGGATATGGCGGCGTGGAATTGATCCGCTTTTTATTACAACATCCGAACGTAACGATTGAAGCGGTATTATCTTCATCTCAAGCGGGTGGATTACTTAGTGAAAGTTACCCTCATTTGCAGGGCATTTATACAGGTCGCTTGGAAGAAATTATTCCGGCGCAATTAGCTGAAAAAGTCGATGTTGTATTTACTGCAACTCCTTCTGGGGTCAGTTCAACGCTTGTTCCGCAGTTGCTTGATGCAGGCCTTAAGGTCATCGATCTATCCGGAGATTTTCGCTTAAAGAATCCTGAGGTATATGAGAAGTGGTATAAACATGCCGCTCCGCCTGAAGATATTCAAAAGCAAGCGGTGTATGGACTTTCCGAGATTTTTGAGAAAGACATCGCCAAAGCAACGTTTATTACCAATCCGGGTTGCTATGCGACGGCAGCACAATTGTCGTTTATGCCATTACTTCGAACGGGTTGGATTGATTTGAATTCAATTATAATCGATGCGAAATCCGGCGTGTCCGGCGCGGGTCGCGGATTAAATATGATGGTGCATTACTCTGAAACGAATGAGAATTTTAAGGCATATAAAGTAAATAAACACCAACATATACCGGAAATCGAGCAGGGACTTAGTGTTCTTGCTGGGCGTGATATCACTGTGACCTTCACGACACATCTTGTGCCGATGACGCGCGGTATTATGACGACTTCTTATGTGAATGTTATCGCTGACGTGACAGAAGAAGAAATTCGCGAACAAATCCGTGCGTTTTATAAAGGACGTAAGTTTGTTCGAATCCGCGAAGCGGGTGTATACCCTGCAACGAAAGAAGTTAGTGGTTCGAATTTTTGTGATATTGGCATTTCATATGATCTACGTACGAAACGCCTGACGATTATTACAGTCATCGATAATATCGTCAAAGGTGCGGCGGGACAAGCGATTCAAAACTTGAATATAATGATGGGTTGGGACGAGTCAACAGGACTATTACTCGCGCCGGTATACCCATAAAAATAAATTACGCAGGTTATTTTACCTTGAGGAGCGTTGACATTGTCCGGACATAAACGTTTTGAAATCATCGCAAACGGCAACATTACGACACCGGCTGGATTTCGTGCCGCTGGATTACATTGTGGTCTCAAAAAAACGCAGCGTAATGATTTGGGTGTTATTGCGGCGGACCATCCATGTGCGGCAGCTGGTGTTTATACGACGAATGCATTTAAAGCGGCACCGCTGATCGTGACGGAAGAAAGCCTATCGCGTACAGGGAAATTACAAGTGATGCTTGTCAATAGTGGGAATGCGAATGCTTGCACAGGCGATCAAGGGATGGCTGATGCACGGGAAATGCGCAAACTTGCGGCTGAAGCGTTTGGGGTTTCTGAAGATCTGGCCGGAGTAACATCGACTGGTGTTATCGGAGAATTGCTCAAAATGGACCGTGTTCGCGGCGGGATTGCGCGATTATCTGATGCGACTCATGCGACCGCGGCTTCTGGTGACCAATTTTCTCAGGCGATTTTGACGACGGATCTCGTGAAAAAAGAAGCGTGTGTGCGTGTGATGATTGATGGCGTTGCGGTGCATATTGCAGGGACTTGCAAGGGCTCAGGGATGATTCATCCGAATATGGCTACAATGCTTGGGTTTATGACGACGGACGCAAAAATAAGTTCGGCGACATTACATGCACTGCTGAAAGAAACAACGGATCAAACCTTTAATATGATTACCGTTGATGGTGATACGAGTACGAACGATATGGTTATCGTGATGGCGAGCGGTGTAGCAAATCATGAAACAGAATTAACACCGGCGCATCCGTCATGGGTGGATTTCGTGAGTGGTTTCCGTTATGTGGGCGAGCAAATGGCAAAAGCAATCGCGCGTGACGGTGAAGGTGCAACGAAGCTCATCGAATGTACGGTGGAAGGTGCAATTACGCAAGAAGCGGCGCGCGGCATGGTCAAAACGATCATTGGATCAAGTCTCGTGAAGTCCGCGGTGTTTGGTGCAGATGCAAACTGGGGTCGGATCATCGCGGCCGTCGGACGTGCAGGATTCCCTGTTCGTACTGATGCAGTTGATATCCGTTTGGGTGGTATTGAGGTGCTTCGACAGTCGCAACCGGTTGAGTTTGATGAGGATCGCGCGGAAGCATACCTTAAAGGAGACACCGTTCACATCATTGTCAATTTACACCATGGCGAAGGCCGTGCAACAGGCTGGGGCTGTGATTTGACCTATGATTATGTTAGAATTAATGCGGCTTATCGAACGTAAAGAAAGAAGGTACCGATGTCTGTGACGAACCAACAGGCGCGGCGTTTCGTGATGAAATGCGGCGGGAGTACGCTTGCGGCGTTGCCGCATGAGTTTTATGCGGATTTATACGAATTACAGCAAGCCGGAATTCAGCCTGTGATCGTTCATGGCGGAGGTCCGGCAATTTCCACTGTTCTGGACAAGCTTGGAATTCCGACTGAGTTCGTGAATGGCCTTCGCAAAACGAGCGATGCGGTGCTCGATGTTGTCGAGATGGTTTTGTCCGGTCAAATCAATAAACAAATTGTACGTTTGCTAATTGCGGCAGGCGTTCGTTCACTTGGATTATCAGGCGTAGACGGTCATTTACTCGAAGCTCAGCCCGTGGCTAATGCGCATGAAGTTGGGTTTGTTGGCGATGTTATTCGCGTAAATACAAGTCTCATTGAGACGACGCTTGGTGACGGCTGGATGCCTGTGATCGCGCCAGTTGGCCTGGGTAAAGCAGGACAACGATACAATATCAATGCAGATACAGCGGCAGGGGCGGTAGCTTCGGCGCTTCAAGTAGAGAAAATGGTTGTCATAACCGATGTCCCAGGAATCATGCGCGTCGTGAATGGCGAAAAAGTTGTGCTTCCACGAGTGACGTTTGCAGATATCGAAGAAATGATCTCATGCGGTGAAATCTATGGTGGGATGATTCCGAAAGTGCGTGCTGCCATGCAATGTTTGCAAGGCGCGCTCGAAGAAGTCGTCATCGCCGACGGAAGCGTACCGCGTGTGTTAAGCCGTATTATGGCGGGAGAGCCAATTGGTACCCGGATTGCCGTGAAATGAGGAATGACAAACAATGAGTGAAGTAACGAAACAAGTAAGCCCGATGTTCCCTACTTACGCAAGGTTTCCGATTACGATGGTACGTGGCGAAGGTAGTTTGTTATGGGACGACCAAGGTAAAGAATACATTGATTTAATGTGCGGCGTTGCGGTGACGAATCTTGGGCATAACCATCCGCGTGTCAATCAGAAATTAAAAGAGCAGATGGACCAACTTTGGCATGTGTCCAATTTATTTAATATTCCCAATCAACAAAAACTCGCTGAGTTGTTGACCGCGAACAGTTGTATGGATGCGGTGTTTTTCTGTAACAGTGGCGCGGAAGCAAATGAAGCGGCGATTAAGATTGCACGCCGTTATTTCCAAAAAATCCGGGGCGAAGAACGCTACGAAATCGTAACGTGTTTGCAATCATTTCACGGACGAACGCTTGCAACACTTACGGCTACCGGACAAGAGAAAGTTCGCGAAGGCTTTTTACCTTTACCAGAAGGATTTTCATATGTGCCATACAACGACATCGAAGCGATTCGCGCAGCGATTGGTCCGAAAACATGTGCAGTGATGATCGAGATGGTCCAAGGGGAAGGCGGCGTACGACCTGCTGAACGCGCGTATCTTCAAGCAGTTGCACAATTGTGCCGAGAACAAGGGATTTTGCTAATTGCAGATGAAATTCAAACGGGTGTTGGGCGAACTGGGAAATTGTTCGCATATGAGCATTACGAGATTGAACCTGACATTATGACACTTGCGAAAGGCCTTGGAAACGGGTTTCCAATTGGCGCAATGCTTGGAAAAGAATTTTTACGCGAGGCGTTTAGTGCAGGAAGTCACGGGTCAACGTTTGGCGGAACACCTATCGCAACGGCAGCAGCGATTGGCGTTATCGAAACGATTTTGAGCGAAGGTTTAGCAGTTAAGGCATTTCAATTGGGTGAATGGTCAAAGAACTATTTGCGGACACACCTTGATGAACATCCGCTAGTTAAGGACATTCGTGGACTCGGATTTTTGCTTGGGATAGAATGCACGGAATCAGTAACTGTATGGGTCAATGAAATGCATGCGGCAGGAGTACTTGTGATTCAAGCTGGCCCGAACGTGATTCGGATTCTTCCAGCGATTACGATCGATCAACCACTGTTAGAAACGGCGCTTTCGCGCATCGTTGCGGTGTTGCAACGTGCAAAAGAACAACAGCCGGTCATTTAGAAGGGGGCGACATGATGAGCAGTTCAGCGCTTTTTGAACAGGAGATCCGGCAAGGTCTCCGCGGTCGAGATTTTATCGTTTTGGCCGATTACACGCCGGAAGAGTTGCGCTATTTGATTGATTTGGCCATTGAATTAAAACAAATTCAGAAGAGCGGTCGCAGATTTCAGCCATTGGCAGGTAAGTCGCTTGGGATGATTTTTGAAAAATCGTCTACGCGGACACGCGTGTCGTTCGAAGTGGGAATGTATCAACTTGGCGGCCAAGCGTTGTTCCTTAGCCGAAACGATTTGCAAATTGGTCGCGGCGAGACGATATGGGATACGGCACAGACGATGTCTCGATACCTCGATGGAATCATGATTCGCACATTCGCACATAAGACTGTCATTGAATTGGCGCGCGGGGCAACAGTTCCAGTAATTAATGGTTTAACCGATCTTGCACATCCTTGTCAGGCGATGGCGGATTACCAAGTGATTTTGGAGAAAAAAGGTCATTTGCAAGGTTTGAAAATTGCATATATCGGTGACGGCAACAATATGGTTCATTCACTTATGATGGGCGCGGCGAAATTTGGCATGCATATGTCCGTTGCAACTCCGGAAGGGTATGAACCGGATCGGGACGTGGCGGAAATGTGTTATGAGCAAGCTGCTCAAACTGGCTCATCGCTCAAAGTGATGCATGATCCGCGCGAAGCGGTAACGGATGCGGATGTGATTTATACTGATGTTTGGGCGAGTATGGGTCAAGAAGAAGAACATGCACAACGCGTTCAAGCATTCAAGAACTATCAGGTGAACGATGAATTGGTGAAACACGCCAAGTCTGATTTCTTATTTATGCACTGCCTTCCAGCGCATCGGGGAGAAGAAGTTTCCGAGAGCGTGATCGATGGCAAACATTCAATTATATTTGATCAGGCTGAGAATCGTCTGCATGCGCAGAAAGCGATTTTGGCAGCGCTGATGGGATAAAGGGAGGAATTTTGAATCATGGCACGTGAGAAAATTGTATTAGCGTATTCCGGCGGATTGGACACTTCCGTTGCGATCAAATGGCTTCAAGACAACTACAACTATGATGTGATTGCAGTTTCCCTCGATGTGGGCGAAGGCAAAGATTTAACCTTTGTCAAAGACAAAGCGCTAAAAGTTGGTGCAGTAGAGTCTTATGTGTTCGATGCAAAAGAAAAATTTGCACGCGAATATGTTTTGCCGGTTATTCAAGCAAATGCAATGTACGAGAATAAATATCCACTCGTTTCCGCATTGTCTCGCCCTTTGATCTCTGAGGTATTGGTTGAGTTTGCACAAAAATGTGGTGCAAAAGCGATCGCTCATGGTTGCACTGGTAAAGGAAATGACCAAGTTCGCTTCGAAGTTTCCATTATGGCACTTGATCCTTCTTTGGAAGTAGTAGCTCCAGTACGTGAATGGGGTTGGTCACGCGAAGAAGAAATCGAGTACGCACAAAAACACGATATTCCCATTCCAATCAATTTGGATAACCCATATTCAATCGACCAAAACTTGTGGGGACGCGCATGTGAGTGCGGCGTGCTTGAAGATCCGTGGAGAGAGCCGCCAGAAGGTGCGTATGATTTAACTTGTCATATTGCGAAAGCACCGGACGAGCCGGAAGAAATCGAATTGACGTTCGAACAAGGTTGCCCAGTTGCGCTTAACGGTGAGCAATTGCCACTAGGTGAATTGATTCTTAAATTGAACGGAATCGCTGGCAAACACGGAATTGGACGGATCGACCATGTGGAAAATCGCCTTGTTGGTATCAAATCTCGTGAAGTGTACGAAACACCTGGCGCTACCGTCATCATGACGGCTCACCGTGAACTTGAGTGCTTGACGCTTCCGCGCGAAGTGGCGCACTTCAAACCGATCGTCGAGAATAAATTGGCACATATCATCTATGAAGGACTTTGGTTCTCTCCAATCCGCAAAGCGGTGATGGCGTTTATCGAAGAAACACAAAAAACCGTGAGTGGTACTGTTCGCGTGAAATTGTTCAAAGGTCATGCGATTGTTGTTGGCCGCAAATCCGAAAACTCATTGTACGATCTTGAACTTGCAACATACAACGCAGAAGACAAATTCGACCATAAAGCAGCGGTTGGATTTATCCAACTTTACGGTTTGCCGACGAAAATGTTTGCGCGGGTGAATAAATAATGTCCAAACTTTGGGGTGGCCGTTTTACAAAACAGACGGACAAGCTGGTGGAAGAATACACCGCCTCGATCTCGTTTGACCAACAACTTGCGACAGAAGATATTCTTGGAAGCATTGCGCACGTGACGATGCTTGGTAAGCAAGGTATTCTTCCTCAAGCAGATGTCGAAACAATCAAAGACGGTCTTCGTCAAGTGCATGACAAAATTAAGCGCGGTGAAGTGGAATTTTCCATTTCCGACGAAGATATTCATATGAATGTTGAGAAGAATCTCATCGAATTGATTGGCCCGGTCGGTGGTAAACTTCATACAGGCCGTAGCCGTAACGATCAAGTGGCAACAGATATGCACATTTACTTGCGTGCTCGAGTTGTCGAATTCGTTGGCGATTTAATCAAATTGCAAGAAGCGCTGATTGAGCAAGCAAAGGTGAACACGGAAACGATCGTTCCAGGTTACACCCACTTACAACGCGCACAACCGATTTTGTTCGCACATCATTTGATGGCGTACGTATCGATGTTTTCCCGCGATGCGGAGCGTTTGATGGACAGCTATAAACGGATTGATACATTGCCGCTTGGCGCTGGTGCACTTGCCGGTACGACGTTCCCAATTGATCGACACTTTGTGGCAGAACAACTGGGATTTGGCCGTGTCTATGAAAATAGTTTGGACAGCGTCAGTGACCGCGATTTTATTGTGGAGTTCCTATCACACGCATCGCTGATCATGACGCACTTGTCGCGGATGTCCGAAGAACTTGTGCTTTGGATGAGTACGGAGTTCCGTTTCGTCGAACTCGATGACGCATTCTGCACAGGAAGCAGTATTATGCCGCAAAAGAAAAATCCGGACGTTGCCGAGCTTGTACGCGGCAAAACCGGCCGTGTGTACGGAAATCTTGTCGGTCTTTTAACGGTACTCAAAGCATTGCCACTTGCATACAACAAAGATATGCAAGAAGACAAAGAAGGCATGTTCGATACGGTGAAGACGTTGCAAGGGGCACTCCAATTGTTCGCACCGATGATCGCGACGATGAAAGTGAACAAAGACCGCATGCGTGAAGCGGTCAACACCGATTTTTCCAATGCAACGGATATCGCAGATTACCTTGTAAATAAAGGCTTGCCATTCCGACAAGCACACGAAGTGATCGGCAAAACCGTACTTTATTGCATCCAACAAAACAAATTTTTGCTCGATTTAACAATCGAAGAATACAAGCAGTTCTCTGAATTATTCGAAGCTGATATCTATCACGTCTTGCAACCTGAAACGGTCGTTAATGCACGCAACGTGTTTGGCGGAACCGCAACGGTGCAAGTAGAAGCGGCGATTGCACGTGCGGAAGCAGCGTTGGCACCTGTTCGCGGATGGTTTGAGGAAAAATCAGAGATCATTAATAAATTAGGATAAAATTGGACACCTTATTCATAACGGATACCGAAATGGTACCGAAATGAAGAAGGTGTTTTTTGTTTCGGTACCGAAGTAATACCGAAACCAAAAGATTTCGGAAAATTCGAGTAATTCTTCGGTGCGCTGCGGGGCCCGCGGCATATACAATAAGGACAAGAGAAAAAACAAATGAATCATCTGCTACGGCAGATACGGAGGAATCTTATGTTAACGATTCGAGTAACTAATCCGACAGTAAATCCAGCAGGTAATAAAATTGCTTACGAAAATTACAGCCGCGTAAATGATCAAGGCGTTTATCATAGCGAAGTTTGGATGTTAGATTTAATCAATGGCGAAGAAAAAATGGTTGCGAAAAATGCGGTCATTTGTTCATGGTTGGACAATCATACCGTGGCGTTTAAGACACGTGAATTAACAGCAGCGATTTTGAATTAATACGTAAGTAAGTAGAGAAATGAGTAGAGAGTTCCATAGAGATACGAGTGGAGAATTAGATAAAATAGTGAAAGAATCAGGAACATAGGCGACTATGCAACTGGTTCTTTTTTCGTGTTCGGCCGTCTGTAATGAAGCGATTTCGGTACCGAAATGTACACGCAGATTTACCGAAAAGAAACCGAAATGAAAAGTTTTCGGAAATTTTCAGAAAATTTTCGGTGCGCTGCAAACCACGAAGCTAGTAAAATAAAGATAAGAAAAGCGAATGGGGCGATCATCAGATGACGACAGCAACAATGGTAACGTGGGTAAGTAATCCAACAATAGGACCTTCCGGAGACCAGATCGCATATGAATTGAATCGAATTACAGAAGAGGGTTCATACGAGAATGAAATTTGGGTCATGAATTTGCTAAGCGGAGAAGAGAAGATTTTTGCGAGGAATGCGAACATCGTAGATTGGAAAAATGAGCAAATGTTAATCTACCGCGTCTTCGGTCAACACAGAGATGCGGTTTAAGAGATCATTTGGTGAAACACCTCCATTACATAGATTAACATTAGAACAATGCAAAGTTAAAAAACAAACCCGATGAACGAGCAATTGAAGCATTGCTACCGGTACATCGGGATTTTGTTTAATTATGAGTTTATTAAATTACCGCGTCACCTGAAAGTTCATTAAATTGTTGTTGTCCCAAGTTGTTTTCCCGTTTTCGGTACGGGCAATGGCATATTCCACATTTTTTGCTTTTTCGTCAACGGGTAACCGAAATGTCCAACGTTCAAGATTGTTTTCTTTGTTTCCATCACCAAGTGTTTCTTGATAGCCCGCATAAGCGAATTTCTTGGTGACCCATCTGTCGGTCGTGTAAACGATTTTGATGGCGAGTGGATAGCCAGGTTTTACGATGACCGTGCCGTTGACTGCATTTTCGGTCCAATCAAATGTAGCATCTTCATTAGCTAACACCCGAGTTCCGAGGACCATATTATACGTTTCGGCGTTCAATACATAATCATTTTCATCGTTCGTATCGAAGAATGTTTTCCCGCCAACTTTATAGCGAATGTTTAATGTCATCGTGTGATCTCCGAGGTCAGCCTTGTTAACATTTGTTTTGAATGTCCAAAGCTCATGCCCTTTTTCGAGTGGCATTTTGTAATTTGCCTCCACCCGACCTCCGGTAGCACCGCCATCCCAAATGACTGTGACTTGTTTTTTGAACGCCAAGTTCGTGACGTCAATTTCGCCTTTCAATGTGTAGAAAAAATGATTGTCGATTAATTGTGCTTTGATCAAATTGACCGGTAACGCTTTGACCACGGTTGTTGCGGCAACCTTTGTAATTGCCGTACCGGCAAATGCTGCGGGTTGGATCGCAGTTAAGGCGATAACGCCTGCGATGAATATTTTCATGAATGTTCTCGTGGGAATCACTCCTGTTCGGTTTATCCTGCGAATGGTAAATGCTTTCTAAGTTTGATTCGGCAGGATGGGGAGAATGTAAAAACGTATCGGTATCTTAGCTGTGTGCGTTTCATGATGCTCGCCCCTTACAGATGATTTGGGAGATTTACTATCTCTCTGAAAACAGCGTAACAAATTCTATTTTCATGAAAAGTGATGAAAATCACAAAGTGAAATGATGTCGTTTTCAAAAAAGGCGGAAGTGTGAATGGGTAGGAGGGGTGTGTTTGATTATCAGATAGACTTAAAATAAGGGAAATGGTTGGTATAATTTGAAAGCTCGAAAAGTATCGATTATAATCCAATCTAACAACTAATAACTTAAAAGGGGAATTTTTGATTTCTATGAAAAAGTATTTCCGAATGTATTTTATGTTGTTGATTTTTATGATTTTCATTACTTCGATTCATCTTGAGGTTTTTGCAGTCGAAAGTGCGCAAACGTTTTCAAATGATTTAAAAGATCAAATATTAAATCAAAAAACAATTATTGAACTTAATAATCTCAAAAAAATGTCTCCAATGGAGCAACGCCAATATATTGAGCGTTCACTTGAAACTGACTTCAAAAATTTGAGTAAAAATGCGAAGCAAAATTTAATTGAGTTTATTTCCGAAGAACGAACAAAAGAATACGTTACTATTCATAAAAATTATGTTGATCCAAATTTCAAGGTGAATGTTCCTAAAATAAAACTTGCTTCAACGGCAGTAAATCCGCTAGAACAAATAAGTGTCGGTTTAAAAGCAATGAATATTCCGCTGCTATCTAGGTACTCATTATTGTTAATTGCCGCATCCCTTCAAGCAAGCTTAACAATCCCAGTTACTCAAATAATTGGAGTAATGGTCAGCATCGGAGCGGCGGTTGTAGTGCTTTATTATTGGGATGATATATCACCAGTATTCGATCAAATTATTAATCTTTTCAAGAATGCCTTATCTTCGATAGTAAATACAGTTACTGTTGCGTTTAATTATATCCGTTTTACGATATTACCCTTTTCATTGAATTTGAAAAATGCGTCCATGGCGAAGACAGTCAGAAAACATTTTGAGCAATCGTGTGTGGAATCGTTTCGTGGATTGGCTCCTTTCCGTATTTATGTTTCGCCCCCTACTTACACATATATGGCAGTTTTCGACGTCCCTAAAGATTCAGTTTGCCTAGCCAATAATTATTTAAAGAAAGATAGCTCAAATGATCAAAAATATGATCGTAAAGTTAAATTGACTGGCTATAAAATGATATTGATTGGTGGTTATGATCCTGGTTCAAATAAAGTATTGTTAATAAAACATGCACATTTAAGGTATGGTGGAAAAATAGATAAAGATATAGAGTGGTATCGCTATGCCGAAAAGTTAACATATCAAGTCATTCCGCTTCCAGTAGATTATAATGAAATATATCTATCTGGAAATTGTCCCGCAGATAAATGCTTGTTGTACGATGAATCAAATAAACAAATTGAATAATTCGTCGGGAGGGTACGTCATTGAACTACTCAAATACCATACTTAACGAAATAAAAAAATTTTCAAGGCAACTTAATGAGGATGCAATAGTTTTTTCAAACTCAGAATTTTTCCCATGGAGTGGCGATTTTGAGAGATATGTTCAGACATTAAAGGAAAATAGAGATTTCATTAAACTAGCGCAGATTTACGAACTTTCGGGGATCATGAACCGTAACATCCTCGGTGAATCGGATGCTAGTACTATCTATTCGCATTATATCGCATCTTCAATTCTGTTTTGTGCGAGTTCATATTATTATGCAGCCAACGAGCGAACACATGCGAAAGCTCTCGCACAAAATGCGTATTTAGGATTCGATAGAATTGCAAATAAAATGGAATTGAGAGATACGGTGCGAGCAGTCGTTCTAGAATTGATCGGAGATTTGAATTTGTTCATTAACCACCACGGAGTGGAACGATATTATGAACTGGCTATACATTATTTTGAACAAAATCCGGCGGAAGAAGGCGGAGAAACACATGACTGGTATTGGAATGTCTGTGCGTTTGAAATGTTTCATGCGGTGGACCTTGTGCTCGGAGTACGCTACACGCCGGGTGACATGAAAACATATCAGAATAGGATGCAGATGAAACGTCGTCTAAAGGACTTGGTTAATTTGAATATATTTTAAAGATTGCGCTAGATCCGGAGGTCAAGTATGCAAATTTTTATTGTGATTTTGATATCGATGTGGTTAATCGTAGGTTGAAAAGAATTCTAAGAAAATAGTCAAAAAGTTTGCAACCCTCATTACCTGATAAACATTCAGTGGATGGGGGTTTTGATGTTTGTTTGGGTTGTCTTCAAAGTATCAGAAAAATTTAAGTGGACCTTATGCGTTCTTCATAAAAATTTAAGGTAAGAAAAGGAAGATGAGAGGGTGAATTGAGAGATGAAGGCGGATTGATTGATGAAAAAGACGATGTGGTTGTTGGTGGCATGCGGAAGTTTGTGTATGAGTGTAGCGCCAATGGTGGATGGTATGGAAGAACCATCTGTTGGACTAGTAGGCAATTCCGAGCGAGTAGAAACTCCGAAAAAAGTTCCGTTTTTTATAAGTCGGAAATTCGGTCAGGAATATAAATTATCACGCGCAGGCGTGCTTTTGCCTGATTATTATGAACTAACAAGTCCGTATTCATCGATGGCAACAGGAGTAGGCAATCCATATTTGCCACTTCGAGATGCAAACGGCGATTATTTTGAAACGTTTCAAATGTTATTAGATGATGTAACGATGCATCCGCTTGGCATGACGGAACAAAATCGTTTTGACGAAACGGGACGGATTCAAATTTCGTTTGATACAGATTTCTATGTAAGTGATTACTTTATGACGTATCGGGATGGTTATCATCGCAAACGTGAATACCGATTTTTGTTAAATCGCAGAAATGAAGGGATTATGACGGTAGAATTGACGCCGAGTTGTTCGGTTCGATACCAAATGAGAGCAGCACAAACGAAGGCAATACGTGATTTTTTTCAAGGGTTGGTGGATTGAATGTTGGGACGGTGGAATAAAAGAAAATGGGTACAGAAATGCATGGTGCTTGTCGGGAGTTTGATCGTTTTGTCGGGATGCAACGAACACTTTGACATGAAACTGCAAGAATTACCTGCAGCGACAAACGTCGTCCAATTACCAGCACCCGCGCCGGACCGGCCATTTTATATGACACGTACGGAAGGTCGTGAAATGATCGTGGCACGTGTGGGAAAATTACCTGCACAAGTCGATGCAGATGTATTAAAATCATCGACCATGCAGGCGCATGATCAGGTGCTCGCAGCGCTAAAACCGATCAATCCTAAGCAATTTTCAGAATTTCAAAAAGCACTAAATGCAATGACGGAAGGCGCTGTGGAATTTGAAGCGTCGATAAAAAATGATCAAACGAAGTATGAATATGTGCTGATGCAACGAATGTTATTTACCAAAGGAACAGAGTATCTTTTGTCGATTCCTGATGGGAAACGTGGGATATTTTCAAGTTGTGATGAGGCCGGCGTATGTAATAAGTATGAGATGACACAAGACGGTACGAATCATATAAAAGATTTTATTCAGAAGTATTTGGGAGCCTAGTCAAATGAAAATAGTGCATGTGGTCGGAGCAGTAATTGAAAACGAACAAGGTCAGTTTTTGTGTGCGAAAAGAGCAGCGCATTTGTCGATGGGCGGATTATGGGAATTTCCCGGCGGTAAAATCGAACGTGGAGAATCACATCAAGCGGCGCTCAAACGAGAGATTTTGGAAGAATTGGGCGTGGGAATCGCAGTCGGTGAGCTCGTGGAGGATGTCGTGCACCAGTACGAACATGTGAAGGTGCATTTAATCACCTTTATTGCCAAGATCGTAAACGGTGAGATGGTGTTAAAGGATCACGACGAAGTTCGCTGGATGCAGCGGGGTAAGCTATATGAGCTGGAGTGGGCTCCGGCAGATGTGCCGACTGTCGAGCGAATTGATGTGGTGGGGGAGTAGGTGGGGCTGGAACTGGTGCGTGAGTTGAGAACTAAAGAGAACCAATTTGTTAAAACTGATTCTCACAATCGTTCTACAATCTGTTTATGAATGAAACGAAGCAGGGCGACTTTTAAGGGTAATCTTTCTTCGTATGTTGCATGCAAGGATTCCCAATGTTGGGTCAGATGGTACACGGTAAAGCTAATCATTCTGTGATAATATTCCCAAACGATATTGGTGGACTCAGTGATCTCATGCGCATCATAAAGCGTTGTTTGTTGCTGACATTGATCTAATAATTCAATACCTGTTTCAGGTGATTCAATGGCATGGAATAACGATTTGTACTCATTCCATAAGATTTGAGTCCATTCTGCGCGGTTAGTCAGTGCTTGTGTGCGCAAGAATTCTGCTTCAGCTAATAACATGTGGCTTTTCATCATTTGCATGGCATATTGCTTTTGGCCAATTTTAATATAAAACAGACAAGCCGAGAACAAATCTACGGACGACTGCGCAATGACATTCACGTCACAATCATCGGAATGAAAATAGGCGTTTCGGTAGATGACAGCCTTTATTTCAAGTACCTTCGCAATACGATCGAATTTATTCTGCGTTGCCCAACTCATCATCCGTTCAAGAATCAAATGATCCGGTATTGCATGAAGGTCGTAATCTAACGCATCATTCCAATTCGATACATGATCTTTGGTCTGTTTCGTTCCTTCATCAAATAATTCGAAAAGTTCTCGTCTAAACAATTGAAAGACCTCCAGATTATTATTTTAGTAACATGTCATTTATAAGTTTATTAAATTCTAGTTCTTCAAGCATACTTGGTTTATTAGCGTATTTTTCCTCGTATGTTACTGGGAGGGGTTTCAATCTTATTGTTGCCTTTGAACCTGAATCGTATCTATTTTTTCTAATATCTATTTCTGCAAAACGCTTATGTCTCATATGAGAATGAAAAATAACGCCGCGATTTAAATTCAAACAAATAATCAAAACATATCCTTCTGGTAAAGTTTCGTTCTGCTTCTGATATGTGAAATTGTCGAGGCAATTAGGGTTTTTGCCTAAATCTAAATTGAAATTACCTTTAGTACCACCAGGGACATCATAAACAAGTATTACAGTACCTGTGGATGGACCGAAATAGATTTCTCTAGCACTGCCCTTCCGAATTTTATCGGTAACTTGTTTATTCATGTGCTTAGCAACACATTTATCAAGTGTTGCATTTTGTGCGATGCTTTCAGCTTGGCCTGCTTCAATAGAACTATACAAAATATTAAATAGTGCAACGACGGAATTTACGATTTGCAAAAATGTCTGCTTAAATAGATCAATAATTTTATTGAATTGTGGAGAAAGATCACTCCAATAGTATGCGACGACTGCTACTGCACCCAATGCGACAACTGCAGCAATCAATTGTGAGGCAGGGATCGTAAGACTTGCTTCTATTGATGCACCAATTGTTAACAATGAATATCGTGCTAATAATGGAATTTGTAAAGAAAGTAATGAATTATTTAATTGGCAAAGTGTATCACAAGCGAACAATCCTGCAAGACGAACAACATTGGAATTTTGTGTTGGGATTTTATAGTTAGGATCAATGTATTGTTTTTGCACGGAAGCGAGGAGTTTGCTAGGTTCTTGCTCAATTAAACTAATTAATTTTTGTTTTG
Organism: Paenibacillaceae bacterium; assembly: GCA_947460235.1. GTDB lineage: Bacteria > Bacillota > Bacilli > Paenibacillales > CANHGK01 > CANHGK01. Next base: position 100,328 of record CANHGK010000001.1, on the reverse strand, counting down.
AGGAAACAGACAAATTATTATATGACTTTCTAAGAGAAGATTCTGCATATTTCTTTTGATCAATAGAAGACATTTTGCTTAGTTTGCCCAATTCAATTTTCATCGATTGCAGGGCGGATTGCGCTTCAATCGATAAATTTATCGATGAGTTTACTGTTTCTGCAAATACTTGCAAATTCAATGTGGCAATGAAAATACTGAAGATTAGTAACATGCTAAAACTTCGAAATAAAAATATTCTATTCATCGTGTAACAAAAGCTCCTTCAATTTCAAGTTAGTTTGGTAAAATATAATACAAAAAAACCATCCACAATTTGCGCAATCGTTTGTTGGAATAATGTAACATATAATTGTGATGGTGTCGAATGGTGTGCGTCAAAAGATGATTTTAGTAATTGTGACAATACAAACTCACATTGTGAGTGCATATAACTATTTGAGAGCGTAAAATATCTTGTGTAAATAGTTGACAACAAAGAGGAAGACCTTTTCTTGTAGAATGAAGTTACCACAAAGCATTCACAGAAAGAGGTCTTCCCATGAATCATTTATTAGAAACGGAATTAACCGCATTTCTTGACTATGAAAAGTATGATCGAATTGGCGTGAATTCCGAAAACTCACGTAATGGCGGTTACTCCCGCGCAATCGCAACGATGAGTTCAAACAACAGACAGTAGCGCCTTACATGCGTTCGAACGATACCTTAGAATCCTTAGTGATTCACATGTTCCAAAAGGGCGTCACCATGACGTAGATTTCTGATCTAATTGAGAAAATGTACAGACATCATTACACGCCGCAAACGGTCTCTAACATGACAAAGGTGATGACCCAGCACATTGATGCATTCGCAAAACGGACGCTGGAGAAGCGCTACGTTTGCGTATAAATCGATGCAACTTTCATTGCTGTTAGACACCGTCTCTAAAGAAGCCGTATATATAGCTGTTGGCATCCGTAAAGACGGGTCAAAAGAAGTGCTAACGTATACAATTGCGCCAACTGAATCCGCATTCGTTTGGAACAAATTATTGCAAGATGTACGTGCACGCGGCACAGAAGAAGTGTTGCTATTTATTTCGGACGGATTAACCGGTATTGCATCTGCAATTGAACAAATATATGCAAAAACGATATTACAGACATGCTGTGTACACGGTGTCATATTTGTTTTGATCAAGCACGTGCAGAACTACAAAAGATGTTCACCATTAAGAATTAATGCTTTCCTCTACAAGAGAAGCCTATTTTCATTTGCACATAATTATTGACGCTGCCGAATTTAAAATAAAAAAGTAAACTTGTTAAAATGACAGTGTTTAATGAGTTTCTTCATATTGGCAACCTATCAAATTTCTTGTCCGAAGTGAGCGGATTCTAGCGCTTACTTCGGATATTTTTATCTAACAAATTTTCAAACTCAGCCCGAGAATTGTGTTAACTGACATATCGCAAAAATTTAGGCCTTTTGACTGGTGTCCAATTTATTTTGATTAAGGATTGGCAGGCAAAATATCAAATTAGACAATGACTTATCATTGAAATGAGGTATTCTCATGACGAAATCATTAAATAGCAATCCAATTCAATTTTTTAAAACAAAAATCACTCATTCCTCTTCACTTAGACAAATCCGATGTGATCTTCAGGAAAATTCAAAATCTCTCGAATTTGCGACCTTGCAGGAATGGATTGTGATTAGTGAACGTAACTTGAATGAAATGCATTCCATTGAAAACCCGTTAGGATATTTACAAGTATTGATTCATACCGCACAACTTTTTGAAGCTTCCACGCATTATTGGAAGTCTGGAAGAGTTGAATATGCTCAATTGTTAATTATACAAACAGAAGTTTTCCAACTCATTAAATTTAAGCATCATGAACACGAGTTAGTACCGGTTATAAAAGCATTAACATTTGAGTTATGTGGCGATATTTGGAGCTTATTTGATCCGGAAAAATCGCGTCACTACTATTCCATAGCGGAGGAATGGTTTTCAATAACAAATGATGAGAATACAGAATGGGGTAAATGGTCTAATCTTGCGGTGATGAGCGCTGTTGGTTCAGTTCAATCAAGTTGGGCTGTGTTACTGGATGAGCGCGGTAATAGGTTTTTACCTCAATTATGGGGAGAAAGAAAACATGTAAAATTGGGACTTCTGGATGAGATATCATCGAAAATAAGTTCAAGTTTATAAAAAAAATTATGATTTTCAGCAGTCCCAATTTTTATCCAAATGAATCTCAAACCCAACATTTGGCATCGCAGTCAAAGTATTATTTCTAACAAAGTAGTTTTACTTTAAAATTTTGGTAATTGCTTTTCTAAATGGACCAATTATTCGCTTTTAACGTTGAAATGAGGACACTTCAATGGAAAATGGATTGAAAATCATATCAAAATTGCAAAAGCAAATTACGCACTCAAACGACATTCATCGGCATATCGCAGATACATTTTCCCAAGGCAAGTATTTGGAATTTGCGATGTTACAGGAATGGTACGTCGTTTCTGAGCGTAATTTGAATCAGATGCATCTGGAGGACGACTCACTAGGGTTAATGCAACAATTCATGCATGTTGGGCAGTTATTCGAAGCAGCATCATGTTATGTGGTAAGTGGAATGGAAGCCTACGCAAAGGGTTTGATTCAGCAAACGGAAGCATTTCATCTCTTGAAACTAAGACAAAAAGAAACAGTCCTGCCGCCAGTTTTAATTGCGCTAGCATATGAGATGTGTGGGGATTTATGGAGTTTGAACGATCAACATAAATCGATAATCTACTATGAACAGGCTGAAACGTTTTTTCAAATTACAGATGATATTGTTGCTGAGATGGGGAAATGGAGCAATCTCGCAGTAAGTTTTGGAATGAGTGCAATCCGATCGGGTTGGAGCGTGATCCTTAATGAGCCGGGAATCAGGCACCTCCCGGACCTATGGCAAGAGCGTAAACCTGTTAAGCTAGCGTTGTTGAATGAGTTGCAAGTAAAAATGCATCAAATTATGGGGTAATATTTTTCAAAAATCCTCTTTCACCGCAGATTGCACTATGTTAGAACAACGATTTGATATTAAAAATTGTATGTTCGTGCCTTATTTAGAAATAAGCAGTAGCATGTCAGATTAATGCCTATTCATTTCGTTAAATTTTATAACCGTTTAATGGACCATCATACAGATGCGGATTATATTGTGGAAGTATTGTTTGAAAAGGAGTAAGTAAAAGGCTAAATCGAACATGTAAGAGAATTCATCAAGGTTTTGAAGACATATATGCAAATGGATTAAACAAAATCTTAAATTTCTGATTCCTTCAAACTATCCCCACTAGGGTAGTCAGTCTGTTGAGTAAGCCACGATTTTTTGTGGCTTATTTTCATTATTAGTAATTGTTTTGGATTCTCACTTTCAATTTTTCCACTAAAACGTAAAAGTATATGAAGAGGTGAGGTGAGGTCCATTGATTTTATCCTATCCAAACCTACGTTTTTCATTTGTAAAAACGATTGACTAATTGGAATAATTTACGTAAAATCATTTTACAACCTTCTCTAAGGGAGATCATAAGATGCCATTTGAACCTCGTAGTTCACGAAACCATGTCAATTTGCGCAAACGAGTGCAAGAGCATTTGAAATTACGCAAACGATTGAACTTTTATTTGCCGTTGTTACTTTTCTTCGTATTTGCGTTAACTGCGTTCGGACTCCAGACGAGCAACAACAAGAATCCCTCAACTACAACGATATCCGCAGTTCCTTCCATTCAATCTTTAAAACCACAATTGCAATCTAATATAAAGGCTTTGAGTAGCAGCTTTAATTATGACCGACTTTCAACATGGGTACACAACCAATTAACGGCATTATCTAAGCCAGGATCGACTATTTTGGAAGATTATCCCACCATTTTGGCAGGATCGACGCAAAAGATTAGCGGTGTTGCTACTGCAGCGTGGGCAATCGAGGGGACAGGCGCATTTGTGAATTTTTATGCGAAACCTGATGAAATACTCGGATCATTGTTTCTTGGTATTAGCGATGCGAATGGTCACTTGGTAGCATACAATCAGCAGTGTCACCCGGGATCTGCCGGGGTTTGTATCGAACATTTTAAAACGTTAAAAGGAATGACGTATGTGGTGTTGCTTGCTGATCAAAAAGAGCAAGCGATGTCAGTTAACGTTCGTTTTGAATCGGGGGTCGTTGTTCCGCAGCGAATTCAAGGATTTAAGTTGGTCGCTGCTACGGACACGAAATTGCGCATCCGCTGGGATGATCCGAATCCGCAAGGTGTTGCAAAGGCGTTTTTGGTTCAGATGACCGATAAAGATGGCTATTGGATCGATGCCGGGCTCTCGACGACTACAGAGACGATCATTGGTGATTTGAAACCGTTGACGAGAGCTTACGTCCGTGTCATTGCATTGAACCGCGCGGGTGATCAAAGCGAACCAAGTGCGGATTATTTTGTGCAAACATATGGTAATCTTTCGTCTGTTCAAAATTTTCCACTTCCATCAGGATTAAGCAGATGGCTGATTTCGGGGAATGGGAGTCCGTCTGAGTTCATTTGGCATTCCAACAGTAATCTACTAAAAACTCCGCGGATGATGCTATATTCTCCGTTTGGCGTCAAATTAGCGGATAATTATAATCCTAGTACACGGAAATTGGCATCGATCTTGGACATTCCTGCGTTTTCGGCGGATGAACAATTAATTGTAAGGATCGAAGCGTCGCATGTCTCTTCGTATATTGGTAGTGTGACTTATCGATTAAAAGATACACAACCGCCGACGGTACCGTACATCAAATCGATTGATACGAGATCCGTATATAGTCCGCAAATCTCATTGGCGTGGACGGCATCTAGTGATAATACGGGGGTCTCCTTCTATCAAATTGAGCGCGATAGTAGCGTAAGCTATAGTACATCAAGTTTGTCTTTTGAAGATACGAATCCGATGAAAATCGGGGAAACTCACTATTATCGAGTCCGTGCAGTGGATGAATCTGGACAAGTGTCCGCGTGGTCAATCCCCGCATCCATTACGACCCGGCCGGGACAGTATACACTTTATGTACCGCAAAATATTATGAAAGATCATTATTTAAGAATTCCTCTTGAACGAGGATATAATTATCCGTATCAATTTACGAGATATCCGAAGGTGGAAGATTCGGATGTGCCTGGTTTTGCAATGGTGAACTTCGATCCAGTGTTTGATGCTGATATCAAGGAAATTTATTTGGTTTCTTCTTATTCCTATTATACTTCGGAGAAATTGATGCCGATTCCTGGCGGACTGCTGCACGCGGGAAGTTATTATTACAACGGAACGACATGGGTTGCTGGAAAACCAGGGAAACGACAAGTTACGATTTATTATCCGGCATATCAATCGAGTATGAATCCGGTGATTTATATTCATTATCGTTTGACCGGAAAATCTTGGACGGCTGCGCCAGGGGTCAAGATGACGGATATGGATCCGGTGACGCATTATGTATCGTTAGTGATTCCGCTTCAGGACGGTCAGTCCGTCGAAGAAGCTGCATTTTTTAATGACAATGGTGAGTGGGATAATAATGGCGGTAAAAACTACCGAATCACCGAGGGGACTTGGACAATGTTTGGCGGTGCACTAAAACCTGGCGTTCCTGGGTATGACACGCCAACCAATCAAACCGTATCGATTGCTTATTGTGATGCCCAGCCCGGTGAGCAAATATATATGCATTATCGAATGAATTTCGGTGGATGGACCTATGCGCCTGGTGCGTTGATGTACACCGATCAGCAACAACCTCCAACATGCAGATTTATTTCATTTATGTTGAGCGGAAACAAAGCGATTGTCGCTGAAAGTGCATTTTATAATGCATCCCGCAGATCGTGGGATAACAACAATGGGAAAAATTACACATTTACTGCGGGTAGATATCTCGTGATGAATCGAACGGTGACGAAACAATGAAAAGGGAGACGTTTGACATAAAAGAAATGAATGAGTCACGCTCTCGTTCGTCTCGTGAACGAAATCGAAGACGTAAGTTACGAAATGTTCGAGTGATTCAAATCGTGATGGGGCTTGTACTTTTCCTGACATTGGCTGTTTCAGCATTTGGATTGCAAAATAGCGTTTCGGTTGTAAAGACACTCATCGATCGGAGTGGAGGCTGGAGCATTCCAGTATTATCCGCGTTGCCCGGTGTCTCTGCACTTTTACCACACGCACAACAAGCACAACAACAAACTAGCACTGACCAACTTGCATCATCGGGAATTCAGCAACTTGAGCCTGGAGCGATGAAACGTGTCAGCGGCGGTCTTTATCAACGCTTTCAGATTACCGGGAATCAAAGTTACGCAAGTTTGTATACAACGATTCTGAGTGATGAATCCATTCCTTCAAATACCGCGTTATTGCTTGAGGATAGTAGCGGTAAGGAGATTGCGGAAAACACCGATTGCGGATATGTTTCGGTGTATGCATGTTTAGAACATGTTTTTCTCGAAAAAAATAAAACGTACGTTTTGACGGTGTTGGACGAACTCGGGGGTCAAGTTCATGCGAACGTGAGCTATGTACAGGAAGGACTCGTGCCGGATACCGTTACGGATTTGAAGTTAATCGGTCGTTCGGAGACAGCGCTACGGATCGGTTGGATGGATCCGAACCTTGCTGGTCGTGTCAAATGGTACAAACTGCAAATTAAAAAATCGGGAACAGACTGGTTTGATTTCCGGACGCTTACGAAACCGGAAACGGTCATTTATGATTTGACGCCTTTAAAAACGTACCAATTTCGCGTAATTGCCGTAAGTCCGGAAGGGATGTTTTCTGAGGTGAGTTTGCCGATGGAGGCATCGACTTGCGGGGTGGCAAAACCGGGACAAACGCAGACGTTGAATTCAGGTCGAACGGAATATTTGCTTGTTGGTGATGGTCAAAACTACGATTTGATTTGGTCAACGAATTATTTCCGTGATGCAGATGCCGAGTTGATCGGTCCGAACGGCCAAAAAATAACAGATCAAACCAACGTTGCACGTACATCGGATGGGTTGCGAATGCGACTCGGGAAACTTAGCAAAGGGGAAGCGTACACGTTACGTTTTTATTTTGAATATGGGAATGGGGCGGTAGGGCAGTTTGCGGTACAGGCGGCAGATGAAATCGCACCGGAAGTTCCGGTCATCACTTATTCGAGACCAAATCGAAATAACGCAATCTCTTCCGTCACTTTATGTTGGAATCCCGTCAAGGACGATAACGGACTAGTCACATATGAAATATCTCGCGATTCCGGATTGACGATGAAATCAACATATAATTGTTTTGACGATGCAACCGCTAAACTAGGGGTAACGCATGAATATCGCGTACGCTCGCTTGATGTATTGAACAATGCCTCGGCTTGGAGTGATCCGATCAATGTTGAAGTGCCTGTTCTTCAAACGTATCTGTTTTATATCCCAGTAAACGAAGTTCCGAATCATTATGCCACGTTTTCGCTAGCGGATTACTTTGGCAATGATAGCAAATTGGGATATAACAAGCCGATTCAGACAAGCAGTAAATTTACTGGATATGCAATGGTGGAATATACGCCAGACCAATATTGGAGCATCAAAACATTAGGGGTATACGCCCAGCAGACAGGGGTTGGCGGTCAAATTCCGTTGCCAAATAACGCTCCGCTAAAAGGCGGTACGTATGTCGTTAGTAATGGACAAATAAAAGAAGGTGAACCTTCGGTCCAAACAGCACTTATATTTTATCCGGTCGATGCAACGCAAAATGAGCGAACCATCTTTCTCCACTTCCGAACGAACGACAAAGGTTGGACGACGTACCCCGGTTACAAAATAACAACTAATAATCTAAGCCGTTTTTATCAAATTGAAATCCCGCTGAATTCGGGTCAAAGCATCACAGAAGCGGCGTTTTTGAATGAACGCGGGTATTGGGACAATAATGATGGGAAAAATTATTCATTCACGAGTGGAGTTTGGACGATGCAGTCTGGAAAAGCGATCAAAGGGGATTACAGCGTTACCCCGAATCCATCGTATCCAACGAATATCGGCATCGAATATTGTAATTTGAGAATTGGTGAACCGGTATATGTGCACTTCAAAACGAATATTAGCGGTTGGACCACTTCCCCAGGTTACTTTATGTCCAAATCGTCTGAAACTGGGTCTACCCAGTGTAATAAGATTACGATTGCGTATCCTGGAAATGCATCGCGGATTCAAGAAGCTGCATTTTACTTGCCGTGGCGTAATGTATGGGATAATAACAACAGCAAGAATTACTCATTTAGCGGAGATTCGGTGAAAATCAATGGAAAATGATCTTTTAGGTTGATTGTATAAACAGTCGTAGGATCGACTAAAAACAAATAAGCCGTGCTTGCAAAGAGGTTTTTCTTTGTAAACAGGGCTTATCTTTTTAGTAATGCGAATACTTTCCATTTATCCCACAATTGTAAACTCAGATTGCTATAGAGATCGTCGGAATCAACTTGACCGAGTGTTTTAAGTTGAGGGGAACCGAAGAAGATGGATAATTCGCTGAATATGGGGTGAGCCTCCGCGCGAATAGCTTCAACGTATTTTTTTGTATAATAAGCGATTTGCATATTCAAATGTGCAAACATATAATCAATTTGGAACTTATTGTAACCCCCTCGATTTTATTCAGCTTTTTCTTCTCAGAAATTTTCCGATTGAATTCCGTGAACATTCCCTTTTTCTGTTTTATACGTCATACCATTCTATGTTTGAAGGTGATTTTTTAATATGAAATTGATCCGAATAATCTTCATTCTGACGCTGATGCAGTCAATTTTGGCTGGATGTATGATGCAAAATGATCCAATCGCGGTACGCGAGGTGAAGATTCGTGTGTTAGATTGCACGGAACTCGATCCTGATCCAATTGTTGCAAGCCAAAAAAATGCAATAAATCAGGCAAGCTATTTTGATTTATACCGCTTCCAGCACCCGAAAGTGACGTTTGAATTGGAACAATTATCAGCATTAAATACAGATCTTTTGGCTGCGGTTAATTCGGCGAATCCGCCTGATTTGTTGATGATCAATGCCATTCAGTTTCAAGAATTGATTGATCAGAATTTACTTGCGCCGCTTGATCCGCTGATTCAAAAAACAAATACAGATTTAGAGAGCATTACACCTACCATTTTGCAAGCGTTGAAAAATGCGGGGAATGGAACACTTTACGGATTGGCGCCGTTTTATTCTGCGAAGGCGTTGATTTATAACAAAAATGAGTTTGCTGATGCTGCAATCGCGCCGTTACAGGATGGAATGACGCGGAAAGAGGTATTTGAAAAGGCGCGGGTATTGACGAAGGGGCAAAATGAACAAAAAGTTGCAGGGCTTGCGCTCGGGAATTCGGATTTGTTTGATGGCCTGACTGATTATGTGAATGCCATGCAGTTGAACATATTTGACCGTGAAACGTACAAAATGACGGTAAATTCAGAAGAATGGGTAAACGTATTTAAAGAATTTAGTGTTCTAAAAGCACAGGGCATTTTTCCTTCGATGAATTATGTGCTAAGTGGAAATGCACATACACCGTTTGCTGCAAACCATTTTATATCGGGCAGAGCTGCAATGGCGATCATTGATTTACCAGAATTGAACCGGTTGATTTATGCGAATAAAAAATATCCCGATTTAGAGTACATTCCGAAAAATTGGGGCATTGTTTCTTTGCCGGTTATTTCTACTGATAATTCGGTCGGAAGTAACATTCAGTTCGAAGGTCTTATGGTTATTAATGCGAAGTCTGGCCACCAGGACGAGGTTTGGGAAGTCATTCGATCCATTAATAGCGACGAGTGGGCCAAATTGAAAACAAACAGTTCGTTGTTTCTATCCACGCATGAAAATGCAATTTCCGTAATTGCAGGTAGCCAAGAATATGCTAAAGCATTCTCAAAAACTATGCCGGTCGTTTTTAGATATGATCCAGAACAATTGGAGCGCAACGATTGGAGATATATGGAGCTACGAAATATTGGTAGGAATTATTTTAATCAAGTATTGGATGGGAAAATAGAGATCAAATCAGCGTTAGAAAATTGGAGTCGAGAAGGACAAGTTGTGTTGGTTGATATCATCAGCACACCATCGCGGCCGAATCCAATGAGCAGTTACTAAACTAGATCAAAAAAGACAGGGGATTTACTTAGATGAACATTATGAAATCAACAAAACTATTATTCGCAGCGATCGAACGACAAGTGCCATCACGATTGAGATTACTCTTGATGTACGTGGCGGTGGTCGTATAATCCGACAGCAACGGAAGTCGATCAATTTATGAAATCACTGGTCTATTCCAAAATGGGGTGGGCTTGAATTGATGGCAAGTTCGAGCATTTCACCGTATCCTTCATATACGACGGATGCATATGGTAGCGTAGATTCCTATTATTACAAATAATCGTCCATTCGGAGGCCGCTCTCATGAAAAAGTTATTTACTTTATTTTTCGTATGTGTTGTTCTTACTGGGTGTAACACAGCTCAACGTGTCGTTACACAAGAACAACCGATACAAACCGCTGCATCCAAATCGTACCCGAAACTTGCTGCTTATTCTGTCGTAAAAGACGGTATAGAAATTGTTATTTCGCGCATGGATGCGATTCCCTCAGATCTCCAGCAACAGTCATCATCGAAGCAGGAAGCAAAACCCAACCGATTGCCAGAATTGTGAGTTCATTTCAAAATGAACTGGACAACGCACTTCAAAAGGCACAGTTGGTTATGAATCTTGGTGGTCAAGATAAAGAAGGGAAATTGGTTCTCAATCTCGATCCGGAAAATACGCCTTTTGATTATTATGCGGAAATCCGTGATCATATAAAGTTGATCAAATCATTCAGCTTTGCACTGGCCGGAAAAGAAGAAGGGATTGTTACGGTCATGGTGGGATACGAGTCTTACGACAAATACAAAATGACCAAAGAAGCGACGAGTCAACTGAAGGCGTTTATTGATCTATATATTCAATAGCAACAGTAGAAAAGCCAGCCATGCACGATGATCTGCTCCCCGTCAAGTAGACAGTGGAAATAACAAAAGTAACGATGCGGACTGAGTCCTAAATTCCATTGGACCGTTATCAATACATCTCACGACACGAGACATGCTTTGTGTCATGTTGGCTGTGGTAATTCGTGTCTCGAATGCTTGTGATGTATCTAGAAATCCTCGGTCACTGTGTAACATTGGGTTACTCCCAGGACAAGTGCGAATCGCTTGGTCGAACGTTTGATATCGCAGACAGATATGCTTTCTGTCCGTTCCCTTATTTGAAATTCGTTACATCGATTACCGACTTCTCATTTAGGCGCGGCCTGTCCTCCGTGATATGATTTCAGTAAGCTATGACGATTATACGTTGAAATCCAACTTCGAAGTTGAGTTTGGTTTCTAATATTGTATTTTTCAATGATGAAACGTTTCGTATGTTGTCCGGACAAATAATCTTGTACTTCTTAGCAATTTCTTTGATCGTTCCTTTTCCATCATCTAGGTATTCTTGGATAATTGTTCATCTGTCAGTTGCTGTATATCCACTCTGTCTAGCCATAAAAATAGCCCCCCATCAAGTAAACAAGGTTTATTTATTAAACCTGTCTACTTAAGGGGAGAAATCAAAAAATTAAATTTTCAGTTTTAGTAACTTTGCGAAGAAATGCTTCATTTTAATTGAAAATGTTAACTCCTCCACCCTCTTATTTTTCAATTCCTATTTTAATGAACACAACATAGAACAGCGAAATAGAAATACATACAGAAATGGAAAGAATACCCCATTTTTCGACGGCCTAGTTGCGTCAGAAAAACAGGGTTTTTAAATGTAATCAGTTAAGTTAGCGAGCTTCATGATAGTTCATCAGATTGTTATTGTCCCATGTGGCTTTACCATTTTCGGTACGGGCAATGGCGTATTCCACGTTTTTCGTTTTCTCATCCACCGGCAATCGAAACGTCCAACGTTCAAGATTGTTTGCTTTGATTCCTTCCCCGAGCGTTTCTTGATACCCTGCATAGGCGAAATTTTTCGTTGCCCAGTGGTCAGTGGTGTAAACGATTTTGATAGCAAGTGGATAACCTGGCTTGACAATAACCGTTCCGTTCACCGCATTTTCGGTCCAATCAAACGTTGCATCTTCATTTGCAAGAAGACGGTCGCCGAGGACCATGGTGAAATTTTCTGGTGTGAGCAGATATTCGTCATCACCGTTGGTGTCAAAGAATGTTTTGCCGCCTACTTTGTAACGGATATTTAATGTGATGCCACCTACACCAAGATCTGCTTTGTTAATGTTAGTTTTGAACGTCCAAAGTTCGTGCCCTTTTTCTAATGGCATTTTGTATGTTGCATCCACCCGCCCACCAGTGGCCCTGCCGTCCCAAATGACGGTCACTTGTTTTTTGAATGCTAAGTTCGTGATGTCAATTTCACCTTTTAACGTGTAGAAAAAGTGATTGTCGAGTAATTGTGCTTTGATCAAATTGACAGGCATCGTTTTGGCAATTGTTGTTGCGGCTACTGTAGTCGTTGCCGTTCCAGCAAATGCTGTGGGTTGGAGGGCAGTTAAGGCGATAACACCAGCGATTAATATGTTCATGAACGTTTTCATGGGAATCACTCCTGTTTTTTTATCCTGCGGGAATATTGTTAGGTAATTTGAGTTTCGCAGGATAGGGAGAATGCAAACACGTTTCGGTATATCGGTTGGGTGTGCTTCATGATGTCCGCCCCCTTTTTTTCGATGAGAGAGAGTGTTTCCTCTCTCTGAAAACAATGTAACAAATTTTCACAAAATGAAAAGTGATGAAAATCACATCGTGAAAATGATGTCGTTTTCAATGTGTCGGGCGTGTGAAAAGGGGAGTTTTACTGTTATGCGAATATGATGACTGTGAAAGATACGAACATTTATAATTTGGATATTACTAATCACATCGATAATGAAATAAAATACTTTTTAAGTAGATTGTTAGACGAAGATTCGAGTGACACAAATGCAGCGTTTTTTCCTTGGAGTAACGATTTTGACCGTTATGTTTAGCAATTGAAGGTAGAGCAAAATTTTATTAAACTAGCTCATCATGAGGTGGAACTTGTGCTAGGCGTTACGCGCCGGCGGATTTGAAAGCATATCAACAGAGGATGCAGGTTGAAAGAGCGCTGAAGGAATTGATGAACTTGGAATTGTTCCGACTGAATCATTCGAAGAAGATGATTGATCGAAAAGGGAAATGTGTGTTGAATGTCATTCGTGAATTCGAGGAAGTGTATGAGCGTCGTCAGGATTGTCAGATGGTATTGGATAAAAAGGTTCGGATTGAGGAATTTGTAAAAAATCAAAATCAAATGGTATATCGCTACGATTATGGTGATGATTGGACCCATGAAATCGTCATAAAAGGTACGGTCGTGGACTTCGATAAAAATCATCCGATGTGTATGATGGGAGAAAGCAATACACCTCCAGAAGATGACGGTGGAATTTTAGGTTTTGCAGAGTTTTTGATAGTAATGAATGACCCAAGTCATCCAGATTTTAGTGATATGAAACTCTGGCTTTCAGAACAATGGTATCGAGATTTTGATCTGGACCTTATTAATCGTAGGTTGAAGCGTGTGTTAAGAAGATCGTAGGAAATCATAAAGAAGTCCCGGTATTCACCGAAATTTTGCGGTGGGTAACGGGACTTCTGGTCTTATTTTTTGGCTCTTTTCGTAAATATTGTTGCTACGAAATTGACAACAAGGTTGAATTAGTTGTCAATCACGATTCCAAATGTATGCAGTGTTTTTCCCTGAACCGATTTTTTGAATTTGATTTTGTTTAACCAATTCAGATAATGTTTTTTCAATCATGGCCAAACTGATGTCTGGACATTTGGTAACCAAATCAGCTTTCGTGACCTTGCCAAGCGATTGTTCAATACACGCGCGAATACGTGCCGGTTTGGTGATGCCTTTGACTTTAATAAAAGAAACCCGCTGTTCAAATTCTTGATAGGCTTGTAAAATCACCGTTAAATAATATTTCACAAATGGCGCATAGTCATGTTCTTCTTTTAACCACCCGATCGAACTTTGACCAAGTGTTTCATAGTATCTCGCTTTTTCTCGTTCTACTTTCATTTCAAAACTCACGTATTTACCCACCATATATCCTTCACGGGATAACAATAATAACGTCAGCAATCGGCTCATTCGCCCATTTCCATCTTTAAATGGATGTACACACAAAAAATCAAACACAAACATGGCAATGAGTAGTAACGAGTCAATTTTTCGTTCATCAAGTGCTTCGCGATAAGTGGTGCAAAGTGAATGCATTGCTTCTGGCGTTTCAAATGCGCTTAGCGGATGAAAACGAATGAATTCGTTTCCGTCTTCTAACGTTTCTTTAATGGTGTTATCAGACGCTTTATAGCGACCACCAATTGCGCTTGGTTCGAATTGATACAAATCGTGGTGCATTTGTAAAATGATATTCGAGGTTGGCGTGATATGCCTGTAACTGTCATGAATCGTTTGTAACACGTCCCGATAACCAGCAATCTCCTGCTCAGCTCGGTTTCTTGGCTCTGCTTTGAATTTCACCAACTCAGCTAACCGCGCATCCGAGGTAAAAATACCTTCAATCCGATTCGAAGCGCCTGTACTCTGAATCTTTGCAACATCCACTAATGCTTGCAACACATCTGGTTTCACGGTCATGTATAATTCTTGCTTGCCTCGATATTCACGAATCGCCAACAGTAGATTCACAATATCGGGCGTATAGAGTTCTGTACGAAGCTTTTTGTAGTCAAAAATCCTCATAATGACGCCCCTTTTTGCCATAGCCTTCTGCCTATTTCAAAATAATTCTGCCTAATTATAACATATTTTATGCAGAAAAATCGATTTTATACAAACGCTGCATAAGGGGTTTAGCAACAATTCTTACGAAAAGAGCCTATTTTTTATAAATTGCTAAGTAACCTGCGCCGTAAGAGGACGTTGATTTATATGGCGTTGTACTTTTACTATTCATCACTTCAAGTTTGCCCCATTTTGCGATGGAACCGCCTGTTGATGTTTTTTTGGAGAAATGAGTTACGTGGTAAACATTGTATTTATCTTTAAAACCATAAGCGATCACCGTTGCATCGGTCATTGAGGTTGCTAGTTTGTAGCCTTGTTTGACCATGTAGTCATCTTCAAGATGATGGCCTCCATTAATATTAGGGAATTAAAAACTTCTTAATAATCCAGCGTTGGTGTTTTTTTCAGGAGTATTTGAATTTATTTTATTTAAAATGACATTTCCTTGTGTTTGCCATTCTGCAATTGCACGTTTGGTGTCAATTTGACCACTCGCAGCCAATTCAAATTTTGTCCTTCCCAAATTGAGTAGATCTATATATCCAGTATTTTCTTGTTGAAGTCGATCCAAATTATATCCGGGATTCACTGGAGTTTTTGTGAAAAACGCATTGATATTGTAATTCAGTTGTTCTAACGGCTTGTTAAATGCTGTTCGAGATAACAGGTATTCTTTGCTACCAGTTTTAATTTTTGCCCATTGATCGCCGTTGATAAATTTAATAAACGACCACGCAAGTTCGTTATTCCCAGATTTTGAATTAATACTCATTAACCCAGCAACATTGAGATCGTTCGAGGATCCTGGATTTGATGGGTGGTCTGGCAAACTCACAATATCCCAATTTATCTTATTTAAATCACCCGAAGATTTTTTATTGCGATTCATAAGTTCTACAATAATCTCTTGATCAACAATTTCCATGGCAGCACGACCAGATAAAAAGTCATCGAAATCGTATGGTCCTGTCACTCGATCTTGAAAATAAAGTGAGTCCGGTCCAGGCATAACCATGTTTCTTTCTAAATCGATCATCGTCTTCCACGCCTGTTCCCATTCTTGCGATTGAACTGTCATTTTCCCGGAATCTAAATCCATCATGCGTAATCCCAAAGACGTCGTATAGGAATAAAGCATGTTATCGAAAACGGATGATTTCCCTAGGGATATTCCAAAAACCTGATGATTATCTTTTTTGAAACTTAATCGTTGAGCAAGTTGAAATGTTTCATCCCATGTCATACCATCTTTCGGATATGCAATGCCTGTTTCATCAAAAAGATTTTTATTATATAGCAATACTTGAGACCTGAAATAAGGAGCTAAGCCAAACAATTTACCTTGGCCAATTTCTTTGATACCTTCTTTTACATATGGGGCAATTCCATCGAGGTCAAAATCATCGTTTTGGATGAACGAATCCAAATCCATTACATGATTTTCTGCAATTAAAAGGGACATTTGGTCTGGATCAAGTAAAATAATGTCTGGATTTTGTGAATCAATAACAGAAAGTATTCGTTGATTTGTTGTTTGTACATGGTCAAATGTGATTTCAACATTTGGATTTTGTGATTGGAACAAATCAATGTATTTAGAACGAGTAAGTTCTTCATTTTGACCTTCTGAGCCCATACCATTTGGTACAAACGTAATATCCAAAATGGATAAATGACCTGGTTTTGTATTTACTTCAAATTCATTGTTTTTGGAACAACCGGTGAACACACTAAAAATAAGTGAAATGCTTAGAAACGTAGCGATCATTTTTTTCAGAGAAATAACCTCCTAGAAGTGGGTGGGGGATTTGTAGTACGAGGTAAAACAGGTAAGGTTTGGATCCAAAACGATAGTATCAGAAAAACACCAATAAGCGCAAACGTTTGAATGCGGTAAAATCATTCATAAACGTTGAATTCAAGAAATGTTCAATATTTCCAAAATAATCTTAGAATAGATGTAATATGGTAGGATTCAATTAGGTAACTATTTGTGAGGAGTGTTGAAATGAAGATGGTTCATGTAGTTGGCGCAGTTATGGTAAACGAAATTGGGCGAGTTTTATGCGCGAAACGTGCTGTACATCTGACATTGGGCGGATTGTGGGAATTTCCTGGCGGAAAAATTGAACCAGAAGAGTCGCATCATCAAGCGCTCGTTCGTGAAATTAAAGAAGAGTTGGGTGTGAAGATTGAGGTTGGCGATCTTGTGGCGGAAGTGGTGCATGAGTATGAAAAAGTTAATGTGCATTTGATTACTTACATGGCAAAGATTTAAGAAAATCATAACTACAATCATTTCGGTGTTAATGGTGATCACATTTTTTTCGAATGTCACGTTTGCGGCAACCCCGAAAGTAATCATTAATAAACCAATAAATGAATTTGTATCTTTTGAAATGTATTTGTCTAGAAATAACGAAATTGTTAATGCGGTAGCAGAAGTCAGTGTTACAATTAGTGATGTAACAATAGCGAATCCGGATGTGACCGTCTCCTATCCTGACCCTACAGGTAGATCTCAAACTGTTATTTTGAAAAAAGTAGGTACAAGTAATTTGTACCAAGGAAATCTCGAGTTATTCGCATCTCAAATTGGTTTTCGCTTTCCGAAATTGTTCGAAGATGTGAATTCTTATAAAGGAACAACTAAATTTTTCGGTTACAAAGATAAATTAAAAGTACAGGTAATTAATCCTCAAAATAAACAAGTAATCACAAGTGCTGAGAAAAATGTATATTTTACGCAAGTTAATCAGGTAGCTAATAATATGTTTGCTTCTACTTGGAAAGTAGAAGATGTAGCTACAGTTCGATACAATTGCATGGCTTACGCAATTGGGGTAACGAATTCATGGCAATGGGACTGGCAAGGTAACATGCCAACTTTAGCTGAAGTGACATTTGCGATGCAAAAACGAAATTTTGTTCAAACAAAAGATTTGAAAAGTGCAACAGTTATCGTTTATGGAAAGAATAATTTGGTCACCCATTTTGCTAAAAATATAAATGGGGGAACTGGATCGATCGCAAAATGGGGAACAAATGAACTTATGTCGTCCAACTCCATTAATCCGTATCCAGCAAACGGAATTTATGGAATACCGATCGCATTTTATAAGCCAATTAAATAGTTTTCATTAGGGAGATAAGTTGGAAATATGGTAAATAAAAATTGGATGATCTTGATCAGTGTTTTTATATTCGCTGGATGTTCGAACACTGAGGTAAACCAGACGAAATCTGTAGATTTAAAATTGGTTACGTCGATTGTTTCTGCATCACCTCAAACTCAGAAAATGAATTTGAATTATAAACTTGAGGCAGAAACCAATGATTTGTATTTTATTTTGATGAATGATACACAAGTTGATGATCAAATTACGTTTGAGCAAACGGTAGATTCTGCAATTTCGCCGCAAGAAATAAAGAAACTAAGAAACGAATACGAAAAAACAATTGTTAGGGATGCAAAAAAGATTGAATTTTGGATCGATCAAATAGAATTAATTACAAAAGATGCAGAACAGATCAAAGATTTTTTTTATGGGGATATAGATGGAGAACCAACATTCATTGCCGAAGAACAACCGGCATTTTATCACCATACGTTAAGATTCGAAAAAAATGGTCAAAAGGTTAATTATTCGTTTAATGTTGATGAAGTGGGTAAAGGTGTATTCACGAAAAACGTTGTGAAGAAATCCTTTAAGAAGTATAAATTGACGGAAGAAAAACGAATTGAGTTAAAAGCATTTTTGGATTCGTTGGTCAAACCAACGGATAAAGATTGGGTTGATACGTTCGAGTATGTTAAGGTGTTGAAGTGAATTAAAACCGCGAACTAATCAGGGAAGTTAAAACTCTGATTATTCTCGGTTTAATTATTTTAAATGAAGCGCTTCTTTAATGATTCCATGAATGAATTGAATGTCAGATTCGCTAATACGATATTCACCACAAGAGATGTTATCGACATATTCATTTATGGTTGGTATTTTTTCGTTCCAATCAAATGTATATTCGACGGTTCTACTCGCCGACTGGATTCGGATCGCATATAAAAGTTGTTTTTCGAGTTGTTCAATCGTTACCTGATCACTTGAAAGTTCTGCTAGTACTTGACCGTTGATTTTTTTGCATAGATTTTTTTTGAAGGTTGCTCGCGACATGATTTGGCGTAAAGAATGTTCCCAATCGACAATTCTTAATTTATTTATTGTGCCCTCGGGATTTTTTTTTGGAGTTTCAGTTACGGAAGGTGTAGATGGTAATGAACTCATTGATTCTAGAGAACGATAATAAATAGTAAGAAGAGAGGGGATTCGATGTTCAATTTTGATTTGTATGTCCTTGTTGCTCCCGATCGCTTTTTCATAGGGCCCCGAATAAGATTCTTTCGTTTGTTGATTTGCTTGTTGCTGGGTGAAACGTGTATCAGGCGCTACAACATTTGACGAACACCCAATTAAGATGATTTCCATGAAAAGAAGGAGTAACGTTAAGGATTTCGTACGATTTGTTCTCATGATATGCTTCCTTCAAAATGTGATGGTTGTATCATTTGTTTGTTTTTTATGGAAAATAACATGGTAAGTCATTGCATTATTTGATAAAAATATAGCGATTAATTAATTTACCGTTTGATTAATAAACGAGCGATTCAAAGAAAGTTTTTAATTTTTCAGCATTCTCTTTTGTCATTTTGTATTTCTTGAATGAAACGTTGATTTCGTTTTTGGTAAACACGGCATGTTCAGCATCATCGACATAGAATTGATAAGCAGTAGTAGTAGTTCCGGATTTAATCGTGACGATGTAATTGTAAGGTCCGGGTGGGTCTTCTCTATCAAAAACGGGAACTCCATTTAGTTTTGTCCAGAAAAAATCTTTGATGAGTTTAGAATCTTGGGTTGCTAAGAATATTGTATTTATCCAAGTGCTGATTTTTTCTGAATCATGTATGATTTCACTCTCAATCTGGCGTTCAAGTTCTTCTCTGGAGGCGACAGCTATAGAGCTTGCAGCCATTTGTGCAACTTCTTGAGTAGTATGTTCCGGCGGATGAGCATAAGAGTGAACTTCAAAGGATTTCCCTTCGTACGATGCATATAATTGTCTTGGTTTAGTAGATGGAACTGGAGAAATTGGAACTATTGTAACCGCAGGTATATTAGTGACGGTCGCATAAGTTGGTGACCCGTCTGGGTAGGAACAGCCATTCAGAATAAAAAAACTGAAGCAAAATAAGAAAAATGAATTAACAGGTTTACGCAATGAAATCACTCCGTTTAATTTGGGCTTATTTCAAATTATGGAGCGACTAGAGAATCGAAAAATGATCGCAGTTTCGAAGTATTCACTTCGCTCAATTTGTATTTTTTGAAATAATCTTGATTTGGATTTTCTTTGTTCGAAAATGCAATTGTTACATAACCTTGTGTGAAATCTTTAAGGTAATATTCCAATTGATATTGTTCTCGTCCCAACCGAATTATGCACGTGTGTTCATAGGGGTTGATAAAAGACTGTTCCCAATGTTCAGGATCGGTATCCATTAATGGAGACAAGCCGAAATCTTTTACGAGGTCCGATTTTTGATTGGAATCGAATATTACTTGAATCCATTTTTTTATTTGATCTGCATCATGGATTATGGCTTGTTCAGCCAGTTTTTTTTGTTGATTGATTTTCTTTGGTGAAATATCTGAGCGAGTTGATAGGATCTGATTTTGTTGATCGTTATCGTCTTGGTACCATAAATTCCCGGAATAAAGCCAGAAGTAGTTGTCATCATACATTGCTTCGATAAACTTCGGTTTTAATTTGGCGGGAGATTGAGATGGTTGAATGGATTCGATTGAAGAAGTTGGGTGCGTATTACTGCAACCAATTAACAATGTGTTAACCATCAAAAATAAAAATAGGATAAATAATCGATTCATTTTTTCCTCCGAAAAATTGATTGCTGGATCCTACTCTTGATAGCAGAATGGAAAGATTAAGGTTTGTTAACGGATCAGGATAACTAACTTTCACAATCGGATTTGCAATTTGAATATCTTTTAAGGTAACGATGATACTAATGCCTCTCACAAGTTGTGTAGATTTATTATTTGTCATGTAATTCCAGGTAGCAACTTCGTTGGGGAGAGAATCATATGAAACTGAAGGTGAGGCTGTAAATGCATTTCCTCCAACAACAGTTAATAAAATTATAAAAACAGAGCATAAACGAATTATTGGTTTTAATAACTCATAAACGGATTTTTCTTTGCGTCCGGATGTGATTGAATGTCCTTCAAAATTACTTCCCCTTGCTGTTTCCACATCAGCAGTCCGTCTTTTGCAGTTATTTTCCCATCAAGCACATCCTTCAATGCAGATCTACCGATATTCATGAGTTCTTGATAACGGAAATCATCGTTAAAATACAAATACGGATTTTGCGGGTCGAACGTCGGAATTAAGGAATAAAATGCCTTGAGATTGAAATTCATGTGTGGATTTTCAGATCCGATTGATTCATGCGTGGAGAGATATGGCGTTGTATTTTGCTTAATTTTCGCAAATTCATCACTATTGATATATTGAAGATACGTCCAGGCATCTTCCGCATTAGCAGCGTGAACAGGGATTCCCATTAGTCCATAAAAAGTTGCATTTCCTCCTTCGTTGGATCCCGAACGATGCACGGGAAGCGACACGACATCAAAATCGATCGGTGAAAAATTTTCGAATTTGGCAGCTTTTTGATTGGCATACATAATATTTTGAATCTGTTCGATATCCACAACGCTCATTGCCGAGCGTTTGGAGAGAAAATCATCATAGGTAAATGGGCCGGCGACACTGTATTGCATAAAATCTTCAGACGTGGGAATGATTTTTTGGTGGTATAACCGTGAGAACTGTGTCCACGTTTTTTCCCATTCAGGTTGGTCTACGTTCAATTGATCTCCGGTAGGTGAAATCATTGTTGAAGCCAGGCCGCTAGTATAGACGGACATGCTGTCTAACAAATCTGAGTTGCTCAGTGAAATTCCGGCAATATGTTGTTTTCCGTCTCCGCTTGTCATTTTCCCAGCTAATTCAAACAGTTGATCCCAAGTCATTTGATTTGTGGGAAAGGCAACGCCGGCTGCATTAAAAAATGCTTTGTTATAAACGACAACTTTGCTAGAAAAGAATGGTGCGAGCGAATATATGGTGCCGTTTCCGATTTGTTTGAAGCTTTCGACAAGGGTTGGTGAAATGGCTTGAAGATCAAAGTTGGATTTTGAAATGAGTGGATCAAGGGGTTGAAGGAGATTATCACTAAGCAGTACAGGAAGTTGATTCGTTTCAAATAATACGACATCTGGGGATTGATTACTTTGCAGTCGTTCGGTCAATTCTTGCGCAGTGCCTTCGAATAATTCTACTTCCAATGTAATGGTTGGATATTTTGCTTGAAATAAATCAACATATTTTGAGCGAGTAGACTCCATTTTTTTCATATATCCGTTGGTGACTTGTTCAATTGGGGTAACATCCAGAAGATGAAGCACCGTTTGTTTGGAAGTAGGTAGCGTCGCTAATGCGGAACAACCCGTATTGACGATCAAAACAAGACTAACGATGAAACCATAAAGCATTTTTAACATTTTTATTTCGAATCCTCCTAGTAAAGTCCAAATGTAGAAACGTTTGCACTAACAATATAATACATGTGAATTCATTTGTAAAATTTTCGGGGCGACAATTTTGAGATGATTTCACTAGCACGCGAAAATCTAGGTGGAAAGCTTCAGGTAATACGGTTGGAACCGGAGTTTGAATGTTTCTCTATCTTTGCTCCATCATGGTTTGCAGTTTTTTACCGTTTTTATCCCAAAATCTTGTGTTAACTTAGTAATATAATCTTTTTATGATCGGAGTGAGGGTGCGATATGGCAAAAGTAAATGTAAAGTGGGCGCTCATGTGTTCTGCGGCAATTGCTGCGATCTATGCGTCAGGGTATTATGCGACGATCAATCAAGCACCCAAGGACGGTCAAGTTCTCGTTTTCCAAAATGGAAATCAACAATATAAGAACGGAACGTTTTATGGGGTAGGAAGTAATCGACGGGGATCGATACAAGTGGCTGTGACAATTCAAAATGATCAAATTGTAAATGTCGAGATCGTAGATTTTAGGATGCATTATTCAATTCGTGACGTTGTTGGGAAACCGGAGGAAGTTGTGAAACGACAATCTGCGAATGTATCGAATGTGTCAGGTGCGACCTATAGCATTCGAGCGTTTCATGATTCGGTAGTAAACGCACTTAATCAGGCGACGCGGTCATGATGGAGTCGGCGCGGCATTGCATTCGAAAAACGAAGATTTTTATGGATACGATTGTGGATATTCAAGTCGTTTATGCAGCAAATTGGTCTGAAGCGGATGTTACGATTCAGATTGAGCGGGCATTTGATTCGTTTCGTTTGGTGGAAAATACATGTAGTCGATTTGAACCGAGTAGTGAGTTGATGCGTCTTTGTGCGCAAATTGGAATGGCCGTACCAGTAAGCCCGATATTGTTTGAACCGTTAAAGTTTGCGGTTGAAATAGCGGCATATACAGATGGTGTATTTGATCCGGCAATTGGACGAAAGATGGAGCTACAAGGATTTGATCGCAATTATGTGTCAGGTGAACGAATGAACCATATTGTTGATGACTCAGCGAGCTATCGAGATATTTTAATTGATGAAGTGAATCGAATGGTTACACTTAAACGTTCGATGGTACTAGATTTAGGTGCGGTAGCCAAAGGATTTGCAATTGATTTGGCGTCCGTTCATCTTCAGGAGTTTGAAGGATTTATTGTGAATGCAGGCGGTGACTTGTATGTTGGTGGAAGTGACGTGGAGGGAAATCCTTGGCGGATTGGCATTCAGCATCCATTGCATGAAGATGAGTGGATCGACGAGGTTGAATTACTGGATATGGCGATTTGTACGTCAGGCGGGTATGAGCGTAAAAGTGAAAGAGATGCGGATGCTCATCACATCATCCATGTAAAAACGGGTGTATCTCCAACAGAGGTAATAAGTTGTTCTGTCATTGCGCCATTTGCGATGCTCGCGGACGGTTGTTCAACGGCACTGATGTTACTTGGAATGGAAAAAAGGAAAGAATTTATAGAAGAAATGGGTGTAAAGGTGATGTTACTTTCGCCGGATTTGGATGTCCTAACAATAGGAGATGATCCAGATGTCGTTTAAGCAATGGGTGAAAACGCCGAAAGGGTATATGCTTATTTTATTAATCATGTATG
Organism: Paenibacillaceae bacterium; assembly: GCA_947460235.1. Lineage (GTDB taxonomy): Bacteria > Bacillota > Bacilli > Paenibacillales > CANHGK01 > CANHGK01. The sequence continues at coordinate 76,053 of CANHGK010000001.1, read as the reverse complement.
TTGGGGTTATTTATTATTGGACACATTCAGTGGAGGGGCTTAAAACCGTAGTGTTTGCGGTTGGTGTTGCGGTGTGCATTGATTATATCACGAATTTGATTGTAGAACGAAGAAGGTTTATGCCAGACGGGGCTGCGATTACTGGATTAATGATTGGTATGATATTAAGTACAACGGTGTCGTGGGCTGTCATTTTGTTAACGACAATCATTTCTATTTTATCAAAATACATGATTGTGATTTCGAATAAGCATGTATTTAATCCCGCGGCATTTGGATTATTGCTCTCCATATTATTTTTTAATTCGGAACAAAGTTGGTGGGGGGCATTTGGTGATTTGCCTGGATGGGCCAATTTGTTGTTGGTCGCAGGCGGTTATATCATCATGTACCGCGTTAATAAAGCGCCACAAGTGTACGCGTATTTTTCGACATTGTTTTTGATATTTCTAGCGATGGGAATTTTTCATTATGGTGATGCGTTCGATGCGTTTCGGCCGCCATTTATAAATTCAGCCTTGTTTTTTGGACTTTTCATGTTGACGGATCCGCCAGGATCGCCGGCGAAAACACGTGATCAGATTATTTTTGGCATGATCACCGCGATCGTAGGCGGGATAATTTATGCGAAGTATGGGGGATTAATGTATTTGTTTATTGGTCTGCTCGTTGGGAACTTGTTTCACTTGTTGATGAGATTTATTGACTCGAAGAGAGTGAATACTATCCATTCGGTGGCGAATCGAGGTTCGAAGGTGCTTGTTCAAAAGCGGAAGTGAATGGTTGACGGAAAGTTAACTCAATTAACATATAAATAACCCCGAACGACACACGTCGATGATTTGACGAGTATTGATTCGGGGTTATTCTTTTTTGTAACAAATTACTTAACCGCTTTTTTTCCTTTGGCAGCTTTTTTAGCAGCTTTCTTTGCAGCTTTGGAAGCTTTTAATTCGGCTTTTTTTGCTTGAATCGCAGCTTTGATCTCTTTTTTCGTCAAACCATCCGTAACGATACCAAACTTCGCTACTTTTTGTTCCAATGTAAGTTTTACGTGTTCTTTGGCTGGTTTTTCAGCCGCGAATGCGGAGGCTCCAGAACCGATCAAACCCAATGCGATAACTGCAGCGATAATTTTTTTAAACATGTGAGCGCACCTCCTTCTTCTCGAATTGTTCTTGCAAGATCAGGATATCGCAAAAATATGTCATGTTCGTTTCATGGAAGTGTAATAAAAAATGTAGTTCCACTTGATGTTGACGTGACACTTATGGTCCCACCCATAAATTCGACAATGGACTTGCATATGGTCAGTCCAAGGCCACTTCCCCCGCGCGATCGGCTGACATCGGATTTGTGAAAGCGATCAAATAAACGATGGAGTTTTTCTTCAGGAATTCCAGCCCCCGTATCGGAAACAGACAATTGAATTAGATTACCCATTTTATGTAGCGAAACGGTAACGATTGTGCCAGGTTCGTTGTGTTCGATGGCGTTTGAGATCAAATTGATTAGTAATTGTTTGATCCGGTCAGGATCACCTTGAAATGTATCATTCGATTCAAGGATGGTATAAATGCGCATTTGATGTTGAATTGCCTGATGGTTTAATAATTGAATCGCCTCTTCGATGAGCGCGTTTAAGTGCAACGGAACCTTTTTGAAAGTAATCTCTTTTTCTTCAAAATGAACAAGATCAAGTAAATCGTTTACGAGTCGACCAAGTCGTGTCGTTTCAGAGAATGCAATATCCAAAAATTCATGTTTTTCGTGATCTTCGATTGTACCATCAATAAATCCGCGCAAAGTTGCTAATAAAGTTGTAAGGGGCGTACGAAGTTCATGAGCGACTTCACTTATAAAATGAGTTCGATGTTTTTCGATTTGGAATAACTGTCCTGCCATTTGATTAAATGCAAGGGCGAGTTGGGCGATTTCGTCAGTGCCTACAACGGGAACCCGTTCTTGAAATTGGCCATGAGCCATTTTTTCTGCAGCAGTACTAATTCGGTGAATGCGATTGACCATTTGTTTGGAAACGAAAAAAATAGCCACGGTAACCAGTAATGCGATCAATCCAAATGCAAATAATAAATTGCGGGTAAGCGCAGCGTATAATATATCGAGGTCGGCAAATGGAACAGACTCAAGAATAGCAATCGTATTGTCACCGCGCGGTTTGAATGGAAATCCGTAAACGAGTAAGTTTTGTCCACCTGATTCCAATGTTCCGGAAAAAATTAAAGTTTGTCCATCTAAAATCGATTTGATTTGTTCTGATACCGATTGTGGCAAACCCGATTCGATCAGTTTTTTTGTGTTTTTTTCATTCTTAATCACTGTAATTTGAATATGATTAAGTCGTTCAAAGGTGCGAAGTTGTTTGCGAATATTGCCATTTGTTAATTCATCGGGCATTTGATTAAGTTCGTTTTTAATTGCCTCAGCGGATTGTCTTAACTCGTTTTCTTTCTCATTGTGCAACTGCTGTTCAATTAAATAGCCTGTGATAAAATACAGCACGGTTAAACTGAGGATACTTAATGTCAAATGAATCGCAAGCAATTTAAAGAAAATGCGATGCTTCATAACTTCACCTCAAATTTGTAACCAACCCCGCGCACCGTTGTGATTTGCCACGGTTGTTTTTGAGTTAAAAAAAGTCGGTCACGTAAACGCTTTACATATAAATCAATGACGCGATCTTCACCTTCAAAATCCCATCCCCAGATCTGTTCAATTAATCTGTCGCGAGAAAAAACTTGGTTTGGATGTCGGATGAGAAAATGTAATAAGTCGAACTCGCGCCGAGGGATATCAATTTTGATTGTGTCCAATGAGACGGTATAACTAATAGGGTCAACCAGCAAATTCCCAAATTGATAAATTTCATAATGGTTCGTCACTGCGGGGAGTTGTCCTATAGATTTTTCACTACGCCGAAGAACTGCTTGAATTCTTGCAACCAATTCTTTGGGGTCAAATGGTTTGGTGAGATAATCGTCGCTTCCAAGTTGTAGTCCGTGAATGCGATCACTGACATCTTCTTTTGCGGTTAACATAATGATCGGAACATTTGAGATGGATCGAACATATTTACAAACAGCCCAACCATCAATATCGGGTAGCATGATATCCAATAAAATGATCTGTGGCAACGATCGTTTCACAGCGTCGATCGCTTCCGTACCAGTATGGACAACTTGCGTTTCGAAATTTTGTTTGTTCAAGTAATGAGCTGTTAATTTTGCGATGTTTCGGTCATCTTCCACGATGAGAATGTGCTCAGTCAAATGCGGTAGCTCCTTTCGAGTACATTATTCCATTGTAAGCTTCATATATTTCAAAACTATTTCATCAATGTTCGTAAAAATGGATCCATGTACTCTTTTGTTTTGAACGAAAAATCAAATACGTGTAATGCGTTGGAAATATCATAGTTATACCATATCGTACCCATATTTCTATGGTACACTAGGAAAAAATCTACTGGGAGGCGGAAAAAATGTATCGAATTGCGTTGGTGGAAGACGAAGACGCGTTAAGAGAAGTAATTACCGCTTATTTGCGCCGAGAAGGCTGGGAAGTGGATGCATTCGAAGGTGTACGTTCAGCATGGAAACGAATTGATGCAGATTATCATATATGGATACTTGATTTAATGTTGCCAGATGGGAATGGATTTGAGATTTTACGTAATGTTCGTCAAAAGCATTCGGACATGCCGGTGATTATGATTTCTGCCCGCGATGCAGAGTTGGATCGTGTTATTGGTCTGGAAATGGGAAGCGATGATTATTTGCCGAAACCATTTTTGCCGCAAGAACTTGTTATTCGCACACGGCGTTTACTTGAACGTATTTACGGAAAAGGAAATAGTCAGTTGACCGTGCAATCAGGATTACAAACCTCAGCTGAAGAGTCAATTCAAAATGGGTTAAACATCATTAATTGGGAACCATACAAGATCGATTCGGTACGCAGATGTGCTTGGTATAATCATGAATTAATTGATTTGACAACAAAGGAATTTGACTTGTTATTAATGTTTTCTCAGCATAAAGGACAAGCTTTTTCGCGTGAACAATTATTGTATCGCGTATGGGGTGATGATTTCATCGGATCTGATCGAGTCGTTGATGATTTGGTTCGGCGTTTGCGAAAAAAATGTCCAGCGATTCGTTTAGAGACGCTCTATGGATATGGATATCGGGCGGTGTAAAAGATGAAGAACTGGCCACTCTTTTGGCAGTTGTGGGTTTGGTTTGTTGGGATGGTTGCAGGTGTGGCCTTACTTATTTTGTTAGTGGCTCCGCTATCATTAAAGAATTTTTTTGGCAGTGAGTTAACGGAGCAATTGTTCACGGCTCAAGATCAATACATCGCGCGGATGAATCAACAAAATGCGAATGATCGGGTACCGTATGATCCTGCAATGCCTGGTAACTTGCGCGCGGTTCGGCATATGATTTTTTCGAATGATGGCAAACCGATTATGCAACCTGGTAGCCGCCGAGATTTTAACAACCGAACCGATAATAATGGTCGCGGTGATTTTGGTGGACGAATGGGAAGAATGCAAGAAAGTTTGTTATTAGATGAAGTGAAAAAAGTGAAACCAGACGATCCAGTGCGAATGGTTCGAATAAATGATCAAAATGATTTGGTGTTTGCTGCGATAGCTCCGATAAAGATTAATGAGCAACAAGCGGTCATCGTTTCAACATTACAAGGAACGTATTTTAATCAATTGGTGAATACGTTGTATCAGCAACTATTGACGATTGTATTGCTTTCGCTTGTTCTCAGTTGGATTCCGGCATTTTTTCTGGCGCGATTTTTATCTCGTCCGCTCGTACAAATTCAGAAGCATGTACAACGGATTGCGAAGCATGAATGGCATGAACCATTGATAACCAATCGCAAAGATGAAATTGGGAAATTAAGTTTTGCAGTCGACGAAATGCGTGTTCAATTGATTCAATCGGAACAAGATCAACAAACGTTGTTGCAACATCTTTCGCATGAAATGAAAACACCGGTCATGATTATCCGCAGTTATATTCAATCGATTAAAGATGGTGTATTTCCGCGTGGTGATTTGTCTTTATCGTTAGAAACGATGGACGCACAGACGATTCGCTTGCAAAAGCGAATTTCGGATTTAATTTTCTTTACGAAACTGAAACATTGGTCCGAACAACCACTTCAAATGAAACCACTTGAGTTTGATCGATTGGTGGATGATGTGATCGATCAATATCGCCATCATCGGACGGAAATGGAGTGGGAGTTGGATTTAGAACCGGTTGCAGTGATTGGGGATGTTTCTCGTTGGCAAATTGCACTTGAGAATTTGTTCGAAAATCAATTGCGCTATGCGAAGAAGCGAATTTTTGTTCAATTGAGCAGGGTTGTAGAACAGTACGTAGACGCAGAATCGTTAAAACCAGCAACAACGGTTGTGTTGGTCATCGAAAATGACGGCGATCCAATGCCAGAAGCTTTGTTGGGCAATCGTTTTGAACCGTTTCAAAAAGGACTCGGTGGTCAGCATGGGCTTGGACTTGCAATTGCGCAGCGGATTTTTGACATTCATCAAGCAAAATTGACGGTCGAAAACATCCATGAAGGCGTGCGGTTTCGCATCGAATGGCCGCAAATGGAAGAGATTATTTCACTTGGTTCTGTTCAGGAGGGGTAGTTTTGGACAAGGTAACAATTCATTGGCCAAGAAGTACGTTTATTGGCGTGACGATATTAGCAACGATTGGGTTCGTACTCGTGTCCGGACCTTTTTCGAGTGTTCATCAACTGATCGTACCATCGCTCATCGGCTTTTTACTTGTGTTATTGGGTATTGCCATGTTTACCGTGAATCATCGAACAACACGCGTCATTGCATTTTTAATTATTGTATTGCTAGGTGCGGAAATGGTCTTAAGTTTATATGTTTTGATTGGTGAGTTATTGCGTCATGAAGCGCAGGCAAAGTTTTTACTTTATAATGGTTTGGTGTTGTGGATTACGAATATTGGGGTTTTTTCAGTATTATATTGGGAAATCGATCGCGGAGGGCCCTATCGTAGACACCATCACATCGAAGTCCGAGCGGATTTTTTATTTCCTCAAATGGGAATTCCTGATTCAATAAAAGGTGCTGGCTGGCATCCGATCTATATGGACTACTTGTTTTTATCATTTACAACAAGTACGGCATTTAGTCCCACGGATGCATTACCATTGTCTGCGCGCGCAAAAGGGCTTATGATGGTGCAAGCGATGATTTCTTTAACAATTTTGGTGATCATTGCAGCTCGGGCGATTAATATTGCTTAATTTTCTATTTTCTCAATGGACATTCATGTTATAATGAGTGCATTGTGGAAAAACCACGAATTTTTACAGGATGTGAACTCATGATTGAAATGCATGATGTGTGGAAGACGTACCCTGATGGGACGCACGCACTACGAGGAGTTAATATTAAAGTACATAAGAACGAGTTCGTGTATGTTGTAGGACCGTCTGGAGCAGGGAAATCGACGTTTATGAAGTTAATGTATCGAGAGGAGATGCCTACGAAAGGGCAAATTTTCTTGGATAACTTCAATTTAGGTCGTTTAAAACAACGGAAAATTCCGTATGTGCGCCGAAACATTGGTGTTATTTTTCAAGATTATCGATTACTTCAAAAACTGACGGTATTTGAGAATGTTGCCTTTGCGATGGAAGTCATTGAGGCGCCGAAGAAATTAATTAAGAAACGCGCGATGGAAGTGTTGGAACTTGTGAATTTGCAGGACAAATTATCTAACTATCCAACACAACTTTCTGGTGGTGAGCAACAACGTGTTTCGATCGCTCGTGCGATTGTGAACAATCCGTCTGTGATTATTGCTGATGAGCCAACAGGTAACTTAGATCCAGAGACATCATGGGGGATTATGCGCATTTTGGAAGAGATTAATTTCCGCGGTGCGACGATTGTCATGGCTACTCATAATAAAGAAATTGTGAATACGTTACGCAAACGCGTTATCGCCATTGAGAAAGGGATCATTGTGCGCGACGAATTGCGGGGGGAATACGGGTATGAAGATTAGAACATTTGTAAGACACATTCGCGAAGGTGTGAAAAGTGTTTTTCGAAATGGCTGGATGACGGTCGCATCGATTAGTGCGATGTCGGTATCCTTGCTGATTTTGGGTCTTTTTATGATGCTCGCGATTAATGTGAATCAATTTGCACAACACTTGGAAAGCCAAGTTGAAATTCGTGTCTTTTTGAAAGTGAATACAGCTGAAGAAGATGTTTCTAGAATGGAATTTGATCTCGAATCAATGCCAGCTGTAAAAAATGTAACGTTCGTTTCAAAACAACAAGCGTTGTCCTATTTACGTACCGTTTTCAAAGATGATCAATCGTTCTTGGATGGCCTTGAAGGCGAGAATAATCCACTAAACGAATCGTTTACCGTAGAAGTGAAAGAACCCCGCGATGTCAGCACGGTCGCGAAAGCAATCGAAAATTGGGATCAACAAGAACCGAAACCAATTATTGAGCGATTGCGCTGGGGACAAGGTACAGTTGAGGAATTGTTCCGTTGGACAGAAATTATTCGAAATGTTGGCTTGGTGTTCGTCGGTTTACTTGGGTTAACGTCTATGTTCTTGATTGCGAATACGATTAAATTAACGATTATTGCGCGCCGCAGGGAAATTTCGATTATGAAACTCGTTGGTGCGACGAATAGTTTTATTCGCTGGCCGTTTTTTATCGAAGGAATTTTTCTCGGAGTTATTGGTTCGATGATTCCGGCATCCGCGCTAATTTATGGTTATTATCGTTTGACGCAGTCGGAACAATTCCAACATTTTCTTGGGTTTGTTCAATTGGTCGACTGGCAAACCATTGCGTACCCACTCGGTGGTTTGTTATTAGTTATTGGTTTGGTGATCGGGGCATGGGGAAGTATATTCTCAGTTCGTAAATTCTTAAAAGTGTAAGGTGTAAGGAGTGAATGTCGGATGAGGAAACTAACAAGATGGCGCACGGTTATTACGTCTGTGATTGCTATTGCCTTGGCGTGGGGGAACATACCGACTGCAACGATTCAAACTGGTTATGCAATGTCAGACTTGGATAAAGTGAATCGTGAAATTGCACAGATTTTACAGCAAAAGAAAGAAGCTAAAAAAAAGGCGATCCGTGCACAGGCGCAATTAAAATATGTGAAACATCAAAAAAACGAAGTTAAACAAGATTTAACAGCAGTGATCGATCAAATTGATCATACAAATATTAAATTGGAATCATTGGAAAAGAAAATTTCAACGTTGGATAATACACTCGGGGCAGAAGTGAAAAAACTTCAGGAATCCGAGACGCGTATGAACAATCGGGACAAGCTATTGAAGTCTCGTGTCAATCTTTTGTATAAAAATGGTTTCGTTTCATACATCGAAGTTCTTGTTTCATCGACCAGTTTTTCTGATTTTATTGATCGGTATTATTCCATTCAATCGTTGGTAAAACAAGATCAGGAGTTACTTGCGGATAATCGCCGTGATCGCGATGAAATTGCACAGCAAAAAGAAAGTATAGAAGGTCATCTTGCTGAAATTCGTGATTTATATACCCAAACTGGGGATTTGCGTGATGAGCTTTTTGATAAAGAAAAACAAAAAGAAGTAATGATTACAAGTTTGAGCAAAATGGAACATGATCTTCAAGAAGTAACGGAAGAGCAAGAAAAAGAAGTAATCACACTTGCGAAACAGGAAGCGGAATTAATCCGTAAAAAAAGCAAGTATGAATTGACGTATCGCGGGGGAAAATTGGAATGGCCGTTACCAGGCCATTACGAAATTTCATCGCCTTTCGGATATCGCACACATCCTGTAAGTGGTGAAAAAAATAAATTGCATACCGGGATCGATATTCCTGCGGCAAAGGGTACAAATATTATTGCGGCGGAAGATGGTGTTGTCATCGTTGCGCAGTGGACCAATGGTTATGGGAATACCGTGATTATCGATCATGGTTCAAATACGTGGACGTTATATGGTCACATTCGATCAGGTGGAATTAAAGTGAAATCCGGTGAAAAAGTGAGTCGCGGTACAAAAATAGCGGAAGTTGGTTCCACAGGGCGTTCCACGGGTAACCATTTGCATTTTGAAGTGCGTGTTAATGAACAAGCAATTAATCCGATGGGCTACTTAAAATGATGATTGGGCATATAGATAGGATAAAAAAAGGTGGATACCACATATGATGTTTCGCGGTAGGCTCGTCATCGCTTTGGTTTTACTTTCAATGTTTACGAGTAGCGTCATTACGTTATCAATTGTTGATGCACCAATCGTTGATAAAATGAAAAATCAAGATGTATCGGGATTAAGCGCGAAAGAAGTCGAACAATTAGCCAGTACAACTGGAATGAGTGCGATACAATTAAGTAAATTATTGAAGGCATACGAATTGATTCAACAGAAATATTATCGCGATGTTGATGGGAAACAAGTCATGAGCGGCGCGATTCAAGGAATGATTACCGCACTTGATGATCCTTACTCATCTTATATGGACGAAGAAGCTGCAGCACAATTCAAGGATAGTTTGGAATCTTCATTCCAAGGGATTGGCGCGGAAGTGACGATGCGCGATGGCAAGTTATTAATAATTTCTCCAATTAAAGGTTCACCTGCTGAGAAAGCGGGATTGCGTCCTAACGATCAAATCATTTCTGTGAACAGTGAGACGTTGGCAGGTTTAAGTTTATATGATGCCGTTAGCAAAATTCGTGGACCGAAAGGTACCCAGGCGAAACTTGAAATTATTCGCGTTGGCGAAAATGAACCGATACATGTTAATGTAATTCGCGAAAAAATTGCAGTAGATACCGTATATAGTCAAATGTTAGAAAATGGTATTGGCAAAATCGAAATTACACAATTTTCCGAGCAAACGTCGGATGCATTTAAGCAACATTTAGAACGTTTAGAAGCAAAAGGGTTAAAAGGGTTAATCATCGATGTTCGGAATGATCCAGGTGGTTTATTGCCAGAAGTAATTAATATTTGCAGCCAACTGGTTGAAAAAGGTAAAACAATCGTTCGTGTGGAATATGGCGACGGGAAACAAGAAAGTTATCCATCTAATGGAGGTTCCAAAACCTATCCAATTATGGTGTTGATCAATGGTGGAAGTGCAAGTGCATCTGAAATCCTTGCAGCAGCGCTACATGAATCAAGTGGGGCCAAACTACTTGGAGTTACTAGTTTTGGCAAGGGAACGGTTCAAAATACGTTCCAACAAGAAATGGGCGATAACAGCAATTTGAAATTAACGATTGGCAAATGGTTAACCCCAAATGGCACATGGATTCATAAAGTAGGCATTAAACCCGATATAAACGTTGAACAACCGGATTACTTCAAGGTAAGTCCGTTGAGCGGCAAAACGATATGGCAATTCGATCAAGCGGATGCAGAAATTAAAAACGCTCAAATTATGCTGAAGGCACTTGGATTCGATTCTGGTAGATCTGACGGATATTTCAATGAAACCACGAAATTAGCAGTTGCAGCATTCCAAGCAAAATTTAAATTACCGATTACCACCAAATTAGATAATGCGACAATTACTGGTTTACAAGATCAAATTCGAACGTTAATATCTGATCCGTTAAATGACAAACAATTGAATCGCGCAGTTCAAGAAATACAAATGATGAAAAAGTAGGAGGTGAGTTCAGGTGGATGCTGTGATTGATGGAATCAGTGTTTGGGCCGATGGCATGATCAATGTTGTCAAAAATCCATTTATGCTGTTTAGTTTGATCTTTACAGGGTTCCTTCTTCATTTGCACGTCCGAATGACTCGCAAACTATTTTATCGAAAGTTCATCGTTGTATTGATCGAACTATTACGGATATTCGTACTTTGTTTGGTTGTGGGCATGGTCGTTTCGTTACCGATTTATGCCCTCGCTCCAAACTTGACGATTTTACCAATGATGGTTTTATGGGGATTATCCCTCTTATTATTTTTGTTCAGAACGCGAACAATGCATGTGTTTTATCCGGTAATGATTTTGACAATTGTAAAACAATTAATTGTTTTAACAGGTTGGCCGAATTCATTGGATATGGATTGGATGAATTTCGTTCATCAGTTCATACTGGATTTACCGATTAGTGATTTTTGGTTTATGGTCGCATTTAGTTGGATTGGCGAAGCGGTGTTGTACCGCTTACTCGGAGTGCGTTTGGCGGTTCCACTAAATGTTCAGCGAATGAGAAGTCGTGTAATTGGCGGATTTTGGAGTGAATTTGCTTTTCCAATGCCAGTCTGGGTATTCTTTCCTGGGATACACTTTGTGCCAATACCGGTATGGATTACACGTTCACAACGTATTTGGTCTCAAACACCTCAACATGCCATTCAACGATCAACGCCTGGATTAATAGGTTTAATGTTAATCACTGCAACATGTGCATCATTAATACGATGGGCGATTCCAAATTTGCCAAATGAAATGTTTCAAGCAATTGCAATTTTGGTTATGACGGTCGGGCTATTAGCTTTCGTTGAATGGGGTCAACACACTCGCGAAGAACGTGAGATGTTGCGCGAACCACTTTTTGTTCATGGTCGAAATGGATTTCGGGTTTTAGCTGTAGTACCGAATTCACCGGCGTCCGATATGGACATACAACCTGGTGATATCATACATAAAGTTAATGGACAAACTGTTCGAACACGAACACAATGGCATGAAGCAATGACATTAAATGCAGCATTCTGTAAGTTGGAAGTCGAAAATGGTGATGGTCATTTGCAATTGATCCAAAAAGCTATTTATAATGACCACGACCATCAACTAGGATTGGTATTTTGCCCAGATGCTGAAACACGATTATTTATTAAATTGAAAGAATCGAATTGGTTCCAAATGTTTCGTTCCAAACTACCCAATATGAAACCAGTTATTTCCCCAAGCATGGTTGTAAGTGCAGAATCACTGGATCAATGGTTAAACACATCGGCATTACCAATTCCGAAAAATCCTGATATTGAATTGTTGGACGAATCAAGCGAATCGATGACTGAAGAAACAACTGTGGAACAAGCTATGGAACAAACTATGGATCCTGTGGACAGCCCAATTGAGGAACCAATAGTAGAACCAGTAGCAGAACCAATAGCAGAACCAATAGCAGAACCAATAGCAGAACCAATAGCAGAACCAATAGCAGAACCAATAGCAGAACCAATAGTTGAAAATGATCCGATACATGATATCGTAGAAGTAGTTCCAAAACGCAAAACGAGTCGTCCTAAGAAAAAAGGTATGGATCTCGAAGACTTAATTGCTGAAATTAATACATCCGTTCCGATAACGGATGATGAGATAAAAGCAGAAATTACGGTCCTCGAGGAAGAAACGCCATTAAAGCCAAAACGTGGAAGACCGAAGAAAGTATCCAGTGAATCATTACAAGAACTCATACAAGAAACTGCACTGGTTGAACCTGAAGTTTCTAAAAACAAACCGGGTCGACGTGCGAAGCCATTGGGGGAACCATCAAATGACTAAAATTGGGCGTAACGAAGCATGCCCTTGTGGTAGCGGGAAAAAATTCAAAGTATGTTGCGTGAATTTGTCGCAGGATCAGCTCAACAATTTAGCGAAAATTCCTGACGATTGGAAAACTTTATTCCGTAATATTGAACGCGGATATGCAGCGGCTAACAAAAACTATGCAACAGATGCAATTCATGCATGGGATTTGGCTTGGGTATCCATAGGTGAGAAATTACAAGGACAACCAAAAACGAAATCATTACGTGAATTCGATGAACAAATTCAACCAGAAACATCGCTGGAAGTGTTTGTTCAAGATTGGGCTGAATTGATGTCCGCGATGTTACAAGCAGTAGATGCACCAATAGATCATATTAAAACTCATGCGCAATATTACTTAGATCGCTTAACCGCATCCAGCGAGTTGATCAAACAAAATGTAATGAGTTTGTTGGCAGAAGCCCATGCAAAAAGTGGTGACATTAAAGCAGCGTTGAAATTGTATCAAGCAATTGAAAAGCAATTTAATGCAGAGTTAGAAGAAGAAGAACTAGCGGCATTAAAAGCGCGTATTGATCAACTAAAAGCATTGAAACCTACAAAAACATCGACAACAGCTGTAAGTGCACAATCATAACGAGATCAAGTTATATTATCATTCATACAAAGATGACCTCTATTATTCAACATAGGGCGTCATCTTTTTTATCATAAAAAAATGGATGCGATTAGGAGCGGTTTCCGTGGAGGAACAATTAAAATTTTTAACGGAAAAAGGGTTGCGTCCAATTGAATACATCGTTGAAAAATGTAATCAGAATGATGTTATATTGCTAGGAGAAGATCATCGTGTTCGTGAAAATTTGAAATTTGTGACGTCTTTAATTCCGCACTTGTATGTAAATGGCGTATATACACTAGGGTTAGAGTTCGGTGCGGAGGAAGATCAAGAAGCGCTAGATCATTTAGTCATTGCCGACCAGTATGATCCTTTGGAAGCGAGACGTATTTTGCGATCTTACAATCTTGCATGGGCCTATAAAGAGTATTTAGATATTTATTATGAGGTGTGGAAGTGGAACCGTTCATTGCCGAAAGATGTGAGGCCCTTTCGGATTTTGAATCTAAGTTATCGTTTTGATTGGACGAGTTACCATGGTAGACCATCACCTGCGAATTATGCCCGAGTGTTTATGCGAGGCCCGATTGATTTGTTTCGGGCGAATCGCATTCAAAAAGAAATTTTAGATATAAGTGAAAAGATTCTTGTGTTGACGGGAACAGTTCATGCATTCACAACGTTTTCGATGCCGGATGCAGACCCGTTTGATCATTCGTTTGTTCGCTATGAACGTCGCTACATGGGAAATTTGTTAGCGGATCGATTCTTACATCGAATTAAGACCGTACTATTGCATCAACCGTTTTGGAGTCGCGATGCGGCTGATTATCACGCCGTTTCACCGGGACGAGGTCTCGTGGAACAAGTGTTGCAAGAACGAGGAAATCAAGCAATTGGATTTGATTTAAATGATACAGCGATGGGAATGTTAGAAGATACGAGCCAATACTCGGCAGGAAAACAAAAATTGCGTTTGATGGATTTAGCAGATGGATATGTGTTTTTGCAACCACTGAAAAAGTTGAATGGTTGCACAGTTGACACTGAATTTATCAATGGATTGTCATGGGAAGATGTAAAAATGCGTGTTGATTGTGAATTGCGTAAACGTCCGGAATCGCTATTTGAGTTTTGGGAACAAATTCGAGATTATGCAGATTTGCGGGATTTTTATGATGCTGCAGCAAATGCGATCGAGTAATTTGGGAGAGCCAATCGATTATGCTATCATTAAAAGATAATGTTCATGTGGTCGGGGTGTGATGGTGAGCGATGGAAAGTATAGTGAAGTTAAATGATGCGTTTGATCTCATTTCTGAATACACACCTCAAGGCGATCAACCGACGGCGATCGTTAGTTTGGTAGAAGGAATCACTCAGGGGAAACGGCATCAGACTTTGTTAGGAGCAACAGGTACCGGAAAAACGTTTACAGTTGCAAACGTGATCCAACAATTGAATCGGCCGACATTGGTGATCGCACATAATAAGACGCTTGCAGCACAACTATGCAGTGAGTTTAAAGAGTTTTTTCCGAATAATGCGGTTGAATATTTCGTGAGTTATTATGATTATTATCAACCAGAAGCATACGTACCTTCGACGGATACGTTCATCGAAAAAGATGCGAGCATTAACGATGAAATCGATAAATTACGACATGCTGCGACGTCTGCACTTTTTGAACGACGAGATGTAATTATTGTCGCGTCTGTGTCCTGTATTTATGGGTTGGGATCACCGGAGACGTATGGTGAATTGGTATTGTCTCTTCGCAAGGGGATGGAAAAGTCCCGTCAGGCGATTTTGCATAAATTGGTGGACATACAATATCAGCGTAATGATATTCAGTTTGTCCGCGGAACATTCCGCGTGCGTGGGGATACGATTGAAATTTTCCCGGCATCCCGAAGTGAACAGGCGATACGCGTCGAATTGTTCGGGGATGAAATTGAACGGATTACAGAAATTGATGTGCTGACAGGTGAAATTCTTGGTGAGCGTGATCATGTTGCGATTTTTCCGGCATCTCACTTCGTGACCCACCAAGATTCGTTAAAACTTGCAGTTAAAAATATTGAGGCAGAGTTGGAGCAACAATTAGCGGTATTCCGTGAAAATGGAAAATTGCTTGAGGCACAGCGTTTGGAACAGCGCACAAGATATGACATTGAAATGATGATGGAAATGGGTTTTTGTTCTGGGATCGAAAACTATTCCGGACACCTTACGTTCCGAACACGCGGCGAAACACCGTATACGTTAATTGATTATTTTCCAGATGATTTTTTACTTGTGATCGATGAATCTCATGTTTCGATTCCACAAATTCGAGCGATGTATAACGGAGACCAAGCGCGCAAACAAGTGCTTGTCGATCACGGATTCCGGCTACCTTCCGCAATGGATAATCGACCGCTTACGTTTGATGAATTCGAGAAGAAGATGCAACGCGGGGTATACGTTTCGGCGACACCGGGTCCTTATGAGTTAGAACATTGTCCTACGATGACCGAACAAATTATTCGACCGACTGGATTGCTCGATCCGATCATTGAGGTTCGGAAGTCAAAAGGTCAAATCGACGATTTAATTCACGAAATAAGAACTAGAGTTGCACGCAATGAGCGGACGCTCGTAACCACGTTAACGAAAAAAATGTCGGAAGACTTAACGGATTATTTTAAAGAAATTGGGATTAAAGTTCGTTACCTCCATAGTGAGATTAAGACGTTAGAGCGGATTCAAATTTTGCGCGGTCTTCGACTCGGCGTGTTCGATGTCCTCATCGGGATTAACTTGCTACGGGAAGGTCTCGATTTGCCAGAAGTGTCTTTGGTAGCAATTTTAGATGCAGATAAAGAAGGTTTCTTGCGTTCAGAACGTTCACTCATTCAAACCATTGGTCGTGCGGCGCGTAACAGTGAGGGCCGGGTATTTTTGTATGCGGATAAAATCACGGATTCAATGGATAAGGCGATCAAGGAGACAGATCGTAGACGAACGATTCAAGAAGCGTTCAACGTGTTGCATGGGATTACACCGACAACGGTAAAAAAGAAAATCCGCGATGTGCTTGAAGCAACGAAAATGGTCGCCGAGGGGAAAGAAGATTATCACGAAACCGAAATCGCGGTTAGCAAATTGTCTAAAAAGGAACGCAAATTGTTGATCGAACGAATCGAGCAAGATATGAAAGAAGCAGCCAAGTCTTTGAATTTTGAACGTGCGGCGCAGTTGCGTGACGCCCTTTTTGAGATCAAAGCGTTGAGTGAATAAAGCGGTTGAGAGGGTGATTGCGGTGCCATTGGAAAATATCATAATCAAGGGCGCTAGAGTGCATAATTTAAAGAACATCGATGTGACGATTCCGCGCGATCAGTTTGTCGTTTTGACGGGTTTAAGTGGATCTGGTAAATCATCGTTGGCATTTGATACGATCTATGCAGAAGGGCAACGTCGCTACGTGGAGTCGCTTTCAGCGTATGCGCGTCAGTTTTTAGGACAAATGGATAAACCCGATGTCGACGCGATCGATGGGCTCTCTCCGGCGATTTCGATTGATCAGAAGACGACTAGCCGCAACCCTCGTTCAACCGTTGGTACGGTTACTGAAATATATGATTATTTGCGACTATTATTTGCGCGAATTGGACGCCCGCATTGTCCAAAGCACGGTACCGAAATTACATCACAAACGGTCGAACAAATGGTTGACCGAATTGTTTCGTATCCGGAACGGACAAGACTTCAAATTTTGGCACCAATTGTTTCTGGTCGTAAAGGCGAACATGTGAAACTACTCGCAGACATCCAAAAACAAGGATTTGTTCGTGTTCGTGTAAACGGAGAAATGCGTGAATTAAGTGATAAAATTGAACTCGATAAAAATAAAAAGCATTCCATCGAAGTTGTCGTTGACCGGATCGTCATTAAATCGGATGTACATTCACGGTTAGCGGATTCATTGGAAACGGCGCTTGGACTTGCAGCTGGACGCGTCATCGTCGATGTGATGGAACATGAAGAGTTGTTGTTTAGTCAAAATTTGTCTTGTCCGGAATGCGGATTTAGCATGCCGGAATTAGAACCGCGCATGTTTTCGTTTAATAGTCCATTCGGTGCTTGTCAGACATGCGATGGGTTAGGTAGCAAAATGATTGTTGACCCCGATTTACTCGCACCTGATCCTAATAAATCGATTGAGAACGGTGCATTCGAGGCTTGGGCCGGAAGCACATCAAATTATTATCCGCAATTTTTAAAATCAGTTTGTGAACATTACGATATTCCTCGTAATGTCTCAATAAAAGAATTGACGAAAGATCAATTGAATATTTTATATCACGGGACAGGCGGAGAACGGGTTAAGTTTCGCTACGAGAATGAATTTGGTACGACGCGTGAAGCAATCGTTCCGTTCGAAGGTATCGTCACGAATTTGGAACGCCGATATCGTGACACGCCATCTGAATCGATGCGTGAGCATATTGAGCAATACATGTCTACAAAACCATGTGAAACGTGTAGAGGACGCCGTCTGAAGGCGGAAATTATTGCTGTTACCATTGTCGATAAATCGATTGATGATATTACAACGCGAACCGTGCGTGAAGCAAGAGACTTTTTCGACGCAATTCAATTATCTGAGAAAGAACGGAATATCTCGAATTTGATCTTGAAAGAAATAAACGCGCGATTGGGCTTTCTTGTCGACGTTGGGTTAGATTATTTGACGTTACATCGTGCAGCAGGGACACTTTCTGGCGGTGAGGCGCAGCGGATTCGTTTGGCGACACAAATAGGTTCTAGTTTGATGGGTGTACTTTATATTTTGGACGAACCTAGTATTGGCTTGCACCAACGAGATAACGATCGTTTAATCAAAACATTGCTGCATATGCGTGATCTTGGAAACACCTTGATCGTCGTAGAACATGATGAAGACACAATGCTCGCATGTGATCATATTATTGATATTGGACCGGGTGCGGGTGTTCATGGTGGTCAAATCGTTTCGCAAGGGACGCCAAAACACGTAATGGACGATCCAAATTCGTTGACAGGGGATTATTTGAGCGGTCGTAAATTTGTACCTTTGCCAGAAAAGCGCCGCGAGCCTGGCGAAGCATGGCTTGAAGTAATCGGAGCGACCGAAAATAATTTGCGCAAAATCGATGTGCGTATTCCAATCGGACTATTCACATGTGTAACTGGTGTTTCAGGATCAGGTAAAAGTACGCTCGTGAACGAAATTATCTATAAAGTACTCGCTAAAGAAATTAACCGCGCCAAAGTAAAACCCGGTGCGCATGGTGCCATTCATGGATTGAAGCATATCGATAAAATCATCGACATCGACCAATCCCCAATTGGCCGAACACCGCGATCGAATCCGGCGACATACACAGGTGTTTTCGATGACATCCGAGATGTGTTTTCGCAGACACAAGAAGCGAAAGTTCGCGGGTATGCGAAAGGCAGATTTAGCTTCAATGTTCGCGGCGGCAGATGCGAAGCGTGTAAAGGCGATGGAATTATTAAAATTGAAATGCACTTTTTACCCGACGTATATGTTCCTTGCGAGATTTGCAAAGGGAAACGTTATAACCGTGAGACGCTGGAAGTAAAATATAAAGGGAAAACGGTTGCTGATGTGTTGGATATGACGATTGAAGAGGGTGTTGAGTTTTTTAGAAATATCCCTAAAATTTCGCGGAAACTGCAAACATTACACGATGTTGGACTCGATTATATGAAACTTGGACAGCAGGCGACGACACTTTCCGGAGGGGAAGCGCAACGTGTGAAATTGGCTGCTGAACTGTATCGAAGAAGTAACGGGAAAACGTTATATATTCTCGATGAACCAACGACCGGATTACACATTGACGATATTGCACGGTTGTTGATCGTATTACAACGATTGGTGGAACAAGGAGATTCGGTATTGGTGATTGAACATCATTTGGATGTCATCAAAACTGCGGATTATTTGATCGATTTAGGGCCGGAAGGTGGAACTGGTGGTGGCAGAATCGTCGCACAAGGAACGCCTGAAGTCGTTAGCTTAGTGAAAGAATCATACACTGGTAAATATTTAGCACCTATTTTATTGAGAGACCGTGAACGCATGGAAAAATCAATGCTAGTCCGAACAAAATAAGTATGTTACGATGAAGTAAGTTAAACATTGCTAACGGAGGCGAAGGTAGACATGGCTGGAGCGTTTACTTCACATCCACACGCGTGGGCGTTCGAATTGGATGTTACGAAGAGCATCAAGTTTCAAACCGATGGATTTTCAGTGCTCGTGTTGTTCAGTAACAAGACACGTCACGAAGAGTTACCGTTTAAGACGTTAGAAGATAAACATGTTCAGCGATTAATTGAAATCGTGCGGGAAAAGAAAATGAAATTGTATGACTCTGCAATGTTTATCGTTTATCGACCAAATGTGAAACTATTCGGGATGTTTGGGCCGACAAATTACAGACCATTTGATGTTCCGGAGTTTGATATTGTTAAACATTGCATGATGCAAACCGGGTATCAGTTAGAGGATTGTGTTGTTGTCACAAAGGATGGATATAGTTCGTTACGGCACGGAAATGTGAAAGCGTGATCGTTAGAAAAAGGGATGATTCATGAACCGTAATGGTTCGTAAATCATCCCTTTTTTTGTATGCGGTGATTGTACGGATAGGATGGCAAGCATAAGAATTAACTTAATTTAAATACATTTGCCATCCGTTTTACTTCGGATACGATGCTGTCCAGTTCTGACAGGCGATTTGTATAATGACTAATATTGTTCTCCATTTCGCGAAGTGTGGCAGTCATTTCCTCCGTCGATGCTGCAGTCTGACCAGAACTTGCGGAAACAGCGATGATTTCAGCATGAATTTCATCGACGTTATTTTGCATTTGTTCTGTATTTTTGAGGACGAGATCTAAGCTTGTTGTTTGATCGACGAATTTTGCCATTGTCACTTCTGTTTTGCTTTTTGCATAGTCGATATGTGATTGAACTTCTGTCATGTTGGAGCGAATTAATTTGGTTGCTTCAGCAGATTGTGACGCCAGCTTACGGACTTCGTCGGCGACGACCGCGAATCCTCGTCCATATTCGCCGGCTCGTGCGGCTTCAATCGATGCGTTTAAGGACAATAGATTAATTTGATCGGTAATGTCGCGAATCATTTCGACGATGGATTCAATCTGCATGGATTTTGTGGCAAGGCTATTCATGGAACTGGACACTTCAACGAATTTTTCTTTTGTATCATAAATAATTTTACACATTTGATCGACCGCGTTATTTGATTCATGAATTCGGTTTACAATGACTTCAGAGCTGGTGCTCATTACTTCGAGCGAAATCGCAGTTTGCATATTTCCGCGTGCGATTTCATCACTTGCAACACTTACTGCTTTTGCTTGTTCATAAATATCGGATGAATGGTGCAAAATAATTTTGAAGTCTTTTTGCAGTGTATCATTTGAAAATTGAACACTGCGTATGAGTTCGCGCAATCGCGCGGACATCGTGTGGAATATATTAATAATCGAGCCAATCTCATCTTTGGCACGCAAATCAAATTTCAATTTTTTCATGCGCAAATCACCTTCTGCGATTTGTGCTGCACCGTCACGAATCAAATCCAACGGTTTCAATGTGCGTTTGATAATCCAAGCGGTGATTAGAATAAATACGATCAACATTGTAATGTCGGTAAGTAATGATAATCCCAAACCGTCAGACGATACGTTGGTGTATAACGACTCTACATCTTTTGCGGAAAAATCTAATTCAAGAATTCCAATGATTTGATTGTTGGTATCGTAGATCGGTACCATTGATGCGAAATAAAGACCATATTTTTCATCATTGATTAATTCCGATTGAAACTCTTTACCACCCATGACATTCGTTAATTCATCAATCGGAAACAGATCTGCCGCTTCATTCAGTGGTGAAGCCATGTCGGAATCTTTTGGTTGTCCATCAATCACATAAACTGCATGACCAGAACTATCGATTCGTAACGTATCAATATACATGGCGCCGATGGCTGAGCGGATTCGATTCAATTGATTACGAATATGCCAATAATCATCATTTTCAGCGAGATCGTTTAGTACACGTTTGTATTTTTCAGTATCGATTTGTTTGCTAATTTCTCTGGCGATGTTTACGCCATGCGTTCCGAGGGTTGTAACCACGGTTTTGTGAGTCGATTGATAAGCCAAAAAGAAATGCAATGATGAAAAAATACCCATCATGACAATAAACGCGACCATAATTTTCGTGCGTAAGCGCCAATTTTTCATGATCTGCATCCTCCTTTTGACGTTAGTTGATTTTGAAAATATCGGATAGTTGTTTTACGGTAGCTACCAGTTCGCGCAAGTCTTTAATGCGCGAAATGAACAAGTCAATATTATTTTCCATTTCGTGCAACGTTGCAGACATTTCTTCGGTAGACGCCGCAGTTTCATTTGAACCAGCAGACACCGAAATAATTTCCTGGTGAACTGCTTCGATTTTGGATTGGATCTCTAATGAATTTTGAGAAACTTCACTCAGACTGGAGGATTGCTCCTTGAATTTTTTTGAAGTGATCTCGGTTTTTTGTTTTGTTAATTGCACATGGTTTTGAATGTCAGACATATGATTACGGATCAAATTGGTTGCTGCATCAGACTGAGCAGCTAATTTACGAACTTCATCGGCAACGACCGCGAATCCGAGACCGTATTCTCCTGCTCGTGCTGCTTCGATGGATGCGTTCAAAGACAATAAATTAATTTGATCAGTAATATCACTGATGATATCTACCATTAATTCAATCTGTGATGATTTGGCTGCCAATTTGTTCATGGATTGCATCACTTCTTTGAATTTATCTTCCGTTTCATGCATTAATAGGTTCATTTTATCGACCGTTTTGTTGGCAAATGTGACTCTGGTTAAAATCGTTGATGATGAATCACTCATGATTTCTAAGGATCGAGCAGTTTGTAAATTTCCTTTGCTTATTTCATCGCTTGCAAGTCCGACGGCAAGCACTTGATCATGAATGGAATCGGATTCGATGGAGATGGTATAGAAGTGTTTTTGCAAACTATCCGTTGACGTTTGAACGCGATCAATAAGATTGCGTAATCGCTCAGTCATTGCATGAAAAGAGGTTACAATTTCACCGATCTCATTGTGAAGTTTCATTTCTTCAGCGTCGTCGGTTTCACGCAAATCACCATCAGCAATTTCAACTGCTTTTTGTTTTATTACCATGAGTGGTTTGAATGTGAATTTAATAATAAGACCGATGATCACAATGAAAAGTATTAACACAGCGAGGTCGAGGACGATGGAACTTAGAAATTCTTTTGACCACACGTTTGAGACGATTTCGTTCATACGCTCAGCGGATAAATCTAGTTCAAGGATGTCAACGACATGATGATTTTGATCAAAAATAGGTACTAATGTAGCGAAATATACGCCGTATTCAGGATCGTTGATGATGCCAGAATTGTAATTGGCACCGTTAAGCACTTTTTGCATTTCTTTTTTCGGAAAGACCGTGACGACTTCGTTCTCAGGATACGTTTCCAATTCCTTTTTTGGGGATCCATCTAAAATATAGACAAAATCACCGTTTTCTGTTTTGTGAATGGTATCTAGATACATTCCACCAATTGAACTTCTAATTTCGTTTAATTCGGAACATAAATCAAAGAAGTATTTACTTTTCCGGCCGTTTTTGATGACATCTTGATATCGTTCTAAGTCGATTGTTTTACTAATTTGCTCTGTCATCGTTTCGCCGCTTCGTTCCATGGAAGCAATGATCGTCTGCTGCGTCGATTGGTAGGTTATGTACATGTGTATTAACGAGAAAACACTCATCATTAAAAAAAATGAAACCATGATTTTCGTTCGTAGGCGCAATCTTTTCATTTATATGGAGTCACTCCTTCGTTTCATGTATAATGAGTGAAATTGATTTGTTTTTTTGGGAGGAACCGATTGAATGTCAGATACAGTTGTTACATCTTCTAACTTTATTCGCCATATTGTGAGCGAAGACCTTCAAAATGGTCGTGTAAATCATGTATTAACTCGCTTTCCGCCTGAACCGAATGGATACTTACATATCGGACATGCCAAATCAATTTGTTTGAACTTTGAGTTGGCGGATGAGTTTGGCGGTAAGACAAATTTACGTTTTGATGATACGAATCCGGTAAAAGAAGATACAGAATATGTTGAATCGATTCAAGAAGATGTTCGTTGGCTTGGATTTCAATGGGATGATCTGTTTTATGCGTCCGATTTTTTTGGCAAAATGTATGATTGTGCCGAATTACTCATCCGTAAAGGGCTTGCTTTCGTCTGTGAATTAACGGCAGAGGAAACGCGTCAATATCGGGGGTCGTTAACGGAAGGCGGCAAAGAAAGTCCGTATCGCTCACGTTCAATTGAAGAAAATCTAGATTTATTTGCGCGGATGCGTGCGGGTGAATTTCCAGATGGAAGCAAAGTGTTGCGCGCAAAAATTGATATGTCATCGCCAAATATGAATTTACGCGATCCGGTCATTTACCGCATCTCGCACACGGAGCATCACAATACCGGGAATGCATGGTGTATTTATCCGATGTACGATTTTGCACATCCGTTATGCGACGCGTTTGAAGGGATTTCCCATTCAATTTGTACGCTTGAGTTTGAAGATCATCGTCCATTATACGATTGGGTCGTTGAAGCATGTGAAATGCCACATGTTCCGCGTCAATATGAGTTTGCGCGATTGAATATGACCGAGACGGTTATGAGTAAGCGGAAATTGAAATTACTCGTTGATGAAGCCATTGTTGACGGTTGGGATGATCCACGAATGCCAACCATAAGCGGACTTCGCCGCCGCGGATTTACACCAGATGCGATTCGTCAATTTTGCCGTGAAATCGGAGTTGCAAGAGCATTTTCAACGGTAGATGCAAAGATGTTGGATCATTTTATCCGTGAGGATTTGAAATTAAAAGCGCCGCGCACGATGGGCGTGTTACATCCGCTAAAAGTTGTCATTACCAACTATCCGCAAGGACAAGTGGAATGGCTTGATGCTGAAATTAACCCAGAAAATCCGGACATGGGGATACGCCAAATTCCATTTTCACGAGAAATTTATATTGAACAAGATGATTTTATGGAAGTACCACCGCCCAAATATCACCGATTATTCCCTGGTAATGAAGTTCGTTTGAAACATGCGTACTTCATTAAGTGTGAAGAAATCATTAAAGATGCGGACGGCAATGTGATTGAACTTCGCGCGACATATGATCCGGCGACGAAAAGTGGAAGTGGATTCACGGAACGAAAAGTGAAAGGCACGATCCACTGGGTTGAGGCATCCCATGCAGCACCTGCAGAATTTCGATTGTACGAACCTCTTGTGCGAGAAGCGGCGAGTTCTTCATCGGAAGCTGCGCCAAGCACATCAGATATTGGCGAAAAAGCATTCGCAAAAGCCATTAACAATGGGGTGCGCGAAGGGGATGCGTCTTTTTTGAAAGAATTAAATCCGTCCTCGCTTTTGGTTTTGAATGGATTTGTTGAAGCGGATGTAAAACATGCGGAAATTCAAACGAAGTATCAATTTTTCCGGCACGGTTATTTTAATGTAGATTCTAAATATACAACGGAAGAACGTTTGGTCTTGAATTTAATTGTGGAATTGAAAAGTTCATTTAAAGTGTAAGTGTGTTGACTGGCCGTTGCTTCCGTTTTGGAAACTGCGGCTTGTCTTTATTTTGAGAGGAGGACGACAATGTGCGCGGCGTGCGCAACTGGACCCTAATGCAAGTGTTGATGTTACTTTCGAACTTGTTACTTAGTACAAATTGGTGGGAACATGTTCAGACATTGCCGTATTCACTGGCGAAACGTGACGGGTATTTAGTGACGCTGCCATCGAAAGCCGACGAACAGGCCGTTATCCGTTCGTGGAGTACACAGATTGGAAAACCGACATTAAAAGTTCCGTTTGCAGTCTATACATGGAAAAATAACGCCTTACGTTCGATTGCAACGAACAGTCAACGATTGGCGTTTCGAAACGGGATTCAACAACAAGTAGTTACGTTTCAGTATGTGAAACATGGGAAAAAAGTCGACCTCGTAAATAGTTCGCCAGCGACGGAGTATGTTCGTTTGAACGATGCGGGTGAGTACGTTGTTTCTGTTTTACAAATGTTATTTAAGATTAATTTGTTGTCTCATTCCGTAATGCCAATGCTCGCTGACCATGTTGGCGCATACTGGAAAAATCGTTTGGACGTGACAAAGGAACAAAAAGTGCTTATATGGGGTGCGAATCCATCGGTAAATCCAGCGCGAACAGAACTTGTTTATTTTACGAATCGCGAAGGAGTATTACATCCGAGAGGAAATGTGAACGGTCAGTTATGGGCGAAATCGCTGCATACGAGTAGGGAACATTTACTATATACTGGTACATATGAAATCATGGGTTGGGATGCGACCAATCGGTTGTACGTGTTGGATGATCAAAAGTTAGTGCGCATCGACGTGTCATCGGGAAAAAAAGTCACGGTGCGACAGCATGTACCACTCCGCTCACGGTTTGTTGGTGGCAATCTTTACGTTCCAATCGTTGAGCGCAACCAATTGCTTGTGCAGAACGTAAATAGTCATAGGAATACATATATGGAGATGCCAGACCATTTTTTCATCCAATCAATCCAAGCTCAAGAAAATAGCGAGTGGAGTACTGCGATTGCATCCGTTCATCGTCCGAGTGATCAATTAATCGTATTTCAGATCAAAACACTTCAAAAGATGATGTTGGAAGCGCCAACGGATGAGCGGTTTGTACGTGCCATTTCACTTCAAAGTGGAAGATTATTAATTGTGACGGAGTCGTTGAAAAACGGCAAAGCAAAAACATACATATGGCGCATTTCGACGCCGGATATGGAGTGAACTTGCGGATGAAGCGAATGTTTCGCGCATGTTGGGTCCTAAGTGTAATGGTTGGAACAATGGTCATCACTGGACAAACTGTTTTTGGACAAACTGGACCGTTTGATCCGAAATTTGTGGAAGTAACTTGGACGGATGAGGCAAAATTTGCGGTTATAAGTGGTGAACTATCTTCAAATGATTGGATTGGTCATTCGCCCGCGCGTTGGACGAGCATTCCTGAACGTGAACGCTTTCCTGGCGTCGTTAGTTCTGAGAATCAACCAAGAAATGTGATGAATGGGTCAAATCCGCATCAAGGTGTCGATTTGGCGATGTTTGAAGGTCAACTGGTGTACCCGGTTGGAGATGCCGTTGTGGAGAAAATCGTGAATGATCGTGAACGATTACGAAAACAAATGGGCGAAGTAATCTTGAATCTCGATGTGAATAGTGACGGTACGCCCGATAATGTTTATATGAATTATTTGCATGTTGTGCCAGATGAGTGGCTTCATGAAGGAATGTGGGTTTCGAAAGATACGCCGATTGCGGTTGTATCGGCGCAAATGCCGGGTAGATACGGAGCACATTTACATTTTAATTGGAGTGATTCTGAAAATAAGATCACCTATAAGACAAGTGTCATGTTTAGGCACGTACCGGAATGGAGTTTTGGATCCGATCT
This sequence comes from Paenibacillaceae bacterium, assembly GCA_947460235.1. Lineage (GTDB taxonomy): Bacteria > Bacillota > Bacilli > Paenibacillales > CANHGK01 > CANHGK01. Next base: position 49,150 of record CANHGK010000001.1, on the reverse strand, counting down.
TGATGTGCTAGCGAACGAAGCGTGGGTCGGGAACGTTTTTTATATCCACGGTACGATAAACAATTTTGAAAATCGATTTACACCGAAACGTTTGCCTTTAAAGCGCATAGAATTGTATTATCAGAAGAATAATACGTTTTGGACGCAAACACCTTTGTACATGCAATCGGTCAAGGGTACCGACGAAACATATTGGCGCTTTGATTTTCGAAAGATTGCACATCAAGGTGACAAGATTCGTTTTTATGTGAACGGAATTCGCGGCAACGATGATTCGTTCCCAAATCCGGACGTTGGTAGCAAAAAAGTTACGCCTTACTCATGGGCACGCTGGCCACAATCGGTCAATCATCCACCGCGAACGCCAATACAATTTGGAAATCAAGAAATAGATGCATACGAGTTTGAAGTGAAATGAGGATCGTCATGATTTTTCATGTAAAATGTTCCATTGCGACTGTGCTTGTTTTCGCGATATTGGTATGTTCATGTGTAGCTGCTTCACCTGCAAAAGGAGAAAAAACTGCAGATAAAGCCATGGAAGCTGCAATTCAAGTCGTTCAAAAGAAATGCAAAGTTGTTAATCCAGTTGATCAATCGAACCGTGATTTACTTGATGTGCTCGTGAATAAATCCAATATGCTCGACAAGACGTTTATTCCAGATGAATTGGTTACGGTGGATATCCCATTTGGAGAAAGTGTCACGAAAGATCGCCGGAAGATGCGCAAGGATGCTGCTCGTGCGCTCGAAAAAATGGTTGCAACCATGAAGAAATCGAAATTGAATGTGATCGGAATCTCTGGTTATCGTTCGTTTCAATCGCAATTGTATGTACTTTCGGGTTATGTGAAAACGAAAGGGTTCAGTAAAGCGAATCGCACATCTGCTTGTCCCGGTCAAAGCGAGCACCAGACTGGTCTTGCGATGGATATCGGTTCAACTGGAAATCATGGTGTGCTTGGTTTATCGTTCGGCAAAACGAATGAATACAAATGGATCATTAAAAACGCTGATCAATATGGATTTATTATCCGTTATCCATTAGGAAAGGAAAAAATCACCGGTTACAGTTATGAACCTTGGCATTTGCGTTATGTCGGGACGAAATTGGCGGGTGTATTAAAGAAAAACAAATGGACGCTAGAAGAGTATTATGGCGACCAAGATCAGGATTTGAAGTGAAAATAAGTAACACAATAAAACCTGTATGTTCGAACGATGGTACGTTCGGATATACAGGTTTTTATTATTTTTTCTTTTTCTTATTCTTTTTCGGGAACATTTCGAATTCATCGAGCATCCACGCGGACAATTCATGACCTGTTTCGCGGATGGTTTCTTCGATTTTTTGACGTAATTCTAGTTGTAATTCAAGCAATTCTTCAAGTTGACGTACCCCGCTCTCGAGTTTGCGTAACAAGCCATCGCGCCGAACGGCAACTTCGCGATCCAGTAGCATATGATCATGTCTGCTCAAACCGGCCCTTAGGTCGGGTACAAATTGTTCAGCAATTCCGCTACGCCAATCCATCAGTAATTGAAAGACGGAAGCGCCGATACCAGGAACGTTCTTTAGGTTTGTGTGCTCAAGGTCGCCAGCGGTTTCGATGCCATACGATTCAAGCGTCATTTTTCGGCCGTCGCCAATCCCATTAATTTTGGCATCGGAGAGACGATATTGCGATAAAAATGTTTTCAATTGTCGATCAGGCAATTGTCCTAGCCATTCGTTCATGCGGTGCATCCGGTATTCTGGTAATTCGACAATGGCGGTGCGGATTTCTGCGAGCGCATCGATGACTTGTTCGTAGGACTTGCGTTGAAGCAATGCTTGAGCACGTGCTGAGCGCCTGATCTCATGCCAATTCATTTCAGCAAGCGCACGTTCAGTCCGAATTTTTTTTCGCATCCACCACGTTGCCGTGAGTGATCCGATGCCCAGCGTGATTGCACTTCCAAGCACAGAACAGATGGAAGTTGCAGCGAGCATCGGTAAGTTGGAAATCCACGCATAAACAGGGACAAAACCTCCAGCTAATCCAATAACTGCACTACCGATTTGAATGCCGCGGTATTGTTTTCGCCAACGTCCAATTCGCTCCGTGGGACCATTGCGGCATTCCGATAAGCGGGGAAGCGGCCATTTGTCTGACGGGGCGGCAAACGACTGAATTTTGAACCATAATGCGTGTTCATCGGCTCGCGTTGGTTTTGGTTTCAGTGGCGGTAAAGTGTTTACTGTCGATGGGGTAGCGCTTGGTAGCGCAACGGTATTGTTCGCTTTTACTGGGTCCTTATGTTCCGACTCATGATCTGGATCAGGGAAAAAATCGATGCCGCGTTGTTCTTTTAATTCGCACCACACACACGAGTTGCGATGATTAAAAAACTGATGTGTGTTCGTCTCAGGGCAAGTTTTGAGCTGGCGTTTACATGCTTCAAGTGCAGATAGCCAATCATTTGCTGTCGGACGGGCTTCATTAGTTGATCCCATTGATGAGAATGCTCGGTCGAACAAGCGTTGAATCGCAAATGGTAAACGATCGATCGGAATGCTCGTTGGCGGAGGGGTTAACCCCCTGACGGCAGCATCTGCGCCGTATACATAACGATACGTTTGGATGGATTGTTCGAGCGAAATGTCATTTTTGGCACTCGTTTTTCCGGCAAACGGATGTCTTCCCATCATTAACAATTGAAAAATAATGACGGCCAATCCAAAGCGGTCGTGATTTTGCGTGCGAGTCACGCCGCGAAACGTTTGGACTTGTTGTAACTCGGGCGGTTGATGCGTCATTACGCCGACATCGCATCCGTACCATTCGTTGTCTCCATTTTTCACTTGAAAACTATCACAGTCAATCGCCCAAACGGTCCCTTGTGGACTAACGAGCATGTTTCCATGATTCACGTCTCCAATGACATGTCCTGCCGAATGTGCTGCTGCGAATAATCTTGCGACATTCATTGCGGTATGTACTAGAAAGGCAAATGTAGCTTTTGGAAATTGCTCACGGCGCGTTTTGGGACCATATAATATATGTAACGATTTCGCTTCACGAACGCGTGGCATCATAAATCCACAGATGACTTCGGGATTCGAGGCATCAAAAACGAGCCCAAGCGGCCATGCTGCACAGCTTAAGAGCGTTTTATCTTGTAGCTGAACCATGGCGCGTAGTTTATTGGCATGAGCTTCGCTAATCGGTTCATGATACAGTTTTACAACGCGCTGCGGAAATGCGTGCAGGGCATGAATTGACCCTTCGCCGCCTTGTCCTATGACATCGCCAAGTACAATTTTTTTTCGAAATTCATCAACAATACCGGACAACGTTGCCGTCATCATGTTCGCTTCACTCCCCAAACCATCGTTTTATCATCATCGGTTCTCGAATTAACTTGAGTTCCATTCAACCAACCCGCGAGTTGATTTGCCCACGAAAGCGCCGCATCGGAATGAGTCGTTTCTGAATGTATTGGAGGGTTTAATGCTGATAATGAGCGATAAAGCGGATTGAAAAATCCTTGCATGGCGTCACGTTCTTGCCATCTCAAGGCCAAACGTTGTAAACCATCACTAAATAGAACAATTGCATCAACCGCTGTTAGATGCGTACACGTTTCTACAATTTGTTCTGCGTGTTCATCCGTTATAAACCGTGTTGTGTTCGCATATTCTCCTTGCATCGGCCATATGCCAACGTTCCATTCGTCCGCCGCATGAAAGACGCATGCGCCATCGCCGATTTGTGCAATGAATAACTCATCCATCGACCAAACTGCCAAAACCCATGTACAAGCAAAGTCACGAATTTTCGCGGATTGCGATGTTGCTTCGTTCACTAATTGGTTTTTTAATCGTTTGACGATTTCTTTTATCGTTGCTTGTAATTCGTTAGGTGACGAAATTGTTGTTGTGTGATTTTGTATTAATTCGATGGTGTTGATCGCAGTGCTTTTTGCACCGATGCCGCCAAACTTGGCGCTACCGGCACCATCGCAGACAACCATGACTAACCATTCACTCCCGTCTTCCCGAGGGATCGTCTGGATGGCAAATGAATCGTCATTCGGAATCCCTTTCGTTAGATGAGAGGTACCAATTGCGGATGCGCCTAGGCTGATCCAACGCTCGGAAGTAATTGCATGTGTAAAAGATGTTTCGAGATCTAAGCGAGCATCACTCAAGCGATCACGCCCCATCCGTTCGGAGCGGTCGGATTCGTTAACGGAACCGCCTCGCCCATTTGAGATTGAGATACCGCACATAAGGAATTTGACAACCATTGAAACATTTCACGGAATTGAAGACCGCGTAGTTTCAATGGTTCGCGTGTGCCGAGTTTTTTGAGGACTTCAAAATCAGCGCCTTCTACACCGACGCAAAAAAACACCATCTGCTTTGCTGCTTCCGCAGCTTGAATCCGTTCGGCAGCTTTTTCCCATACATCCGTTGGTGAACCGTCTGTAATCATAAACACCCACGGGCGATAATAGGCAATGCCGTTTTCGCGGTACATCGTTTTGCGTTGCTCGAGAATTTCGAGCGCGCGTTCTACCGCCCCGCCAATTGGGGTATCACCGATTGCTTCCAATGTTGGAGGTTCCCATTGATCGACGGGCTGAAAATTCGTACGTACTTTGATTGGACCAAAAGTAACTAATGATAATTCAACGCGTTTTAGCGCCATTTCATCGACAGAAAGCGATTCGCGTAGCACGCGCAAACCGGTATTTAATTCTCGAATGGGATCGCCAGCCATCGAACCAGACGTATCCACCAGCAATACACAAGGGCAACGTGGTTCTGGATTATCTGCAAATTCTACTTCAAAGGGGATTTGATCAAAAGTACTCATAGTGGCCTCCCTGTTTTTTTGATAAGCTATGCAGGAGTATTTCGTCAAAAGTAGTAATAAGACCTTTTAATAATTGATTTTTTGGAGGAAAGCCTGATGGTAAATTCTAATGATTCATGGCAACCGTTTTGGGAAGAACGGTTTAAGATGCCTGGATATCGATACGGCAAAGAAGCAAATGAGTTTGTTCAGTCAAGTGAGCCTAGATTAGTTCGCGAAAGTTCAGTGTTATGTATTGCTGAAGGGGAGGGCCGCAATGCCGTATTTTTGGCAGAACGAGGACACCGGGTAACAACATGGGACTATGCAGAAGCTGCAATAACGAAGCAACAGGAATTGGCCGCTGAAAAAGGAGTTACGCTTGACGCGACGTTGCAGGTTGATTTGCGAAATGCGCCTTGGCAAAAAGAAGTTTGGGATGCGATCGTTTGCGTTTTCTGGAGTTTTGAGGAAGCGCTGAGAATCGCGACGCTTGACGCGGCGGCAGATGCGGTAAAACAAGGCGGATGGGTCATTTTTGAAGTGTATTCCAAACAACAGTTGGCGTACGGAACCGGTGGACCAAAAGAGTTGGATTGGTTGTTTCAACTGAGCGATTTTACGGGAGCATTTCCTGCTGAAACCTGGCATTGGGCACATCTATTCACAGGTGAAGTGATGCGTTCTGAAGGCGAATTGCATCAAGGGTTATCGCATGTAATTCAGGTGGCGGTGAAAAAGCGTGCATGAATAGATGGATATAAAGTGGGTGAAAAATTCCGATGAGTAATATGAATTTTCGTCAAATACAAAATTATGTACATGCAACAATGCAACAAGAACAAGTTACTCGGAGAGAACAGGATTTAGCAAAGCGAACGTCGCAGGTCGGTTTCTATGATGAAACAGGATTGGATAAACTCGTCGTGATTGGCACATCAACAGGCGGAATTGATGCGGTGCTAAAAATAGTTCCGTTTATCCCCCAATCCATTCAGGCAGCCATTGTTATCATTCAACATATGCCAATGTGGATGACTGCTTCGTACGTCGAGCGGGTGCAATCGAAAACGACTCTGCCGGTTACAGAGGTCGTGAATGGACAATCATTTAAGAATGGACGCATCTACGTAGTTCCTGGTGGATATGTTTTGCAGTTTAATCATGGTAATGGTAAGAGTCGTTTAATCGGAGGAACTGGCGAGGTTGCGGGCGTTCTGAATATTAACGGCTCGATGGAGGCGCTCGTTCAGCGATTTGGTGGGAAACGAATCATAGGAGCTCTCTTGACCGGAATGGGAAAAGACGGTGCGGAAGGATTACTTAACATCCGAAGGAATGGCGGGTTTACGATTGCAGAAGATCAATCGACAGCTGTTGTATTTGGGATGCCACGCGAGGCCATTGTGTTAGGTGCGGCACTATCCGTTTTACCTTGTCATCGAATCGCGGAATCGATTGTGCGTGAAATAAATACCAAATCATAAAATGATTGTGACATATGTCATAGTCAATTACGTAGAAATTCGATATATTTACTTGGTTTCTCTACTAAGTATTTTGAAAATGTAGGTGATTGCTATGTCCGTTGATTCAAGTCAATTTCATAAATTGGTCGTGTTAGGGGCATCAACGGGGGGCTTTGATTCAATTTCCCGGATTATACCGATGTTTGATCATCCATTTCAATCGGTAATTTTCGTCATCCAACATATGCCCGAGTGGATGACTGCTTCCTATATTCATCGGTTAAAACAAACTGCTAAACTACCAATTCACGAAATCCATGATGGAGAACAAATTCAAAGCGGGAACTGTTATGTTTTGCCGGGCGGTTGTTTTTTGCAGTTTCGCAAAACAGGAAGCGTAAAATTAGTGCGAAGCGAAGGCGATGCGCAAGGGATTTTGAATATTAACGGTTCCTTCGAATCGATTATCGAACGATACGGCGGAGAGCGAATTGTTGGAGCGATTTTATCTGGCATGGGGAAAGATGGCGCGGCGGCGTTATTGAAAATTCGTCAGCAGGGTGGATTCACGATTGCAGAAGATGAATCGACTACCGCCGTGTTTGGGATGCCGAGGGAAGCGATCCAATTGGGTGCTGCGATGAAAGTGCTACCTTGTGATCGCATTGCCGAGGAGATCATAAAGGTGTTGAAAAAATAGAAAGCAAGAGAAAACGAGACATTCGCCGCATCGATGATGCGGTAAATGTCTCGTTTTTAATGTACGGAAGTAAATTATTTCTCCGTTTGTACTTCGCGTGATTTCAAATCTTGAACTGGGCGAGCGTTCAATGGGAAGATCGCTTTGAATGCATCGATTTGAGCAGTAGACATCTCAACCGGTGTTTTGAGTACCGTCCAAGTCACACCTTGTGAACATGGCGGAGTTGTTAACGAACCAGCATAACGGAAATAGGTTTTATCCGCAGGCAACAATGCATTTAGGTCAATTGTTGATTCAACCGCAAGATCAGCTTCGGTTTTTTCTTTTGGAATCGAGGACCAGAATTTCGCGAATTCTGTATTTTCTCCACCAGATTTCAACAATACGCCAAGTACAGCAAGTTCTTTAGCTTCGGTTTTGTGCACGAGGTGTAATTCCATTTCGTATGCTTTTCCGTCCAATTCGTGTTCGGAAGGAAGGTGGAAATGGAATTGAGCTAATTTGTATGTTTTATCGCCAATCGTAATTTGAGCATTACCTTCTTGTACATTTGCTTGGATTGTATGGCCATTGTTTTGAAGACTTACTTTTACCGGTTCGTATTTAAGTGACAATTCACCCAATGATTCGTTTTTATCGACTTTAGCAGTTTCGATGTCGATTGGCGATTGTTCTGTGCCATTCACGCAAGCGGTGTTTGCTGGATCGATTTCGCCCCAATGTTCTGGACCTTCTTCACCGGAATACGTCCAGTGATGTGCTGCTGTTTGTGCTGTTGGTTCGGTATGTACTTCTTCTTTGCTACAAGCGGTCGTACCTACGATTAAAAATGCTGCGAGTGCGAGTGCTAAATACTTTTTGTACATGTGAATCCTCCGATTTTTGATGATATTGTTTTTGTTACAGGGTCAAAAGTACTATAACATATCCGTTATGTCAATTTTATGTCGTGAAACGCGCAGGAATCTGAAACTGTGATATGCGATTCATTTCTTCGCAATGCAAGGTGAAATTACCTTTCTAAAGCGAATGCACATTGTGATACACTGTTGGCGACAGGAGCGTGATGTTCACTTGAAACAGCAATGGGAACGATCTTCCACATGGTTCGTTATTTTTGGGGTAGTGATGATTATTAGTAATTTGTTATGGACGTGGTCATACTTCTCCACATCATATAAACCGAAAGCTGTGTCTGGCGTGATGGATCTTCGTGATTGGGATATCACCAAGCAAGGTGCCATTACATTGGACGGGGAATGGGCGTTTGATTGGAACCAATTCACTTCGCCGGTCGTAAAAGGAAATCGTTATTCGTACAAAGATTCGAACCATCTAATGCCGGTGCCTGGTGATTGGGAGAAACAGACATACAACGATCAAAAGCTTCCGGTCATTGGTTATGCGACCTATCGCTTGCATCTGCAACTACCAAAAGATGCGCCTAAGCAATGGGGAATCAAGACTTTAAACATTCGTTTAGATAATTCAATGTATGTCGATGGACAATTGGTCGGTGGAAATGGTACTCCGGGGGTTACAGTAGAACAATCAAAATCGGATCCAGTACCATACGTATCTTATTTTGAGGTGAAGAACACGGAAGTGGATATCGTCATCCATATTTCTAACTTCATTGGGTTTTCCAGTGGAATTACGCAGTCGATTTATTTCGGTACGCCAAAGGAGATTGCCAAGATTAGTGCATACAACTTAGGGATTAATGTGGCGTTGATTTGTAGTTTTCTAATGATTGGTTTATATTTTTGTGGATTATTTTTACAACGAAGACGAATGACGGAACTGGCTGATTTTGCGGGTTTATGTTTTTCTGCCGCATTATTTAATGCTGTGGAATACGAACGAATATTTATTCAAATATTTCCTTTTTTTACTGTGAAACAAATTCTATTTATTCAGGTAGCTAGCGCAATGTTCATTCTCATCTTTCTCACGCGTTATCTCTACCGTTTGTTTCCGGAACTATATCATCGTAATTTTATGAAGTGGTTTCAGCGTATAGCGTTTGCTAGCATTCCGATGCTGTTTCTCATTCCTGAACGACTTTATTTTTGGGCGACGGTGGCGATTTGCATATGGTTGGGGCTGTTTTTCTTGTTGAACTTTACTCAAATGATACGCGCATATCGATTGAATAAGGAAGGATCCAAGTTTATTTTTGTGGGCACGTTCTCGATACTTACCCTTTGTTTTCAAGGAATCTTAAATATCTTTTATCACTTGGAACCATTTGCAATCATTCCGATTGCGCAGCCGATCTTTATACTGTCCCAGGCTTTATTTATGTCACAGCGATATACCAATGCGTATCTTACGATCGAAGAGTTAACCAGCAGATTGCAGCGGATCGATGCGGTGAAAGATGAGTTTCTAGCAAAAACGTCACATGAATTAAAAACGCCTTTAAATGGAATTCTAAATATTACGTATTCCATTGTAGAAGGTGTACACGGTCCATTGCAGGCGAAGGTTCGAGAAGATTTGCAACTGGTTTATGACATCGGGAAACGCTTGTCGTTTCTCGTCAACGATATTTTGGATTATTCCAAGATGAAAAACCACAATCTGACGTTAAAAAAGCGTGTATTCGATGCGTATCCCGTGGTGAATTCGGTTGTGGATACGTTCAAGTTTTCCATTGAAAATACGAATGTGAACGTGGTAAATGATTTGACGACAGGTCAGATCATTTTATTTGCAGACGAAAATCGGTTCTTCCAAATTATCTATAATCTGATTGATAATGCGATGAAGTATTCAGGTCGAGGTGAAATTCGGATTTCGGCGGAAATAAATGGACAGCTGGCCTGGATTTCAGTCAAAGATGAGGGGGTTGGCATCCCGTTCGAACAACAGGAGCGAATTTTTCAATCCTTTGAACAAGTAGAACCGAGTTTGACGCGAACGGCTGGCGGTGTCGGCTTGGGTTTAGCGATTACCAAACAACTGGTCGAGTTACATGAAGGGACGATTCGGGTCATTTCTGAACCTGGCAACGGGACGGAAATGCGCTTTTCAATTCCATGTGCAGCGGCGCAGGATGATGAAAACTTGGAAAACGTTGAAATCGATCGAATCTTCAACGATCAATTTACGGTTTTAACGGCGGATTTGCTCACGGAAGAGGTAAAGGCGAATTCGAATCGCGGAAAAATAGGGAAAATATTGATTGTCGATGACGAGCTAAGCAATCGCAGGGCATTGCAAAATATATTAACGCTTCAAGGATATGAATTGTTTGAAGCAGTAAATGGCGAGGAAGCATTATCTCAATTGCAAAAGCAACCTGTTGATCTGGTCATTTTGGATGTGATGATGCCAGGGATGTCCGGCTATGAGGTGGCACAGCGGTTCCGCGAACATTTCTCGCAGGCGGAATTGTCGATCCTGATGCTTACGGCGAAGTCAGAGCCGAATGATATGAAGGCAGGTTTCTTGGCAGGAGCAAATGATTTTTTGCTCAAACCATTTTATGCACAGGAATTGATTTTACGGGTGCAGACGTTGATTCAAGTGAAACGCGCTGCGGCTGATTTGCTCAAAAAAGATTTGGAATTTTTGCAAGTACAGATTGACCCACATTTTATATACAATTCCCTGAATACGATCATCGGACTTTGTTATTCAGAGCCGCAGCAAGCGGGAAAATTACTGGCAACATTCAGCCAGTTTTTGCGATCACGGTTGAAACAGCAGGATTGGAGTCGTCGGTTTACGATCGAGCAGGAATTGGCACACATTAAAGCCTATGTGGAATTGGAAAAAGCGCGCTTTGATGAGCGATTGGACGTAGTAATCGATGTTGATGAATCGGTATTACAGGCGAAAATTGAGCCACTCATCGTGCAACCTTTAATTGAAAATGCAATCCAGCATGGTGTGATGGTGCGCAAAGCAGGCGGCCTTGTCCAACTGATTATTCGAAAACAGGAGGACCAAATCCACATCATGGTGTCTGATGATGGGGTTGGATTTGATCCGGATCAGTTATCATTGAAGCGAGAACCCGACCGTGGGAATAAACACATCGGATTACGAAACATTCTAAAGCGAATATCGTTCCTTCCAGATACGCAAATTCAGATCACGAGTGAAAAAAATCAAGGAACGTCGATCATCATCCAGTTTCCGATGCGGTAATCGGTCAGTTTTTGGTTAGTATCGTTTGATATAGTAACAAGGCTAACCCATTCAACGTTACAGGCAAAGGAGCTGAGATGATGCGGGGGATTATCATCGATGATGAGAAACTTTCGATCGTCGCCAATAAGAATGTACTTGAAGCGACCGGGAACATTGAAATCGTTCGTGTATATGACGATTCCGTCCAAGCGCTAGGAGAAATCGCGGACATTCAACCGGACGTTTGTTTTCTAGATATTAAGATGCCGGGCGCGAATGGATTTCAAGTCGCAAAACAAATCAAAGCGATTTTTCAACAGGTTGATATTGTATTCATTACCGCATATCAAGAATTTGCACTCGATGCCTTCGAGGCGCATGTATTTGATTACATGTTGAAACCGTTACATCCCGATCGTGTCGCGCAATTTGCGAATCGCTGGGAACGTCATCAACTTCGGGTACAAGGCATTCACACCGAACCGGTTCGGGACGCCGAATCACTCCAATTGGACCCGCAAATCTGTGTCCTCGGAGGGTTAAAACTCAGAACACCTCAAGGTGACAATCTATTCATCAAATGGCGAACGGCCAAAACAGAAGAATTGTTTTCCTATTTCCTCATTCATCCGAATTCACCCATTTCTAGAGACAAAATTTTGGATGCGTTATGGCCGGAACAAATCGGCTTGGAAGGAAATGCGATCTTACACACGACGATTTATCGACTCAAAAAAGCGTTGAAAGATACCATATTCGAAGATGCGATCACCTATTCTGATGCATCCTATTTATTTAGAATGAATCTACAAAGCTGTGATTTATATTTGCTAGAGAAAGAACTTCGCCAATTGCTACCTGCAGATGAACGCTCCGCACAACGCTTGAATCTCGTGCTGGATTTATTTAAAGGATCTGTTTTTGAAGAACGAATGTATGAGTGGAGTTTCGGAGTTCGTGAAGTCGTACTACAAATGTTTACGCGGGCAAGTCATGAACTGGCCAATTATTATGCACGAAATTATGATATTGCGAATGTGGAGCGTTGCTATCTTCGTGTCCTCCGATATTCTGCATTTGATGAAGAAACGAGCGAATTATTGTTGAAAAGTTATGCGCAGCGCGGGGAACGAGCAGCTTTTCTTAGACATTACAAAATCTTCAAAACCATGCTGGACCGCACTTATGGACTTGAACCGAAACAATCGATTCAAGCATTATACGAACAAGTCAAATCGATATAACGAGGCCGAGAGGCCTCTTTTTTTATATCTCAAAAAAGATGTGTAGATCAGATTCTGGTCAGAATTACAAAACAAGCTCGTCAGATGCGTTTGATATAGTAATTTCGGAAGAAACTATGCTTGATTTGGCACACAAAAATGGAGAGGGTGTTTTCATGCGTTTGGTCAGTCAAAAAGTACTATCGATGTTGTTGTCCGTGTTGTTGGCATTTGGTTCACTATCACTTGGGAATTTGGCACTCCTAGGAAACAAAGCAGAGGCGGCTGCTACGAATTGTAGTTTTCAAGTTGTTGCAGGGAAAAAATCTGCTTATGGGGAATGGGATGAACAAGGAACAAATGCACAGATGAAAGGTCCATTCTTGTCCCTTCTATATGACAAGAATGGCACGCTGTATTCGGGACATTATTCTTATTCTCATCTACGAACGATCGATTCGAGTTGGAACGTAGGAACGGTTACAGACAAAGACCCTGTCACCAATGCTGCAGTTACCTTTAACAATCTTGTGGACATGGATTATGACAATAATAACAATCTCTATCTCGCAGATAACCAACGATATCGAATTCTTAAAAGGGCTTCAAACGGAACAATTACTAATTTTTGGGTGCATCCTAACGTATCGTTGCAATCAGTGCCAGCCAATCAACAATCTGTTATTCCTTCCGGTGCGCCAACGAATTACTTCAGTTCTGGGCTATCGGTTGATCGTGATACCGGTTATGTGTATTTATTGGTCGGTGGTACGAACGCAAATATCGTCCTTGAATTCAATTCCCAAGGTGCAAAATTGCGGGAAATCAGTGTCCCCAACTTAGTTGAAGCAAATTCTACTGAGTTCTCTGGGCAAATGGAAATTGATGCTGCGGGCAATTTATATATTGCTGATGGTGTACATCATCGAATCCTTAAAGTAAAGATTTCCGACGGTTCGGTTAGTACGTTTGCCGGAAGCGGTACACAGGGCGATCTAGACGGTCAAGGTACGAATGCTCAATTAGATATTCCACGTTCGTTATATTATGATCAAACGAATGATGAACTATATGTCACTGAAAGAAGTAAAAACGTCCGTAAAATCACGAAGGATGGTTATGTAAAGACGCTCTTCGGACCGAACGCAAACGCAGGGTGCCAAGATGTAGATCCAAATGTTCCTACCAATTACGCAAATGCAATTACGTTAGATCCGCAAGGGAATATCGTCATTGGTATGGCTCAAACGGGTCAAATTGCAACGGTTTATGTGCCGAATTTATCTCCCGATGCAACGTTATTGAGTCTCACGACATCACAAGATCCAATATCACCTACGTTTGATCCAACGATTACTTCGTACACGAAAACGGTCGGCGATGCAGTATCTTCGATGACAGTGACGCCGACCACGAACAACGCCAAAGCGACGCTGACCGTGAACGGGACAACGGTGCTTAGCGGAACGGCAAGCGGTTCGATTCCGATCAAAGTGGGAACAACGACGATTACGGTTGAAGTGACGGCGGAAGACGGTACGATTAAACCGTATACGATTACGGTGACTCGCGCGAACAAAGGGCCGATTTTCAGCAAACCGTCTGATCAAGTTTTGACCGAAGATACGCCGAAAGATGTGACGTTAAGTTCCACGGATGCGAACGGGGATCCGATCACCTATTCGGTCACAAGTGGTGGAAGTGCACAAACAGTAAGTGCACAAATCGTAGGTAATAAACTTACGTTAACGCCGGCGAATAATTATTCGACGAGTACACCGATTACATTCACGGTTAAAGCGGATGATGGAAATGGTGGGACAGATTCGAAGTCGTTTAATGCGACAGTAACTCCAGTAAATGACGCGCCTACATTGACATCGGTAACGACGTTTACCGGGGCAACAGAGGATACGGAATATACAATCAGTTATGCTGATTTGGTTGCTGCTGCAGATGAAGCGGATGTGGACGGGGATACCGTGAACTTCCGGATCGAAGCAGTTAGCACAGGAACACTTAAAATGGGAACGACTTCTGCGAATGCAACAGCAGTTACTGCAGGAAGTTCTATTTTGACCAGCGGTTCCAAACTATTCTGGACATCAGCAACGAACGCAAATGGAACACTGAATGCATTCACGATCAAGGCGCATGATGGATCGTTATTGTCAGCGTCACCCGTTCAAGTAAAAGTAACAACGAGTGCAGTCAATGACGCACCAACGATTTCAACGGTAAATACATTTAACGGTGGTACAGAAGAAGTTGAATACGCGATCAGTTATTCAGATTTGGTATCAGCAGCAGACGAATCAGATATTGACGGTGATCCGATTAACTTCCGAATTGACGCAGTGAGCAGTGGAACGCTTAAAGTAGGAACGACTTCTGCGAATGCAACGCCTGTTACCGCGGGAAGCACATTATTAACAAGCGGTTCCAACTTCTACTGGACACCAGTAACTGACGCAAATGGTACAGTCAATGCGTTCACGATTAAAGCGCATGATGGTGCTTTAAATTCCGTGTCGAGTGCACAAGTCAAGGTGAATTTAGGTCCAGTGAATGATGCACCAACATTGACAACGGTAAACACGTTAACTGGTGGAACAGAAGATACGGAGTATACGATCAGTTATGCTAACTTGGCATCGGCATCGAATGAAGCAGATGTGGACGGCGATACGATTAACTTTCGGGTTGAAGCTGTGAGCAGTGGAACGCTTAAAGTAGGAACAACATCCGCGAATGCAACGCCAGTAACTGCTGGAAATACCATTCTATCAAGTGGATCCAACTTGTACTGGACACCAGTAACGAATGCAAATGGTACGCTAAATGCATTTACGATCAAAGCGCATGATGGCGCATTATTGTCAACATCACCAGTGCAAGTGAAGGTGTCCGTTGGCGCAGTAAATGATGCACCAACATTGACAACGGTAACAACGTTAACCGGTGGTACAGAAGATACGGAATATACGATCAGTTATGCAGATTTAGCAAATGCATCAGATGAAGCAGATATTGACGGCGATACAGTTAATTTCCAAATTGCCGGAGTGAGTAGTGGAACGCTTAAAGTGGGAACAACGTCTGCAAATGCAACGCCAGTTATTGCTGGAAATACAATACTTTCGAGTGGTTTTAACTTGTATTGGACACCGGCAACAGATGCAAATGGAACACTGAATGCACTCACGATCAAGGCGCATGATGGATCGTTAACATCTGCAACACCGGTACAAATAAAAGTAACCGTTGGAGCCGTAAACGATGCGCCAACGATTACAACTGTAACAACTTTTACAGGTGGTACAGAAGAAGTTGAATATGCGATCAGTTATGCAGATTTAGCGAATGCATCAGATGAAGCAGATATTGATGGAGACACCGTCAACTTCCAGATAGACGCGGTAAGCAGTGGAACGCTTAAAGTGGGAACGACTTCGGCAAATGCAATTCCAGTTACCGCAGGAAGTACCATTCTATCAAGTGGATCCAATTTGTATTGGACACCTGAGATCAATGCAAATGGCACACTGAATGCATTTACAATCAAGGCCCATGATGGCGCGTTATTGTCTACATTAGCTGTTTCAGTGAGCGTAAACCTTGATCCAGTGAACGATGCACCGACATTAACGACCGTAGAAAAACTTACTGGTGGAACAGAAGATGTAGGTTATCTCATTACGTATGATAAACTTGCAAGTTTAGCAAATGAAGAAGATGTAGATGGCGATACCCTTTCATTCCGCGTTGAAGATGTGACAACTGGAAGATTAACAAAAGATGGGGTTCCAATTACTGCAGGCAGCACGTTGTTATCGAGTGGTGAAAGTTTATTGTGGAGACCAGCAATGAATGCATATGCAAATCTTAATGCATTTACCGTCATTGCATACGATGGAGCACTTTATTCAACGATCCCTGTACAAGTACAAGTGAATGTTCGAGCTCAGAATGACCAACCAACGATATCTGGTGATACGACAGGAACGATGGATGAGGATACGGTTCTCAAAAATCGGGTAATTGGGGACGATACGGAAAATGATGAATTAAAGTATGTTCTTGTTACACAACCGAAATATGGAAAAGTTACGTTGGATGCAAAAACGGGCGCGTATTCCTATACACCGAATACGAATTTCGTTGGAACAGATACGTTCACGATTGCTGTGTCCGATGGTGAATTAACGTCAGATCCATTGGTTGTAACCATCACGATCAAAGCAGTGAATGATGCGCCAGTGTTGAACGGTTCGTCGATTCATGTATTGACTGGTCAAACGGGCTCCGAGAAATTAACGTCATCGGATCTAGACGGAGATAAATTAACGTATTCAATCGCTAGCGAACCAAAAACAGGCAAAGCAACCATCAATTCGGCGAGTGGTGAATTGACTTACCAAGCTGGCGATGTTGCGGGAGACGATTCAATCGTTGTTCAAGTAACAGATGGAAATGCGACTGCACAATATACGGTTCAAGTTACAATTCAACAGAGCAATCGTGCACCAGTGTTCACGATCAAAGCAAGTGACTTGAAGTTGAAGACGAAGACGAGTAATGCAATTAGTGGCAAAACGAGCGCAACGGATTCAGATGGCAATGCGCTTACGTATATGCTAAAAATCAATGCGAATCACGGTGTAGTAACGGTGAACGGAACAGATGGTAGTTTTACGTACAAAGCAGTTGCTAAATTTGTGGGAACAGATCACTTTAGTATTGTCGCGACCGATGGCTTTGTGGAATCAGACTTAGTTGAATATGTCATCACAGTAGATAATGATATCGTAGCTTTACCGACGCACTATAAATACATGAGTGGTTATGCAGATGGTCAATTCAAACCAGACCAAGGAGCGACTCGTGCAGAGATCGCGGCAGCGCTTGTTCGTCTAACGAATTCGACTGGAACGATTCCAGAAACGCCGTCGTATAAAGACATAAAAACAAGAAACTGGTTTTTCAAGTCCGTTGAAGTGGCAAGTGAAAACAAACTGATGTCAGGGTATGCAGACAATAATTTCTATCCAAACCATGCGATCACGCGAACTGAAATGACTCAAGTAATCGGCCGTTTGGCGCAACTTGGATTAGTGAAAGTGAATGCAAGCGTGTTAAACAGCATCGGAATTAATTGGTTAGTGGATAACGGAAAATTGACAACTGTGAAATCTAATGAATCAGTTGAACGCGTAGAAGCAGTCATCATCTTAAACAGACTGTTTAAACGCGGACCAGTGAATGGATTTGAAAAGCAATTCTGGTCAGATGTAAAAACAACACATGTCGCATTCAAAGATATTCAAGAAGCATCGGTAACCCATGATGCGGAAAATCGTCAGGGCAAAGAGTTTTATGTAGTGAAGAAATAAGTTCGTAAGATACCCGGTGTCACTTAGGTGATGCCGGGTCTTTTTTGATAGAGACAATTTGGTCATTGATTGGTCAGATCGGTTTGTTAAAATCAATTTATTAAATTAATCGAAAGAAGAGTGGGATATTATGATCCGTACGATACTTGTTGACGATGAGGAAAAATATATTGATTCTCATCGGTCGATCCTTGAAGCAAATGGTTCATTTCAGATTATCGCGAGTTTTACAAATTCAATGACTGCGTTGGATACCATTCCATCGGTGAAGCCAGATTTATGTTGTTTCGACGTAATGATGCCTTATTTAGATGGTGTAGCGCTAAGTATGGAACTCCAAAAGATATTGCCCGACATCAAAATTGTATTGATTTCATCAGCAAATCTTGGTTTTTTACCGTTAAAAGAGATGGGGATATTAGGCATTATTTCAAAACCATTCACAAGTGAAAAGGTGCAGGTATTGCTGGATTTGTTATAAACCAAGCGAAATAAGGATACAACTTTATTTTCAAGCGAATTCATGATAAGATGACCTCAATCAATTCAAACGTTTGCACGAAAGAGGAAATCCCCGATGAAAACTTCGAGTCACCACGTAATAATGCCCCGTCTACTAATTTTTGTACTTATGGTCAGTTTGTTTTCTAATTTTATTGATCAGGTTTCTGCAATGAATTCATTGACGGTCTATTACAAAAAGAATTCTGCACAAGTTTATGCGCATTATACAATAGATAATGGCGCCTGGACCTCAGCACCTGGCATTTTGATGCAAGATGCTGAAGTGGATGGGTACGCCAAAATTACGCTTGCGTTACCTTTATCTAACTCGGTAGTACACATGGTTTTTAATAATGGGATCAATGTGTGGGACAATAATGCAGGGAATCACTATGTATTCAATTCGATTGGAACATTTTCAATTAATGCCGGTGTGATCGAGACTGGAGTACCAACCAATCTGCTCATGAATGGAAGTTTTGAGAATGGGACAACACTTGGCTGGACAGAATGGCATCCGTCCAATCAATCGCCAAGTCTTGGGATTGATGCGAATGATGCAATCATTGGCGTGCGAAAATTATATTTTTGGAATGTAAATGCTTATAAACAAAGTATTCATCAAGTTGTAAAAGGAATTGCGAATGGTATTTATACGGTGTCTGCATCGGTTAAAATGACCTCATATCGTGCTCAGCCGAATGTTTCGAGGTTAGAAATTAGCGATTTTGGATCGACACCGATGTACACGGCGATTTCGTCTGGTACTGGGTATCAAAGTATTGAATGCACATTTACTGTGAGCAACCATCAAGTTGATGTTGGATTTTATTTGGATTCGCCAGGTGCCACTTCACTACAGATCGACAATGTTCAATTGAAACGTAACGAAGTGATTCCTGTGTTTCCCACATCGACGCCTACATTAATTCCTGCACCTACACCGTGGATCACGAATGGTGGTTTTGAAACGGGTTCCTTGAGTGGTTGGAATGAGTGGCATCCGAATGGCCAACTGCCGATGGTTGGTGTGGATCGCTCTGACGTAAACAGCGGTACTTATAAATTATTTTTTTGGAGCACAACGCCTTATAAACAAAGCGTGCATCAGGTTCGTTCGGGGCTTGTTAATGGGACGTATACCGTTTCTGCATGGGTAAAGCTAAATGCATATGGTGCATTGCCGAACGTCGCGCGAATGGAGTTGTCTGAGTTTGGGGGAACGCCGGTATATTCAAATATGGATGCAGAGGGATTATGGACGAAATATTCTGCAACGGCGAATGTCACCAATGGATCGATTGATGTTGGGTTCTATGTGGATGGAAAGGCAAACACATCCTTTCAATTGGATGATGTTGAATTAACGTTGGGGACTCCTCAACCAACACCAACCGCTGCGGTTACGGTAACCAGTAATTCAATTCGCTGGCAACGTGGGAATGTGAATGTCGAAGTTGGTATTATCGGTGATCAAATTGTACACGTACGTTATTTGCCAGTTGGAGTATCTGATGCGACGACAGAGGTCATTGCGGATCAGGTGCCGAGTAATACTGTCGAAACAACGATTGATACAACAGTTCGTCCAATACTAATGCAGACATCAAAGATGAACGTTTTCATTAATCCAGAAGATAATCGTATCGATGTGATGGATCCATTCGGAAAGTTATTACTTTCTGGTCAGAAAATGAATCTGGCAAGACAGGAACACGACTTTACGCATGACACCGGCGATGCATTGTACGGCATTCATGGATATGATGCATGGGAATCTAGTACACAGGGATTGCTTCGCGCAAATGGGGGACCAGTTCGTGCTGGGGCGCAAGGCTATCCTACGGCGCCGTGGGTTTGGTCGTCGTCCGGATGGGGCTTGCTAGTCGACACATTAAGTGGTTCACTCGCAAATAGCGGCGGACAGTTAAAAGTTAGTGGATTATCGGCAGGAAAAGGTCTTAATTATTATATAATGACTGGTAATGCGTACAATTTGATGGATGGACTTGCAAAAGTAAGTGGGAAGACCCCGATGTTCCCGAAATGGGCACTTGGGTTTACGAATAGCGAATGGGGCATTAATGAAACGGAATTAAAATCAATTGTAACTACGTACAGGGCAAAAGAGATTCCGCTTGATAATTTCACGCTTGATTTTGATTGGAAGGCGTGGGGAGAAGATCATTACGGGGATTTCCGCTGGAACACAATCAATTTTCCAGATGGACCAACTGGCGTATTGCGTGATCAAATGCTCGCCCAAGGCGTCAAATTAAGTGCAATTTGGAAGCCGCGCATTCATACCGAAACCGAACAAGGTCGTTATGCGACCGCCAACGGATTTTGGGTTAGTGGACAAACGCCATATAAAGATTATTTCTCTGGAAAATTAACCGCAGATGTCGATTTCACCAAACCTGCTGTACGTAGTTGGTATTTTGACCATGCAAAACCTGCATTTGATTCAGGACTTATTGGATGGTGGAACGACGAGGCGGACAATGGAACGATTTTGCAATTCATGATGATGCAACGTGCACTTTTTGAAGGACAACGCAGTGTAAGTAATACACGCGTTTGGTCTGTCAATCGGAATTTCACACTGGGGGCACAGCGCTACGGTTATGGGTTATGGTCTGGGGACATTTATTCGAATCCGACTGCAATGGCCGACCAGCGTGTTCGAATGTTGTCATCAGTGAATGTTGGTGCATTAAAATGGGGGATGGACACTGGTGGATTTCATGGTACGCCGTCCGCACAATTGTATGCGAGATGGGTACAGTTTAGCGCGTTTACACCGATTTTCCGTGTTCATGGTGATCATAATGAACAGCGACAACCTTGGGTATACGGTGCAGTTGCGGAACAAGCGGTTAAACCGATCATGAAATTAAGGTATCGATTAATTCCTTATTTATATAGTTACGAGCGTGAAGCATACGATCAAGGTGTTGGGCTCGTTCGTCCACTCTTTTATGAGTATCCGCAGGACACGAATGTCAAAAACGCTTATAATTCTTGGATGTTTGGTGCACATATGTTGGTTTCGCCGGTGACGACGTTGGATGTAAACACGTGGCCGATCTATTTACCAGAAGGAACTTGGTACGATTATTTCCGGGGGACGCGATGGAATGGTGGGCAAACGATTCAATACGCGGTAAACGCATCAACATGGGAAGATGTGCCGCTCTTTATTCGATCTGGCGCGATCATTCCGAGTCAAGTTGATATGAATTATGTTGGCGAAAAACCAGTGACGGAAATGATTGTTGATCTTTTTCCGGACGCCAAGGAATCAACATTTAATTATTACGATGATGACGGAAATACGTTTGATTATGAAAAGGGTAAATTTTATAAGCAAAAATTAAGCGTGCAGCAAATTGGGAAAAAGGTTCGTTTCTTGCTCGGAAAAGCGGAAGGGACATATGTGCCAGAGACGACATCCTACCGAATTCGTGTGCATGGTGGGTTAGCACACGATGTGAGTTGGAATGGCGTGCCGCTATCGATCGTAAGTACTGGACAGGATCGGTTCGGAGATGTAACGGAACTTTCGATTCCATTTGGCTCCAGTGGTGATCTACAAGTGAATATGCAATAAAAATACAAATTCACCCCTGTCAGATGGTTGACGGGGGTGAATATTTTTAAACCGCTTGATGACCGATGATTCGATTGATCAAGCGCTCATGTTCATTTGTTTTACGAGCATAAAGAGACAAATCATATTCGAAATTGCCAACGTTATTGTTGATGGCGTGAAGCTCTTGTGTTACTTCAACGAAACCATGTTCGAGGTTACCTACACGATTGTCCAGGTTGTCAATTTTTGCGTGTAAGGTTTGAAACTCTTCTTCACGTTTCACATTGCTCATCGCGAGTTGCCTTAGCAGTTCTGCTTGACGTTCGTCCATTCGATGGAGCAACGTACGGTCCTCGATTTGGTTGTCTCGGACATCGCGGAGCAACAGCCCTTGCAGATTAAATTGTTCTTTCATTTCGAGAAGAAGTTGAAGGAGTTTGTTTTCTTCAATCATGGGGATTCACCTCGTGGTTTCATTGTAACACACGATAAATGATATCAAAACGAACCGTGTTACAGTTTACGAAGTCGCTTCAATGCGAGAATATTCATGATGATAAATGCAACGGACAATCCGAAAAGGACAGAACATTCTTGCCATATCTCTGAGAACCCTGCACCACGAATCATCACGTCACGGAGTGCTGCTGCAGCATAGTGTAATGGTGTTAAATATTCGATCGTTTGGAGCCATTGCGGCCAGTCGTTCATTCTAAATAATCCGGAGAAAAACACTTGTGGCACAATGACGAGCGGAATAAACTGCACCATTTGGAATTCATTTTTTGCAAAACTTGATAATAAAATCCCTAACGTTAAAGCGACCATTGCAAGCAATAAAATTGTCAACAATACAAGTGCGAATGACCCGATCATTTGCATTTTGAGGACATAAACCGTATACAGTCCAATGATTGTCGATTGTAACAAGGTAAACACGCCAAATCCGGCAACGTAGCCAAGCACAACCTCGTGTCGACGAATGGGACTAACGAGTAGACGTTCTAATGTACCAGTTGTCCGTTCACGTAAAAATGAGATTCCAGAAACAAGGAATGTAAAAAAGAATACGAAAAATCCAAGTAATACTGAACCGAAATTATCAAAGGAACTCATATCGTCAGACCCATATAAGTAAGTGTCCGTAATAATTGGTTTTTTAATGGAGATGATTTCGTCTGTGCCTTCGCTTGAACTCGTAATTTGCTTTACAATCATCTGTCCTTGAGGAAGTTTTGATAACTTATCATTTAGTTTCGTTTTGAAAGAGTCCACAGCATCTGATTTCAATTTTTCTTGCATTGCATCAGAAGTAATTGATTTGATTAACAAGGCTTGCGCGCGTTTCGCGATTGCGGGGTCGCTACCTTCGACTTCGATTTGAACGTCCGGCCAGTTAATCATAATTACCGCATCGAGATCGTATGTAGCAAGCAATGCTTTTAAATCAGCTTCTGTACCATCCAAGATCTTGACCCGTTCGTTTATTAATTCATTTCTCACTTCGATTGGACCGCTAACCCAGCCATATCGAATGATAGGATCTTCGGCGTCGAAGACGAAATACAACAGGGTAAGGATGACAATTGGTGCCATAATCATTAGGCCGACCGTTCGTTTGTCGCCCTTGAATTGTTTTAAAATTCGTTGCATCATTGCACGGATTCTCATTTTGATGCACCTCCATACGCAAGAAATGCTTCTTCGATGGACGCGGTATTTGTTGCTTGGCGAAGATCATCGGGTGTACCGGTGGCAATTAATTTTCCATCTCGAATCATGCCGAGTCGATCGCATTTTTCTGCTTCATCCATCACATGAGTCGTCACAATAATCGTTACCCCGTTGTTAGCCAGTTGGCGAAATTCTTTCCAAACACTTTTCCTGAGGATGGGATCGATGCCAACGGTTGGTTCGTCGAGTAGTAAAATCTCTGGATTATGCATCAGTGCGATGGCAAGTGATAGGCGTCGTTTCATTCCGCCAGAATAATTAGAAACGAGTTTGTTCATGTGGTCGGTTAAGCCGACAATCGTCATGACTTCATGCATTCGCTCGATTGCTTGTTTGGTGGACAGTCGATACAATGCACTAAAAAAGAGCACATTGTCCTGTGCGGTCAGTTCTGGATAGAGCGCATCAGATTGGGCCATATAACCAATCCGTTCCATGATTTTCAGTTGCGGCATACGCTCGCCAAGCACGTCAACAGAACCAGATGATGGAGCATCTACTCCTGCTAGCATTTTTACTAAGGTTGTTTTACCTGAGCCGGATGGTCCAAGAAAACCGAACAATTCCCCTTTTTGAACGGACAACGAAATATCGCTTAAAATCTTGTCTTTTCCGAATGCTTGGTCAACATTGCGAATTTGGATTGAAGACATTGCGGATTCCCCCTAGGTTATTTAAGAAATGAACAGTGTGTTGAATCCTTTACATATATAGTATTATGGAAATATCGGTAAGCTTCAATAAACAATTTGTCGTTGAATGTTGAGTTAAGGAGATGCATCGATGGCACCTGTAGGTGATTCGAGAAAAATGCAGTCTGAATTTTGGTTGCGAACGGCATTATTAGAATTAATCGTCGAAAAGGGATTTGAACGAGTCACGATCATTGATCTTTGTAAACGTGCAGGCGTCAATCGCGGTACATTTTATTTGCATTACGCTGACAAGTATGAATTGTATGATGCGATGAAACAGGAAAAATGGGATGGGTTGATGCATTTGTTTCAGCAATCGCATCCTAGAGAAATCGTTGAACAGACCGATACCGATCTGCCCAATCCAATTCCACTTCGAATTTGCCGTTACTTTTTTGAACATGCTGATTTTTTTCGAGTAATATTCGGCCCAAACGGGGATCCAAGGTTCGTTCAACGATTTCGCGAACAAGTTTCGAACATGATCGCAGAACGATTTAGAGGGATGTCAGAGATGACGGCTAGATTGCCTGCCCCACCGCACTATTTAATTGCATATGTCATTAACGCAAATTTGGGACTCGTAAAACATTGGTTAGAAGATGAGTGTTCACTTTCGCCTGAAGAGGTCGCATTGATGCTGACTCGAATCATGAAAAATGGTCCACTATCGTTAAATTAGCAGTTCAATAATCGACAAGCACACAGCTTAACGATAGAATAAATAGAGAATGTTCATATTTTGCAAACAAAAATTATTGGCATATAAAGGAGTACCTTCATGCTCTCTTGGTTGATCCGCATGGTGTTTCGAGTCCTTGTGAAAGGATCAGAGCGGTTACGGTTTGATGAACCTACGATTCTGATGCCGAATCACGTTTCTTTTTTGGATGCAGTAATTTTGACTGCTGTTTTACCCAAAAATGTCTGTTTTGTCGTTGATATTGAAATTGCGCGGCAGTTTTGGTTGCCACTTAAAATGCGCAAGCATATTACCGTTGATTCGTTGAATCCATATTCCGTTCGGAAAATGTTGAATTTGGTGAAATCCGGCGTGCCCTTAGTTATTTTCCCAGAAGGTCGATTAACGGTAACTGGCGGATTAATGAAGATTTATAATGGTATTGCATTTCTTGCGTTAAAATCGAATGCAAATGTCATTCCGTTATGGCTTGAAGGATTGCATTTCTCAATGTTTACCCGATTAAAAAGTAAATTTCCGACGCGTTTGTTGCCTCAAGTTACACTTTCAGTGGGTACGCCGTTTCGCATTCGGCCGCATGATGAAACTCCGATGAAACAGCAAAAAATTCGAGCGGCAGAAGATGTTTTAATTGGATTACAAAACCTTGGTTTTCAATCACGTGTGCGTGAAGGGATTAATTTGTTCGATGAACTTGTCTCGACGGCACACAAATTTGGATTGAAAACAAAAATTATTGAAGACATTAATCGCAAAGCGACCTATAAAGATATCATTCTCGGAGCCAATGCGTTAAGTGAAGCCTTCAAACGGCTCATCGCAGATGAACCGCGCGTCGGTGTGTTATTGCCGAATAGCATCGCGCATGTGGTAACGTTGTTTGCACTTTTTAAGATGGGAAAAACGCCGGCAATTTTGAACTTATCTAACGGAGTTGACGCATGGATGGATAACTGCGGCACCGCTGGATTGAAGACGATTTTGACTGCAAAAGCATTTGTTAAAAAAGCGAAGTTAGAAGAATTAATTGATGAACTCGCGATGAAGGTGAATGTTGTATATCTCGAAGATGTGCGCGCATCACTTACGACGGCGGAGAAATTAAAAGCTGCCTTATCAACGAGACGACACAGAACGAACTCACCAAAAGGTGCGGAAGTAGTACTTTTTACGTCAGGGACAGAAGCGAAACCGAAAGGTGTTGTTCTTTCGCACGATCAATTATTTGCAAATGTACACCAAGCAAACATCGTAATCGATGTAACTAGAGAAGATAAATTTTTCAATGCCTTGCCAATGTTCCATAGTTTCGGTCTGACTGCAGGAACATTGTTCCCTTTATTGTGCGGAGTTCCAATTTACACGTATCCAAGTCCACTTCATTATCGGGTAATTCCTGAATTGGTTTATGACAAAAATGCGACGGTACTCTTTGGAACATCAACATTTTTGGCAGGATATGCGAAACATGCACATGATTATGATTTTAGATCGCTCCGGTATGTCGTTGCAGGTGCTGAAAAATTAAAGCAGGAAACACGTGACGTGTGGCAACATCGATTTGGTATTCGGCTATATGAAGGCTATGGTGCCACGGAAACTGCACCGGTGATTTGCGTAAATTCCCCATTGTTCTTTAAAGAAGGTAGTGTTGGCCGGCCGGTTCCAGCAATTCAAACAAAACTTGAACCAGTTGAAGGAATTGAAGGCGGTGGTCGGTTGTTTGTGAAAGGGCCTAACGTGATGAAGGGCTATTTAATCGATGGTAAAGGATTTGTGCCTTCAGGGGCTTGGTATGATACCGGAGATGTCGTTTCAATTGATGATCGCGGATTCGTGACGATATTGGCGCGGCTGAAACGATTTGCAAAAGTTGCAGGCGAAATGGTTTCTTTAAATGTAGTCGAGGAAGTTGCGGCAAAGGCAATGAATAATCACGAGGCTCTTGTCGCTGCTGTTGCTATTCCAGATGCAAATAAGGGTGAAAAAATGGTCGTTTACGCAACGGCACCGATTGAAATGAAACATATTCTAGAAGTTATTCAGCGTGAGCGCCGATCGCCTCTCTATATGCCGTCGATCATTCGCTTAGTGGATGCGATTCCTTTACTAGGTACAGGTAAAACAGATTACGTGACGTTGCAAAAAATGGCCAATTCAGGTTTATAATCAGGAGGCATTCCGATGAAAACACCGTTACAACGTTTGTATTTGGCCCAATTTTTATCAGCTTTTGTGGATAATGCGATTTTCTTTATTTTGCTCGGTTTACTGAAACATCATGGCGTGGCTGCAATTGACGCGACGTCTCGAATGGATCTGTATCAAGCGATGTTTTTACTCTCGTTTATCTTGTTTGCACCAGTTGTTGGAGCATTTGCTGAGCGAAATCCCAAATCATTCGTATTGTTGGTCGGAAATGCAATTAAAGCGGTTGGCGTCATTATGTTTGCGGTAGGCATGCCTGCTGGATTATGTTATTTTATCGTTGGTTTCGGTGCAGTTGTGTATTCTCCGGCGAAGTATGGGATTTTGACAGAATTAACACGGACCCCAGAGCAACTCTTGGAAGCGAACGGGCGACTTGAAGGATATACAATTATGGCGATTTTATTTGGGAGTGCGCTTGGTGGACAAATGGCCGAGGCCTTGCCAGATTTGGTCAATTTGATGATTTGCTTTGGAATGTATGTGTTCTCAATGATTTGGGCAAATTCCATTCCACGTGTACAAGGAACAAGCAATCAAAGTTATGTTTCTGCAATCACAGCGTTTTTTTCAGATATTATGATCATTTGGCGCAATCCCAAAACGCGTTTTTCATTAATTGGAACGGCTGGATTTTGGATGATTTCGGCGGTGCTACGTTTATCGATGTTGGTGTGGTTGGTTGAACACCTACAGATTGAATCACCTGCCATGCAATCTGCCATTGTTGCATGTACCGCAGTTGGAATTGTAATTGGGGCATTACTCGCGCCAAAATTAATTTCAATGGAAAAATTTTATCGCGCTGCATCAGTAGGTGTTGTATTATCGATTGTTCTGGTTGTCTTAGTATTTTCACCGGGACTTTGGATGCTAATTCCGATGCTTCTCTTGGTTGGTGCTTTTGGTGGATTGTTTGTCGTTCCGATGAATGCAGTGTTACAACATGAGGGGAAACCGCTTATTGGTTCTGGAAAAGTTATCGCGATTCAGAACTTTGCAGAAAATATTTTTATGATCGCGGGGATCGGGATTTTTACAGTGATGAAACATTCGTTTCCGATCAATACGACTATCATGTTGATGGCTATGATTTTATTAGGGATCGTAATCTATTTGATTTCACAAATTCGAACCGTTTCGGGCGGAAGAGGAATTTAATAATGATTGAAGCATTCATGCTTATTTTGGTGGGTGGGCTAGCTGCGTTTGTGGGGGCAATTGTTGGATTGGGCGGAGGATTCATCATCGTACCTTCGATGATTTTATTATCTAATCTCAGTCCAAAAGAAATTGTCGGTACATCGATGGCTGTTCTTGTGGTTAGTTCGTTAACATCAACCATTGTTTTTATGAAACAAAAACGGATCGATTATAAAAGCGGAATTTATTTTTCAGTAGCGATGTTTCCCGGATCAATCATTGGTGCATGGGCTACAAAGTACATGACGAGTCATTTATTTTATGTGCTTTTTGGTTGTTTTATGATGATTATGGCGACATTGGTTTTTTTCAAACCTACGCAACCAAAGAACGTAAACTTGAAATCGACAATTCAACGAAATTGGATTGATGAAAATGGAGAAAAGCATGACTATGCATTTTCACTAAAAGCGGGGTTGATTGCCTCTTTTTTCGTCGGATTTCTTTCGAGTTTATTCGGAATTGGCGGCGGTTCGGTGATGGTTATGTTTATGGTTTTATTTTTATTTTTTCCGCCACATATTGCTACGGCTACGTCGATGCTTTCGATTTTTTGTTCATCGATCATTGGAGCAGGGACGCATCTCTATTTTGGACATGTGATTTGGTCATATGCACTATGGTTGGCAATTGGTGCATTTGTTGGGGGACGAGCAGGGGCTCTCTGGTCAAAAAAAATTGCTGGTCCATATATTATGAGGGCGTTGTCAATTTGCATGTTACTAATTGGGTTTTTCATGGTATTTAAATAAATGTTTGAGGGGGTAAGAACGTGATGCGGTTTCAAACGAAAATGATAGTATCATTTACCCTTTTAATTATCGTTTTTGGACTCTCGATCAGTTATTTCATCTATGCGACATCCGTAAAATTGTTGACGGATACGATCGCATTGCAAGCTCGTCAAATTGCGGAGTCATCCGCGAAAACGATCGATAAAGAATTGTATCAAACGACATTGAAACGTACACTGGCGATGCAGAATCCGATCAAAGAAAAATCGGAGATTATGGAATCGGTTCCTTATTTAATGCTGCGTAAGATGCTTGCAAACATCCGCGATGCAAATGGTCTTAAATTCATTTATACGATGGCACATACACCGTCCAATTCAACGATTTATTTGCTCGATGGGATTCCAATCGATGATTCTGTAAATCATTTGCCTGGTGATCGCGTTGAAAGTATTGATTTGTCGATTGCCTCTACATTTTCGGAACGTCGCGTTGTAATGGGCAAATTTACAGTAAGCGATGAATATGGACCTTATCTTGCAGCCTATGCGCCAATGTTCAAAAGTGACGGGACATTTTTGGGCGTGCTTGCGACGGGGTTTGATGCGAAGAAGATTGATCAATTGATGAGTCAATTGAAATTTGAAATGGGTTTGTTCATTGCGGTTGGCGCATTGTTGACAATCATCCTTAGTTTTTTATGGACAAAATATTTGGTATCACCACTTAATCAATTGACGGAACAGGCCCAGTTTATTCGCGAAGGTGATTTATCTGTTCGTTCGAATATTAAATCAAAAGATGAAATCGGGCAATTGGGTGCAGCGTTTGATGAAATGGTTTATGAATTGTATGATCAGCGGAATAAGATGGAACAACTCGTGAGAGGAATTTCGATTGCACAAAAGCGTTCGGATTTAACGAAATTAATTGTATCAGAAGTCCAAAAGATCGCTCCTTTTAAGTCTGTTGAATTAATCGAGTTTGATGGGAAGCAAGTGCTTTCGGGGGAGTCTTCGTTACGACCAATTATTCGCGAACATTTAAAAGATTTAGCGCCGCAAATGATTGTTGGAGACATGGTTCAACTTGGTGACGGATATTTGTTTTTGATGGGATCAATTCAAGAAAATCGTTATATTTTGTGGGTTGAAGGTCGTGATTTACAACGTAATCAGCGTGATCGGATGACGTTGCAGTTGTTTGCGCAGCACGCATCCATTTATTTCGAAAATATGTTTCTAGTGGAAGAATTGACGAGGAAGATCAATAATTTTCAAAATGAAAATGAAATTCCTTTGTGGATGAGTAAATTGATTTTGCAAATGTCTGAAACTGAGCGGAAGCGACTCGCATCTGATTTACATGATGAAGTCATTCAAGAGGTAAATAAATACAAACGCACATTAAGCCAAGTGCTTAGCCAGCAAGATGCGGTTTCGGATACAGCTCGGATTACGCTGCAACAAGTGGAATTTGGACTGATTAATATTTCGGATATGATCAGAGAAACTTGTAATGAGTTGTTGCCATCGTTTTTGATGGAAAAAGGAATTGTTCCCTCCGTTGGTCGGTTGGTTCAAAAAATTCGTCTGCGTGCGAATTTCAATTTACATTTTGATACGTTCGCGGTGGAGCAAGAAATGGACTTCGAAGAAATGTTGACGGTGTATCGTCTCGTGCAAGAAATGATGAACAATGCAATGAAACATTCGCGCGCGACAGATGTTGATTTGATGCTCCGACAAGATCAAGGAAAAATGATCATTTATTATTCGGATAATGGCGTAGGGATGAATTTAGACGTAGGTGTCGACCGGACAAAACATCTTGGATTTCACGGGTTACAAGAGCGGATTAAACTTATGAATGGAACGGTTTCGATTCGTTCTGCTATGGGTGAAGGACTCGAAATGTCATTTCAGTTCCCACTACGTTCAGCAGGTGGTGTCGGACGGAAGTTGGTTTAATAGCGATAACAAAAAAGCGTTTCGCATTTTCGGCCTGAACAGCCGATCGTGTGAAACGCCTTTTTTTTGTTATTTCGATTTAATAATTTGGTGGTGAATTGCTTTGCGAATTGCATCGAGTCTCGATGCTGCCCCGAGTTTTCGATAGACCGAACTAAGGTGGTATTCCACATTGCGCTGAACCATGTTGAATGTTTCGGAAATCTCTTTATTCGTTTTACCAAGTGCCGCTTGTTGTATGATGTTGACTTCAGTTTCATTTAATGGTTCTATTTCTTTTTCGTTTTCTGCGGCTTGACCGGTAACTGGCAAACGCAGTTGCCGTGCGATGGTTAGTGGAAGAACGACCATGCCCTCCAGCGCCATATGGATTGCTGTGACGAGTTGATTTTCGCTGGCGGACTTCTCCAACATGCCACTCACACCGGTATCGACAAGCAAATTGTAATTTTCGGCAAGATCTTCTCCGGAAAAAATCAAAACGATCGCTTCCGCTTTCAACTTCAACGTACGCTTAGCTAATTCCACACCGTTCATGTCCGGCATTTTCAAATCGTAAATCATAATATTAAAATCTTGCTTCGCCAACAATTCAAGTGCATCTGTTCCTGAATGCTTTACGGTTACGTGCATTCCGTGACCCTCAAGTAGTAATTTCGTACCTAGCAACATTGCTTTGTGGTCATCTACCATAAGCACGCTGATCATGAACCCGCCTCTTTTCTAGCAAAATTCAATATGAACCTATGTTCTATTATACGCTAGGGAGATTTTTCGTAAAGAGGTTCCGAAAGGATACCGAAATGAATTTCTTTCGGTACCGAAAGGATACCGAAATGAAAAGTCTTCGGTAAATCGCAGTGACTTTTTCGGTGTCACGGCGGATTTTGGGATGTAATATAAGAAGTAAGGAAAGCGAAGTAACCCGTCATCCTTATAAGGAGGGATTGTTATGATTCAAGTTTATGGATTGGAAGCAACCATTTCTGCCGAAGAGATTTTTGCGATTCGATTAAGTGCGATCTCCACTGCGATTGAAGATACATTTGCTCGTGGACAAAATGCACTACGCATTCGTTCTTCCGTAGGAGCTTCACAAGTTGATCGTTGCCCAAGTCAAGATTTGAATAATACGAGACCTCGAGTACTAGATGATGAGAAATCGTACGCGCCAGTCAATCGATATAATGGAATGATGGACACGCATACGTTGATGGTACAGCGCTACCGCAGATAATGTGCGGCCTACCTTGTTTTGCCTCTCTGTAATTACATATCCCCCAGTCGGACATCGGGCATTCCCCGTGCCTAGATCATATGACCGACCAACAGGATCCCCCTTTTAAGGCTCTCCACCCCCATGGAGAGTCCTTTTTTTTATTCCCAAATAAAAGGAATTTCGATCATTGCGAAAGAATTAATAGTTGATATAGGTGGTGATTTACGTTGAATGCAAAACAAATCCTTGAGCTTGATTTGCATCGCAAAAATAGGCTCGTATATTTGACAACGATTACGATTTCGGTGTTAGGATTACTCGTACAGATTGCGTCACAACTCGATTTTATTTATTATGTTGTCACTTGTTTCGGGGTTTTATGTAGTGTGACGATCGGCTTTTGTAATCGCAGAAAAATATATGAATCATTTTTGCCATATGTAGCACTTGGTGGATTGTCCGTCGTTGCTTTCGGGTTTATCCCAGATGCGACGACAACCGGACCGTTATGTATTATGTATATTTTACTCATCACGATGAGCATTTATATGAGTAGATTATTAACGATCATCGGATTTTTCATTGGATTAATTGGTCATTTGATATTGATTCACTCAATCGGGATTGAAATATTCGGGGAATGGAATCAAGGATTGATATTGATGACGTATTATACGGTTTGTGCGATCATTTTATATTTCAAAGAGCGGGTATCTCAATTTTTGGTTGCTGACTTACACGAGTTGCAAGGGCAAACGGAAAAACTGAATACGACTCTCGAAGCACAATCGTTAGAATTGTCCGCAAAGAATAAGGAACTTATCCGTTTAAATAATGTGAAAGATCAGTTGCTTGCGAATACGTCACACGAATTGCGCACTCCGTTGAACGGGATCATCGGTCTTGCAGATTCTCTCATTGAAGGTGCTACCGGCCCGCTTAGCGAAGCGACAAAATATAATTTACGCTTCATCATGAAAAGTGGACGTAGATTATCTGCGCTAGTTAACGATTTGCTCGATTTTGCGAAAATGAAACATAAGAAATTAGATGTGCAATTAGGTCCGACAGATCTTTGTTTTATCGCGAATCTTGCGATCGAACAATCTAAACAAGAAATTGGGCGAAAAAAAATAGAAATCGTAAATGCCTTATCGATAGATGAGCTCCCAAAAGTACAGGCAGATGAAAATCGTCTGCAACAAATCTTCATAAATTTATTGGCCAATGCGATTAAGTTTTCACAACAAGGCACGATCACGGTTTCTGCTGATGAAGTGAATGGTAGTACACTAGCCGTTCACGTTCGAGATCAGGGCATTGGGATTGCCGAAGAACATTTTGAGAAGATTTTTTTGGCATTTGAGCAGGTGGATGGTTCGACGGAGCGAGTTTATGGGGGCACAGGACTAGGGCTTGCCGTAACGAAGGAATTGGTTGAGTTACAAGGTGGTCAAATTTCATTGAAGTCGACATTAGGCCAGGGAACTACATTTACGTTTACATTAACGATTGCAAGATAACAAAGAAAAAAACGCGTTCTCGGAAAAAATCCGAAAGCGCGTTTTTTATATCATTTATACGGCTAATATCGATTCTAATTTCGATTGGAACGCGTCGTGACCAACACGTTTGTAGAATTGGTGGAACGTTTCAGCTGCGTTCGTACGTTCATTGCCATAGAACAAGATTAATTGCTCGAGAACAGGACCGACGTTGTCTGCTTTGACTTTTCCTTTCAATACTTTGTTGTATTGAGCGCCTTCGCCAAGAATACCGCCAACTGCGATATCGAATGCATCAACCATACCCTCTGGTGTTTTGATCAATGCACCTTGAAGACCGAGATCGGCAATGTATTTTTGACCACATGAGTTCGGGCAACCAACAAAGTGAATACGTACTTCTTCTTTAAAGTCAGGCAATGCATTGTCAAGGTATGCGGAAACGGAAACTGCACGTTTCTTTGTCTCAACAACTGCAAGGTTGCAGAACTCGTTACCAGTACATGAAACGGTGCGGCTTTCAAAGCGTTTCGGGTTTGGATTCAAACGTTGGAAAATTGGCTCTTGTAACAAAGCTTCAACTTTCTCGTTCGGAATATCTGTAAGAATGATATTTTGGCTAACCGTTGTACGGATTGAACCGCTGCCGTATTCGTCGGAGATGCGTGCAAGTTCATTCAATTCATTTGCTGTAATACGGCCAACGGGCACGCTTAAACCAACGAATGAAAGACCTTCTTGTTTTTGTGGATGAACGCCATCATAGTATGCCGCGCTCCAACCTTGCAATTGATCTTCACCAGCAGACGGCATGTCGCCGATTAATTTCAACAATTCTTCTTGGAATTTCTCAGGACCCCAGTCAGCAACTAAAAATTTCAAACGTGCGTGGTGACGTTTTTCACGGTAGCCATTATCGCGGTAGATTACAGTGACGGCTTCAGCAACCTTCTTCACTTCTTCTGGACGAACGAAAATGGTTAATTTTTTTGCCAAAAATGCTTTTGCGGACAATCCGCCGCCGACCCATACATGGTAACCGTTAACGGTTTGGCCATCGATTTCTTTCGTTGCCGGTGTGAACGATAAGCAGTTAATTTCAGCGTTTGCTGAATTGAATTTATTTGTTGAAATAGAAATTTTGTATTTACGCGGTAGGTTTGAGAAATCTTTGTTCATCATGAAGAAGTCATTTACATCATTTACGATGTCACGGTCATCGAACAATTCGTTCGGATCAACACCGGCAAGTGGGTTACCAGTAATTGCACGCGGGCAGTCGCCACATGCTTCGTAGGAATATAAACCGACGGCTTCTAGGCGTTTGAAAATATCAGCCATGGATTCAACGGTTAACCAGTGGAATTGAATCGCTTGACGAGTCGTAACGTCAACGAGGTCACGTCCATAGTCTAATCCGATACTTGCAAGTGCACGCGCTTGATCACTTGTCATTACGCCGCCGTTAATGCGGACGCGCATCATAAAGTGACCGTTGTTCGGTTTTTGTTGGTAAACGCCAGCCCATTTGAAGCGGGACATATCGTCTTCTGTAATTGCATCGTATCCTTTAACGGAATATTCTTCAATAATCGTGCGAATAACGTCAAGTCCATCTTTTTGCATTTTTACAAATTCCATTTTATGAAGTTTGGACGGGTCTTGTTGCATCCAAATCGGTTCGTAAGCCATGGTAATTAAATCCCCCTCAACGATATGCTTTCCTATTAAAATCATCGACTATCATCGTACCATAGCAAGAATTATGAAAACAATCGAATTCACATGATGTACATATAACAATTGATTATGAAATGGATTCATTTACATTATGCAACTTGATGTTACAAATCCGAGAACATCTCATCAAACACTTGCATCTGTCGGCATAAACCGATATTCTTATAAGTGGTTAATACGATTCGGATTTTTGAATGGGAGGATGTATCATGGGCTTGAATTTTACTGGCTATGATCCATTTATGATTTTGTTCACGGTATTTATTGTATGGGGATTTATTCGCCAAGTACGTATGCCAGAACGTAACGGATTTGCATTTGGGTTTGCTGCAGTATCATTGCTCGTATTCGGCTTAGTTGATGTATTGATGGTAATGAACTGGTTTGACGTATTAGACAGTTTTTCTGCTTGGATATTTGGTGCATAATTTCGTGCATAGTCGCACGGCGCAAAGCCTCCCTAGGGAGGCTTTTGTTCTATTTTCAGGAGGTACAGATGAGTACAGTTAATGTTGAATTATTAGCCCCTGCCGGGGATTGGGATTGTTTGCGGGCGGCAGTCGCGAATGGGGCGGATGCCGTCTTTTTTGGTGTCGGCAAATGGAACGCGCGCGTGCGCGCATCAAATTTTGCGATGGAAGAATTATCTGAGATTATGCGCTTTTTGCACTTATATGGTGTCAAAGGCTTTGTTACGCTTAACATATTGATTTTTGAAAATGAAATGGACGATGTTCGCGAGCTCCTCGATGCGTGTATTTCGGCAGGCGTTGATGCGATGATTATTCAAGATCTTGGACTTGTGAATTTGATTCGTGAAATGTCGCCAGATTTTCCGATTCACGGATCGACACAGATGACGATTACGTCGCCAGAAGCCGTTGAGTTTACGAAGCCATTTGATATCGAACGTGTCGTTCTTGGGCGAGAAAATAATTTGAAACAGATTAAACAGATTGGCGACCAAGCGAAACTCCCGATGGAAGTGTTTGTACATGGCGCACTTTGTGTTTCCTATTCCGGCCAATGTCTCACATCTGAGGTATGGGGCGGGCGTTCCGCGAATCGCGGAGAATGTGCGCAAGCATGTCGTTTGCCGTACGATTTGATGGTGGATGGCACGCAAAAACCGATGGGCGACGTTGCTTATTTACTATCGCCGAAAGATTTGGCGGCGATTGATCTCGTTCCAGATTTGATTGAAGCTGGGGTTGTCTCATTCAAGATTGAGGGTCGTCTCAAAAGCCCAGAATATGTGGCCAACGTGGTCAGTAAATATCGCGAAGCAATTGATGCGCACTTGAAAAATGAACCTTTTGAGTTAAGCATTGAAAAGCGTCGTGAATTACAACAGAGTTTTTCACGCGGATTTACCGTCGGTTTTCTTAAAGGCACAAATAATAAACAACTTGTTGATGGTACGTTTCCTAAGAGCCGCGGTGTATTTCTTGGGAAAATTGAAGCCGTTCGCGAGCGCGGGGTGCTACTTACGCTAGAGGCGCCGCTTAAACCTGGTGACGGCGTCGTATTCGATGCCGGTGATCCAACACAGAAAGAAGTCGGCGGTCGTGTCTATGAACTGTTTGTCGATGGCGAGAAATTGTACGATGGCGGCGTTGAAAGTGGTCAAGTTGAAGTGCGTTTCGGACGAAATGATGTACAACTTGCCAAAGTTCATGTCGGTGAAAAACTGTGGAAAACGAATGATCCAAAGCTCGACCAACGCTTACGCGAAACCTATGAAAAACCAGAACCGTATCGTGTATTCCCGGTATCGATTCGCGCGCAAGGGGTTATCGGTGAACCACTTCGCACATGGTGGACAGATTTGATGACAGGTCAAACGATCGAAATGCAAAGCGAGGCACCGATCGAAGCCGCAATGAAACGGGCACTAGAAACGCATGAAGTCGAAGCACAACTTAGTAAACTCGGCGGTACGGTTTATTTTGCAGAGAAAGTCGACGTGGTTTGGCCGGATGGTGCGACGTTGAAATTAAGTCAATTAAACGAACTTCGCCGGAAGGCATCGACGGAATTAGAAATAATACGCGAACAACCGCCAAAATATAGACGCAATTCACAGTTGGACGTTACGGATTCTCTTCGCATCAAGACGCCGATATCTGCGGAGCAAACATCAGAATTGATTGTGCTTTGCCGCCAAATGGACCAAATTCATGCCGCACTCAAACATTCAGTAGAATGGATTTATGCGGATTTTGAATTTGTGAAATTGTATCCAGATGCGGTTCAAGCGGTTCAAGCCGCAGGTCGCAAAATCGCAATCGCAGTTCCGCGCATTTTGATGCCCGGGGAACAAGGGTTATTGCGCCGAATTGTGCAGTTAAAACCGGATGGAATCCTTGTGCGTAATACTGGCGCTATGTATTTTATGATGCGCGAACTTGCTGCATTAGCGGAACAAGGTGCGCTACCGAAATTGATCGGGGATTTTTCATTGAACGTGACCAATCATCGCACGGCAGAAGTATTCTTGGCAGCGGGATGTGTATGGTGGACCCCGTCCTATGATTTAAACGCGCAACAAATGGTTGATTTGTTAGATTCGGTAGATGCAGCGCATGTTGAACTGGTGCTCCATCAACACATGCCGATGTTCCATACCGAACATTGCGTGTATTGTACGTTTTTAAGTGAAGGTACGGACTTTACCAACTGCGGAAGACCATGCGAAGAACACCATATTTCGCTACGTGACCGCGTGGGGATGTCTCATCCAGTTCGGGTTGACGAAGGATGCCGAAATACGGTGTACAATGCAATTGAACAAAGCGGCGCTGAGTTTTTGCCGGCGTTCTTAGAAAAAGGTGTGCGCAGATTTCGCATTGAATTTTTGGAAGAATCGGCTGAAAAAGTTGAAGAAGTCATTACATTGTACCAACGTGCGTTGCGCGGCGAAGTAAATGGTACGCAAGTGTGGCGACAATTGAAAGCGACGAACCAACTTGGTGTTACTAGAGGTCAGTTGGCGAAATAAAGGAGCGATGCCCGTGCGAAACGTAAGGAAAAAGCGAAATTACGTCCGGTCGATTGCCGTATTATTGATGTTTTTGCTTGGATTGATGAACTTTGTTTCGCCGGCTCTTGCTGGAACGAGAATGTTGACACCTGTTTGGACATTAAATGCAGATGACGTGGTTGCTGGTGACACCTATGAATTGCGTCTCGCAATAAATGGCGCCCAAATGTCACCTACGCAAGATGTTTGGAACAGTTTGAATTTTAAGATCACGTATGATCCGATGATTTGGGATATTGTAGATGGGTTAAATGGTGTTTTGCCAACGAACGTTCCTCCATCTACAAAAAAAATGACGACTCCTGCCCCGAATGGTAACGGATTATCACAGGTAGACGTACTTGCATTCGATGGATTGACTGAAATTCCATTGATAAATGGTCAAACGATTTTGACACTTTTTATTCGCGCCAAAACAAAATCGACGGAAACGGCTTCACTGGTGAAAGGGTTTACGGTTCTGAAAAGTCCTCCAGATGCATTAGACCGTGCGGGTAATCGATACACCTGGAGTGAGGTATCTTGGGCAAAACAAGCGTTGGCGCCAACATCAATTCCAACACTGAAACCAACGTTAACACCGCAGCCATTTGTCCCGCCGGTGGTCGCTCCGCCGCCGTATGTCCCGCCGGTAGTAACGCCGTCGCCAACTGCAGAACCAACGCCAACGGGATCTCCAACGCCAATGCCCACGGAGGAACCTACGATTGTAACGCCGTTGCCGACAGTAGAACCAACGGTAACAGGATCTCCAACGCCGGAACCGACAATCGTTCCAATTAACAGTCCGGTCGTCTCGACATCGCCAACACCGATCACGACTAACATGGTAGCGCCACTTCGTACGCCATCTGTTGTCGTTAGAGAAGTTGGCAACAAACAACTTGTAATTGATGTCAACCCGACAGATGGTGAGCCCATTCGCTTGGTAGGATCTGTGTTGTATCAAAGTTTGAAAAATAGTTCGTCAGATAAAGATTTGCAGATTCATGTAAAAACGAACGCGAAGCATGTTGATATCGAATTGCCTGTTGAACAGATAAATTCATTAACAACAATATCCAAACGCGACGTTGTCGTAGATTCGAATTTTGCAGATTTGTATGTTCCTGTCTCTTTATTGCAGAAATCAAATGAACCGGTTCGTGTCAAAATCGTGTATGTAGAAAACCCTTCGGAATCCTTGTTGCAAACAATGACCAATAAGTCAAAAGGCGAACTACTTTCAAAACCAGTTGAATTTAACATGTCGATCGCAATCCCCAAAAACACTTGGGTGAGTCGATTA
The DNA here is from genome assembly GCA_947460235.1 of Paenibacillaceae bacterium. Lineage (GTDB taxonomy): Bacteria > Bacillota > Bacilli > Paenibacillales > CANHGK01 > CANHGK01. The sequence continues at coordinate 9,234 of CANHGK010000001.1, read as the reverse complement.
ATTACCACAAATTTGACAGCAATTGATCAGGACCAAATGACAGGTGTTGTCTATTTACCAAATGCTAACACGGTCATTCCTGTTCCGACGAGATGGGTGAAACGAGCTGATGGTACGTATCAGGCTGAAATTCGCTGCGACGGAAAGGGAATTTATTCATTAATTCGCACAAAAAAAGCAATTCGTGACCTCGCAGATGCGAAGCTTTCAAATCGAAGTGCATTAAAGTGGCTCGTTGGTCATCAGATTATGTCAGTCAGTAGCAAAGGCGAAATTTATCCGGCGAGACATGTGACCAGAGCAGAAGCGCTGCATGCGATCATACGAGCGTTCGGAGTCGTTCCAGAAACGTACACAGGAAAATTAAAAGATGTACGTGCGACATCTTCATTTGCAAAAGATTGGCAAGCAGCCAGTTCTCTACATTGGATTGATTCTGAAACGGTTATTTTCAAACCAGATAAACCAGTATCACTGCAACAAATTCGTGAATGGTTGTTGAAAGCGGTTCGAATGGCTTCCGCCAATCCAGAGCTCAATCCAACGATTTCTTCGCCAAATGGATCATCAAAAACAGTGTCTCGTCAATCCATGGCAAAAATGCTACAAGAGGCAGTAGATCAAATCGGATTCAATACAAAGTAGACAAAATCAGCACGTTCCTGGCCGGGAATGTTGCTGATTTTTCTATTTTTATGTTAACCGTGGAATGATTACCTCATTTCCACCATCTGGGCGGTCGAATTGAACTTGTCCCACATGAAGGAAGAATATATCAGAAATCATAGTTTAAAGACTGTGCGCTTGGAAGCCGCGGCTTCTCGTCGGACAGTCTTTTTGTGTTCGAATCATTCTTCGCATTGACAATTTACAATTTCTGGTTGGGCAGTGCCCATTGTTCCCGTAGTAGGACCCCCGGGGATGAGTGGATCAGAAACTGGGACGGTCAATTGTGATATTCTCGGTTGTGTAATTGTTAATCGACCACGCAAAATGACTTTGAAAACGACACGTGCAGAGGAAGCTTCACTGGATGGAATACAATAGGGTTGAAGCGTAAAAATTGGTTCCAATGGAGAAAGATTGATAAGCATGCCTTGCACGGCTTGATCGCAATATAATTCCACTTGAAATGGGAGCACTAAGCGTTTCCAATGACTTGGTGACGTGACGACGCGGACTTCAATGTAACCAATCACGACGACACCACCTGCAAAAAGAGACCATCGACAGTGTACACTATCAGGGACAACAATTACTTGCCAATCTGCGCTCATACATTTTTGTTCCGAAATGCCAAGATCACTCGATTTTAGCCGTGCTTCCGCAGGAACTTGAAATACTTGTTCATAGATCAATTCTTGAACGACAATATTCGTCGTTTTGATTTCATATACTTGTTGCGGTGTGCCCACTTGCACCATCAAACTGCGCCACCTTCCTGCATCATCTAGAACAATCCTATGAGTAAGGAAACTTTTTCATGACAACTGAATTATGGTGCGAAAAAAGTTTGTGTTTTTACAGTCGGCGCTGTCGGTTGGACCGTCACACAGCGATCAGGATTCACATCGCCGCACACATTAAAAAATCCTTGCACGATTTTGCTCCGCGTAACGGTAATCGTTGTGCGAATAATTGCTTTCAGTGTAATCGTTGAGACCACAACGCCGGATATCACGGATCCAGCGGGTGTAATTACCGGTGGAATGACGCCTTCAATTACTGGCAACGTTTCTGTCAATTGATCGCCTGTACATGCGCCTGGGAATTCAGTTTCTGCCTGAAACGGTAAGTTAAGCGCAATCGTAACTGGAGTCGCCACAGGAATCGTCAGCAAAATTGGGACGTATCCGCTGTTGATTACTTTTCCGTCAATAAGCGTACCGCGCATCACAATTCCCCCAGGGTTCGCGATAATAACCGGTGTAATGCCTTCGGGGATGCCGATGGATGCAAGTGGCAACGTCAATTCAGCCACTTTTTGAACGGTTTTCGAGCCAATCACGCTATTGACTTGAATGCACTCCATGGCTGGTGTCGGTGTTTGGTGCACGGGTTGCGGATTGCAACAATGACAGGACATATGTGTACCTCCCCATGAGCAATTAGTTTTTTTACACTACGTTCAATATATGAACATAAACTAAATTGGTCTGGGCGTATGACTAGTTTTTCGAGTGGATCAACACGATAAATGAGACTTGATCGATCTTCGGCTCTTGGGAACGTTCATCGAGATGTCCGTCGAATGATTTGAGCACGATTTTTACATCGAACTGATCGGATACACGTAACAAAGCATGTTGTTGAGTCGTTAATGGCTTATTGTGCTGATAAACGTCTAATGCAAAATCAGCGATGTTTTCTCGAAGCACCGCGTGAGTGGCGTCTTGAATCGTAAAAAAATTCGTGGTTGTGTCGTATGCGCATGAATAGTGATTCGAGATGCTTGTTTTTTGAACGGAAAAATGATCAAAAGAAACCATTTTGTCATAACCGGTAACGTCTACTGCTTGTTGGTCGATCTCATAGTTGAATGAGGCGTTAGTATCTCGAACTCGAAATTCTTGATTGTATCCGAACCAGCGTTCCACCTCGTAAAACGTGAATCCTTTCGGCAAAACTGAAAGATCCTTCAATGCATGATTGCTCGAAAAATAGTTCAAGATACCATCAATCTGATCCATTTCGTTGTCGGAAAATGTTCCTTTCGATGCCGGTGATAATATGCCGTTTTTGATCAATCCATGCTGATTCATGATTTGTTCGAATCGTGCATTTTGACTAGCGATGGATACGTCAAAACTACTCCATGGTCCGAACATCATAACGACCATCACAATTGCCAATGTAGCGAGCACGTATAATTGCGAGACAGATCGCACAACTCCATAATAAAGCGAAACACCTACGACCCACACCCCAATGGCCACGACATCATAGCGAGGTTCTGTCCATCCATAATCGAGAACGCGAACCCCAACGGCCATAAAAAGCATTCCAAATAGCGGGATTAATACAAGTGGAAATAACCTTAAATAGCGGCGGATGAACGTGCTCGATTCGCTGTATGTTGCAACCAATATCATTAAAATGATGCAAATGATGCCGAACCATAACACCAAATTAGCAACCATTCCGATTGGCCATTCACCTGTGATGATGATTTTTACAAAATAGGCATACAAAATGGTTGCATATATGATCGTAAGCGGAATTGCAATTTGAACAAGTAACGTACGCCAAATTTTTGAATCAAATTTCATATGTTTTAAGGATGTTTCATCCGGGAATTTTCCTAACAAATAACTTGGTGCAAACCAACCGCAAATGATGAATCCAATCTCTGCGAAGATTTTTTCGTCGAACGTTGTTATGAAAAGGGATTTAATCGTTCCGACGATTGCGATTAAACTTGCCGTAATCACAAGACTTACGAGTGCGGTTTCTGCGGTTCGATTGATCACATGCATCATAAATGCATCGAACAGTGCTCGCCGTTTCCAAGTAAATACGATAAAAACGCACAAATACATCACCAGGGATATCGCGAGATAGCGTGTCATTGACATCATGGAAACGTCAGCGGCCATCCAAAATACATATGCCCCAATGGAAACGCCTAATAGTAGGACGCTAATGAGAGATAATCTTTTCGAGATTGGCCAGCGTTCAATGACAATGCTGCGCGCAATAAAAACAGGAAACCCAAGTGCAAATGCAAGAATTAGCTGGGTCAACACCGAATCCATTGTGCCTTGACCATTATGAATCATAACCACTAAACAGCTAGAAGCGAACGCAGCACACGTGATGGCGATGGGAAACTGTTTTATACTTTGTACAAAAGTCTCCGTCATGCGTGAAATCAAGGTAATCCATTTGGACATGATTTTAATAATCTCCTTTTTCATGAGTAAAGTTAATGCTTTCTTGTTCGGAAAATGGTTGAATAGAAGGTAGAATAATTAAATCATATTTTTAGGGGAGAGTTACAGATGTTAAAAAAAATTGCACTGAGCGCACTTGTTTTTGCGCTATTTTTATCGCAGTCCATCGGTTTAGTCGTGTCAGCACCATTGAAAAAGGCGAATTATACGGTGTTTGTTTATATGGTCGGAAGTGATCTAGAAAGTAACGGCGCTGCTGCAACGAACGACTTGCTGGAAATGATGAAGGCTGAGTCAAACGCAGGTGTGAACGTCATTGTTCAAACCGGGGGGTCGACACAATGGCACACGAAAGGAATTTCTGCACAATCGACGCAGCGTTGGAAAGTGACGAAGGGCAAACTAACGAAATTAAATGGTAATCTTGGATTGCTAGATATGGCTAGTCCGAACACGTTGACAGATTTTATCCGTTTTGGTGTGGCTAATTTTCCAGCAAATCAATATGGAATGGTTTTATGGAATCACGGTGCTGGAGCAGTCAATGGCTTCGGTTCAGATGATTTATTTGATGGGGACACACTTACATTATCCGAATTAAAATCTGCTTTATCAGCTGCAAAATCAAAAACGAATGTGAAATTTGAATGGATTGGGTTTGATGCTTGTCTCATGGCGACGCTAGAGACGGCATACACACTTGCCCCATTTGCGAATTATATGGTCGGGTCGGAGGAACTCGAACCGAACCATGGTTGGGATTACAAACCGATCCTGAATGCGCTGATCAGACAGCCGACGATCAAGGGTGCAGCAATAGGGAAAGTAATTTCTGATGGGTTTTATAATCAAGCTTATGCAAATCAGACGGATGAAGAGATTACACTATCTGTCATTCAACTTGATCAAATTAAACCGCTCATTTCAGCGATGGAATCATGGGTTCGCGTATTAAATAATGATTTAACGGCCAAGTCACAATTGAATTGGTTGGCAAAGCAGCGTAACATCGCAGAATCATTCGGTAAAGGCTCCAACCCAGAAGACAATTCTGACATGGTTGACCTTGGTGATCTTGCGCTAAGAACAAGTGCAAAGCATCCGGCAGAGAGTGAAGCAGTGATCCGCGCAGTCAAAAACGCAGTTAAATCCAAGCTAACATCGGTACTCGCGCCTCATGCGACGGGGCTTTCTGTGTATTTCCCATATTGGGATCAAGATAATTTCGAGAGTAATTTGGATGTGTATTCAACCGTTGGAATGTCTAGTGCGTTCGAAGATTTGATTTGGACGTTTTCAGACGGGATATTAAGTAGAACAACAGGTGTTGAATTGCCAGATTCTAATCTTACGAATGTGAAAGGTCAAAATGGAAATGCTGATCTTACGCAATTTGTAATTCCAAAAAATCAACTCGATGATGTTTCAGACGCATATTCTGTGCTTGGGAAATACTTAAATAAAGAAGAAACAAAAACACTAATGCTAGGACTAGACAATGACATCGATTTTAACGAGGATACGGGTGTGTTATCAAGTCAATGGAGCGGTGAATGGGTAACATTAAATGGTTCTTTTATTACAATGGATATTGACCAACAATACGATGACCATGCCATTTATACAGTTCCTGCACTTTTGAATAACGAAGATGTCGACTTATATGTGGATTACAATTATGATTCCGATACCTACAAAATTCTTGGTGCCTGGGAAGGGATCGACGAAAAAACAAATGTCGTTGACCGTGACATTACCAAATTGAAGAAAGGTGATGTCATTGTTCCGCTCCTTGAAGTGTATGATGAGAAGACGGGGAAAACGACATATCAGAACGGGACGAAATTAATTTTCTCGAAAACGACGAAAATTGAACGCAATCCGCTACCGAAAGGAGCTTACACATTTGGATTCGCGATTGAAGACTTTGCACAAAATATGACCTATACCGATTTTGATGTGTACGATGTGACCGAGTAATCGAACGAAATATACGGAGGGGTACCCGATGAATTCGATGTTTGTGTCTTATATCATTACCGAAACGGAAAACTGGTTTCGCGAGATCATGGAAGAAAACGTTGAGAAACTCGCTTTTGAATTTGAATCCGCAAAAGAAGTCAAAGCGTGGTTTAAGCAAATGTCCGAGTCATACGCTGAATTTGAATCTTTGAAACTGACCATAATTCCCAACTCAAATGTCGTTCAACTCAGTAATTCCGTCGGTAAAACGATGGAATATCCACTTGATGATGTGCTTGGTGATTTGAAAAATCTTCGCGTTTTTTTGTATCGATTAATCGAGCATTTCCAGATTCAGAGCGAAGTAGGGACTGCGCACGAAAGCGGATATACTGGTGAATCATTGCCCGATGCACATATTTCTGTGCTGAATGCGATGGTAAAACTTGAACGATTGATCACGCTAAAGAGTGACAGTCTAAGTAATGAATTATCGAATGAATTGGATTCGATATTGGAATACGTGTTACAGGCAAAACAACATTTGGACGGCGTTATTTTCGAAGAAATGGACTGAAATCCGATGAACAACTCTGATGAACAATTCAAGAAAATTGGCGACGATGAGCCATACGTGAAGGAACATTTTTTTCATAAACTCAAACATTTTGCCGGAAAAGTCCCTTTTGTTTTTGAAGCGGTTTGTTTATACTACTGTGCACTGGACGCAAAGACACCACTTTATGCGCGTGCAATTGCGTTTACCGCACTTGCATATTTCATTTTACCAACGGATTTGGTAGCCGATGTGCTACCGATTGTTGGTTTGACGGATGATGCGGGTGCAATAGCCGCAGCGATTGGTTCGCTCAGTACGCACATAACGGCTGCGCATCGCAATCAAGCGAGTCAGCTTTTGTATGAAAAGGATTTTGGACAAAAATAATAAAAAATAGTGGTATCTATTTGAACCAAAACCTCCGCGGTCTTTTCAGCTGCGGAGGTTTCATTTTTAAAACATTAAAATCATGGTTCTCCCACGCAAGTGGTGCAGGCGCGGCGTCAGACCAACAATTAATTACACTTCGAATCATTGACCGAAAGTCGCTTCGTTGTTGAAAGAAGAATAGAGGCCTAGCAATACGTTAGTTCTGTATGGATCGGTGCAAGTCACAACAAGGCCTGAATTGCTATGGAATCGTTGTGTGGCAAATACATAGGCTGTTTTTTATTGATCGAAAAGAGGAGTTAGAGGAGTTGAGCGGTCAAATCTTTTTTTATACTGTTTAATTAACTGGATAACGCACCGTCATACATACATTTCCGGTGATGTTTGGTGTGTTTGTGTGACATGCAGAAACGGCCAATTCAATTGTGTCAAATCCAGATTGTGTAAACGAGAGTGTTGTTCCTGGGGTTATTTGTACTGAATTAACAAGAGTACTTGCGCTACCGCCAATATAAAAATTTAACGTAATGATTCTTGAAACGGGAGCAGAGCTAACAAAAATTGTCCCCGTGGAGAAAAGTTTTGTAGGATTGATGCCTGCAACATATAACTCCTGAAAAAACGAATTTGTGACGGGAATGATATTGAACGGAAAACAAATTTGGTCTTGAACGTACGATTTTTGAGAGCAACAAGAAAAATTTCCGTTTGAGACATTGGCATATTGATTGTTAGTTAATGAATGTAGCATCGTGGACATTCCTCCAATTTTTTTTGCATTTTATTAGATATGCGATTGACCGCAATTTGGAATGTGCGCTTCTTGCGATTTATTTTTTTGTTAAATCGTTTCATTATTATTATTTTTGGACTTTTATTTTCGAATCAATGCGAAGTCTCGAGTAGCTGTAATTGATCGATCGAATTGCCCTTACTAGGCATCACTCCGCTTAATACGATGCGTTAAGTTTCAAAAAAAGGAGTGAAGAGATTTATAATGTATCAACGAAAATCAAAATCGGAAATTGAAAAAGATGGAATAGTCGAAGCCGGGTCTTTGGAAAATAAAAATTTATTGGATCCAGATTGTAATGATTGTCATTGTTGCGTTGGCCCACAAGGCCCGCAAGGTATTCAGGGTCCGCAAGGTTCGCAAGGTGCAACGGGTCCACAAGGACCAGCAGGATCTCAAGGTTCACAAGGATCACAAGGTCCAGCAGGTCTTCAGGGACCAGAAGGGCCGGCAGGTCCTCAAGGAATTGAAGGTAAACAAGGACAGCAAGGACCAGAAGGTCCGCAAGGTCCAGCAGGTCCACAAGGTCCATGCGGTCCAATCGGTCCAGAAGGCCCAGCAGGCCCACAAGGTCCAATCGGTCCACAAGGCCCAGCAGGTCCGCAAGGTCCAATCGGACCAGAAGGTCCGCAAGGTTTAACGGGTGCAACAGGTCCACAAGGTCCAGTCGGACCAGAAGGTCCGCAAGGTCCAATTGGTCCGGAAGGTCCGCAAGGTTTAACGGGAGCAACAGGTCCACAAGGTCCAATTGGTCCAGAAGGTCCGCAAGGTCCAATCGGCCCAGAAGGTCCGCAAGGTCCAATCGGCCCAGAAGGTCCACAAGGTTTAACGGGTGCAACAGGTCCACAAGGTCCAATCGGTCCGGAAGGTCCGCAAGGTCCAATCGGTCCAGAAGGTCCACAAGGTTTAACGGGAGCAACGGGTCCGCAAGGTCCAGTCGGTCCAGAAGGTCCGCAAGGTTTAACGGGAGCAACAGGTCCACAAGGTCCAATCGGACCAGAAGGTCCGCAAGGTTTAACGGGTGCAACAGGTCCACAAGGTCCAGTCGGACCAGAAGGTCCGCAAGGTTTAACGGGAGCAACGGGTCCGCAAGGTCCAATCGGTCCAGAAGGTCCGCAAGGTCCAATCGGTCCAGAAGGTCCACAAGGTTTAACGGGTGCAACAGGTCCGCAAGGTCCAATCGGTCCAGAAGGTCCGCAAGGTTTAACGGGAGCAACGGGTCCACAAGGTCCAATCGGACCAGAAGGTCCGCAAGGTTTAACGGGACCAGAAGGTCCGCAAGGTTTAACGGGAGCAACAGGTCCACAAGGTCCTATCGGTCCAGAAGGTCCACAAGGTCCAATTGGTCCAGAAGGTCCACAAGGGTTAACGGGAGCAACAGGTCCACAAGGTCCCATCGGTCCAGAAGGTCCACAAGGTCCAATCGGACCGGAAGGTCCGCAAGGTTTAACGGGTGCAACAGGTCCACAAGGTCCAATCGGTCCAGAAGGTCCGCAAGGTTTAACGGGTGCAACAGGTCCGCAAGGTCCAATCGGCCCAGAAGGTCCACAAGGTCCAATCGGTCCAGAAGGTCCACAAGGTTTAACGGGTGCAACAGGTCCGCAAGGTCCAATCGGTCCAGAAGGTCCGCAAGGTTT